>DMFR01000368.1:0-7939 GCA_003450125.1 Prolixibacteraceae bacterium | reverse complement strand
TTGGCAATCACCAACTCGGCTGCACGCTTTTCCTTTTCATCGTTTTGAAAAGCCAGTTCTTTATTGGCAATGACTAACTCGGCTGCACGTTTTTCTTTCTCATCATTTTGAAAAGCCAGTTCTTTGTTGGCAATCACCAACTCGGCTGCGCGTTTTTCCTTTACTTCATTTTGAAAGGCCAGTTCCTTGTTGGCAATCACCAACTCGGCAGCCCGTTTTTCCTTTACTTCATTTTGAAAAGCCAGTTCCATGTTGGCAATCACCAACTCGGCAGCCCGTTTTTCCTTTACCTGGTTTTGAAGGGCCAGTTCTTCGAAAGCTTTTCTTAATTCAATAGCCCACTTTTGTCCGGAAATGTCACGCGCTACAATCACAATACCCTCCACTTTCCCCCTATCATCTTTATAGACCGATCCATTGAATAATACATCAGTCAGTTGACCATTTTTATGCCGGAGCGTTAAAGGAGAATCAGCCACGGATCCATTGGCAAACACTGCCTGGTAAACTTCACGCGCTTTATTCGGTTCGGTAAAATAATTGAGAAAATCAGTTCCTGTAAGTTTTTCACGGCTCAACCCTGTAATTTTGGTCAAGGCCTCATTCATATCTGTAATCTTGCCATCAGTATTGATAGTCACCAAAGGATCAAGACTCGCTTCAATCAAACATCTTGCGTTCATATTAACCATTTATGGAGTTTGAATTTCCTAATTCTTCGATGGGCATTCTTCTTCGGTCTTTCAATTGTTTAAAATGAGAAGGAGAGAGGCCGGTCACTTTTTTAAACTGGTTGGATAAATGTGCTACACTACTGTAGTTGAGTTTATAGGAAATTTCGGTCAGGTTAAGTTCGTCGTAGAGCAGCAATTCTTTAATTCTTTCCACTTTATGGATGATGATGAATTGCTGGATGGTTATCCCCTTTACATCAGAAAAGATATTGGAGAGATAGGTGTAATCGTGGTTTAGTTTTTCACTTAGATAGTCAGAAAAGTTTACTTTAATTGCCTCATCTGAATGGTGAATCATTTCAATAATGACTTTTATGATTTTTTCAATCAATACAGCCCGTTTATCGTCCATCAATTCAAGACCCGAGTTGATCAACCCAATTTTGAGTTGCTCGCGCTGCTCTTCTGAAATATTTTCCATGATGTCAATTTCACCCAAATCGACAACAATGAAATGTAAGCCCAGCTTTCTTAGTTCTTCCTTCACTGCTGAAATACAACGGGCACTTACCATGTACTTTATAAATAATTTCAAATGGTCTATTTTAATAAAAGTGAATTTAGCAATATTGCATAATCTTAGGTACAAAATTGTTATACATATCTGTTAAAAGATTGTATAAATCACATGTTTTCCAGATTTCCTTTACGCTTTTCTTTGAGCTGTTTGTAAAAAGTAGGGGATAAGCCAGTTACTTTTTTAAACTGTTTGGATAAATGAGAAACGCTGCTGTAATGCAGTTTATAGGATATTTCGGTAAGATTTAGTTCGTCATAAAGGAGCAGCTCCTTGACCTTTTCTATTTTATGATTAATAATGAATTGCTGAATGGTGATCCCTTTTACTTCCGAAAATATATTGGACAGGTAAGTGTAATCGTAATTTAGTTTTTCACTGATGAAATCCGAATAGTTGATTTTGGGCAATTCATCAGAATAATGAATCATTTCAATGATTACATTTTTAATTTTCTCGATCAGGATGCTTTTTTTATCGTCCAGCAATTCCAATCCTGATTGAAGTAGATTTATTTTTAGTTGTTCCCGTTGATCCAAGGTGATATCTTCCATGATATCAACCACTCCAAGTTCGACAACAATAAGTCGAAGTCCGAGTTTATTTAGTTCTTCTCTCACGATCATTTTGCAACGAAGGCTGACCATGTATTTAATGTAGAGCTTCAAATCATTCGTTTTAGAGAGATCATGTAAATCTACATAAAAACAAATAAAATGCAATAGAATAATAACATTCCTTTTCCGTCTTTGAGCCCCAGGATTGATTACCGATCACCTTTTTTATTTATTGTGAAAGATTGGCTAATGTTCAATCAAAAAAAGCTCCTATTGTGAACCTAATTAAACCCTATACCAAGACTAAGTTTATCTATACCAGGAGTAGGGTTTAAGTAGGCTTGGAGTAGGGTTGGAGTAAGGTTGGTGGCAAAAAGGTAACCGGGAAAGGTGAACCAATAACTCGTTAAAGGTAAAAATATTCTGACAATTACCAGCCGAAAAAAAACAAAAAGGTAGAAAATTTCAGGGACATCTGATCTGAAATAACCAAGGCCGGAAGCTATTATTTCCTAGAATCGGAATATAAAACAATCCCGCCAATAATCATTATTCCAATACCAATTATGGGCGACCAACTTACGTTGTGTCCTTTATCAGCAGTGATTTCAACTTTGCCGATATCCACCACTTTTTCCTTTGTGAAATACTTGAAGGTTGTAAATAGGGTCAGTAATAAACCAACTACAAGAAGAGCGAAGCCTGTTGTTTTCATAATAAACTATTAATGGAAGGTAAATATTGAATGCAATTAAGTTCCGGAAGAGGAAAGGACTATATCCTTTCCTCTTCTGTATTTAAATTTAATTTCTTAACCATGAGCATGCTCCGGTTGTTTAGCTATTAAAAGGTACTATACCGCGCTTCCGCCCCTAATCACGCGCAATAGAATCGCAACGATGGCAATTACGAGTAAAATGTGTATTACACTGCCAACATTGTAAGCGAAGAAACCCAAAGCCCAGATAATAATCAGAATGACCGCGATGACATAAAGTAAATTTCCCATGATGTTCTGTTTTTAAGTAATAAGTTTCTAAATATTAGACTGTAAAGATGTAGCCTTAAACAGATGAAAGCTTTACATTAATTTGGCAAAAAGTTATATTAATCACACATTTACATATCAATAAATCTTTCTGCAGTTGGTTTTTAAAGGGGGAAAGGAATATTCGATAGTATTTCAATAAGCGCGACATTCAATCTATAAATAGGATATCTCTTCAGAATTGTCTCTTTAGGGCAAGTATAATTATAGAAATCAAAAGACCTCAGAACAAAAAGTCCCTTTGGGACGCAATAGAAACAAGGAGTTCAGCATTTAACGATATTGTTTACCGGATACCAATACCTGTTAATTACTCAGTTTTTGATTCCCTGAGTGCAATTTTTGCAATTTGAAGGGCAATATTTTCAGGTGAAAGAATAAAATCGATACATCCGCTTGCAATGGCTGACTCAGGCATATCTGGTTGGTTGGCGGTATCAAGTTTCTGGGCAATAGTAATCCCGCCCACTTCTTTGATTCCACACATCGCTGCTGCTCCATCACCATCCAAACCCGATACAATGACAGCGACCAATTTACCCTCCCAATGTTCGGTCATGGAACGTAGGAATACAGTAATCACGTCAGGCCATCCCCTTGGCTTTGATATGGGTTTAAGAATGAATTCTCCATCCTTAATATGCAGATCGCGATTTTCAGGGATGATATATACATGGTTTGGCTGGACATCCAATTTGTTTGTAATCAGCTCAACAGGCATCTTGGTATACATGGGGAGAATTTCGGGCAGCATGGTGGCAACCGTTCTCATGTGATTGACTATCACAATGGCAACACCCATATCAGCCGGCAAATTCTTTAGTAAACGAATATAGGCTTCCAGTCCGCCAGCGGAACCACCTACACATACGACAGGAAAATCTTTTGCATTGTTTTTTTGATTCATAGTTAATCCTTCCATTTCCAATTTTGAATTTCCGGCATGTCCTGGCCATATTCTTCAATGTACTGTTTGTGTTCGCTAAGTTTATTCATGGTCCACTGTTTCAGTTGGTCGCCACGATCACCCAGTTGAGGAAGCCTTTTGATGACATCCTGTACCAAGTGGAACCGATCTAGGTCGTTTAGCACTACCATATCGAAGGTAGTGGTAATTGTGCCTTCTTCTTTATACCCCCTCACATGGATGTTCTCATGATTGGTGCGACGGTAGGTCATTCGATGAATCAGCCATGGATATCCATGGAATGCAAAGACGATAGGCTTGTCTTTGGTAAACAAGGCATCGAAATCCTTGTCACTTAATCCATGCGGATGTTCGGAATTGGGCTCCAATTTCATTAAGTCAACAACATTGATCACCCGTATGTTCAAGTCAGGCAAATGCTCACGCAAAATGGATACGGCTGCAAGGGTTTCCAGTGTAGGCACATCGCCGCAGCAGGCCATTACCACATCGGGTTCTGCTCCATTATCATTACTGGCCCATTTCCAAATGCCTATACCTTGAGTGCAATGGTGGATCGCTTCCTTCATGGTTAACCACTGCGGGGCCAGGTATTTACCCGCAATTACAACATTGACATAGTTGCGGCTTCTTAAACAATGGTCCCAAACCGACAATAAACAATTCGCATCGGGTGGGAGGTATACACGTACTATGGATGCCTTTTTATTGATCACATGATCAATAAATCCTGGATCTTGGTGAGTAAATCCATTGTGAGCCTGCTGCCATACATGGGAGGCCAATAGGTAATTGAGCGATGCAATCCTTTTTCTCCAGGGCAATTCTGCGGTAACCTTCAGCCATTTGGCATGTTGATTAAACATTGAATCAATAATGTGAATAAATGCCTCATAGCAGTTGAACAACCCATGACGGCCAGTGAGCAGGTATCCTTCCAGCCAGCCTTCACATTGGTGCTCGCTGAGCATCTCCATAACCCGGCCATCAAAGGAAAGAAATTCATCATTCTTTTCGATTTCGGCTTCCCAGCTTCGGTTCGTGACTTCAAAAACGGCATTTAATCGATTGGAAAGTGTTTCATCGGGACCAAAGATCCTGAAGTTGCGTTGCTCCTGGTTCAGGCTAATGACTTCCCGAAGGAACTCTCCAAGTTGGTGGGTATCGGCTGTTTCAACTGATCCGGGTGAAGGCACCTTTACTGCATAGTTCCTAAAGTCAGGCATGATAAGATCGTGTAACAACAATCCTCCATTGGCATGGGGATTAGCGCCCATTCTTCGGTTACCTTTAGGGGCTAATTCAGCCAGTTCAGGCATTAGGTGGCCTTTATCATCGAACAATTCTTCGGGCTTGTAACTTCTCAACCATTTATCCAGAAGCCCAAGGTGATCGGGATGAAGTGAATTCACTTGTAATGGCACCTGATGTGATCGAAAGGAACCCTCCACTTGTAGTCCATCTACTACTTTTGGTCCTGTCCAACCTTTGGGTGATCGGAGAACTATCATGGGCCAATGTGGCCTTGTGGTATTATTGTTATTTCTGGCATCACTTTGAATGCTGCGGATATGTTCTATGGCTTTTTCCATGGTAGCAGCCATGAGTTGATGCATTTCTTCAGGATGTTCACCCTCCACATAATAAGGAGTCCATCCATAACCCAACATCAATTGTTCCAGTTCCACTTTTGGAATTCGTGCAAGAACAGTCGGACTGGCAATTTTATAACCGTTTAAATGCAGTATAGGTAATACAGCCCCGTCATTGACAGGATTTAGAAACTTATTGGAATGCCAGGAAGTCGCAAGCGGACCTGTTTCAGCTTCTCCATCGCCGATTACACAGGCAACAATAAGTTCCGGATTGTCAAAGGCAGCCCCGAAAGCATGGCTCAAGGAGTATCCTAACTCGCCACCTTCATGGATCGATCCTGGGCACTCCGGTGAAACATGACTTGGAATCCCTCCCGGAAAGGAAAACTGTTTAAAGAGTTTTTTCAATCCCGCTTCATCCTGGGTAATGTGAGGATAGATTTCACTGTAAGTGCCCTCCAAATACGTATTGCCTACCAGGGCAGGACCCCCATGTCCGGGGCCTGAAATATATATCATGTCCAAATCGTACTTTTTGATGACCCGGTTCAGATGCGTATAGATAAAGTTCTGGCCCGGTGTTGTACCCCAGTGTCCCAGAAGTATCGGCTTCACATCCGACAATTCCAGTGGTCGTTTCAAAAGGGGATTATCATAGAGGTATATTTGGGCAACCGAAAGGTAATTTGCAGCCCGCCAATAAGCATCGGTTTTCCTCAGTTCTTCGATAGATAAGGTTTCGTTCATATAGTTTCATATTTGGTAATGTATCTTCTGAGGAGTAAACTTTCAAGCTTTACGATGTCTTCAGTAAATTTTCTTATTCCCTCTGCCAGTTGTTCAGAGGCCATTTCATTTTCATTCATCAGCCAACGAAATTTCTTCTGGTCCATTGCCATTTTTTCCAACTCGCTGGCTCTGGCTTTTTCAATATCTAATTTTCTTTCAATCATACCTTCTGTTTTTTCCAATTCTGTAAGTAATGTAGGTGAGATAGTCATTAGGTCGCAACCTGAAAGGGCTAATATTTCATCCGTATTTCGAAAACTGGCGCCCATAATTTCTGTTTTATACGCAAATTTTTTGTAATAATTGTAGATATCCTTTACCAGCAAAATTCCTGGTTCTTCCGCATTATTGAAAGCATGGTCTGAATGCTTTTGCAAATGCCAGTCCAGCACCCGTCCCACGAAAGGAGAGACGATTTGTACCCCAGCTTCGGCACAGGCAATGGCCTGTGGCATCGAAAACAGGAGTGTCATATTGCAATGTATCCCTTCTTTGGACAGTGTTTCTGCCGCCTTGATGCCTTCCCATGTTGCAGCAATCGTTATTAGTATCCTGTCCCGGTCGATACCTAATTCCTTGTACAGCGCAATCAATTCGCGCGCCTTTTTGACACTTCCTTCGTTATCAAACGAGAGTCGGGCATCCACTTCCGTGGAAACCCTTCCTGGAACAATCTTCAGGATCTCCAATCCAAAGTTAATGAACAGCCTTTCCAAGGCCAGGCTAATTTGCTTTTGTGTATCTGTTGATTTACGGTGAGCATATGCCAGAGCTTCATCCATCAAATGGATGTACTTGTGATCCTGTGCGGCAGCATAGATGAGCGATGGATTGGTGGTCGAATCCATTGGTTTAAACTTCCTGATGGATTCAAAATCACCTGAATCAGCCACAATCCTTGAATGTTTTTTAAGTTGTTCAAGCAGGTGCATAATAAGGGAGTTTTTTTTATATTGAAACGCCTTCTTCTTTTACAGGAACAATCAGCAATGGAATGGTTGTTTGACCTAAAACCTTTTCCGCTGTACTTCCTACCAATATTTTTTCCAGCCATTTGCGGCTGTGAGATCCGATCACTATGATATCAACATGTGAACGAAGGGCGGTCTTCAATACCATATCAGCCACTTCTCCTTCTTCGACGGTTGTTGAGATCATATCATCGCCCAGATGATTTTTGATTCTTTCCAGGAAATGTCTTGCGGCAGTCTTGAGTCCATCCTCATCCACCATTTGCAGAAATTCAGTGTGGCTGAAATCGCTGAATCCCATAATGGGTGTATATCCGGGAGTTGAATAATAGGCGATATCTGCCAGAACGTGCAGTAAGATAACTTCGCTCTTCATGGCTTTGGCTATTGAGTAACCAAACTGTGCCACTTCCTGTGCCGAGCGATCATAGTCGAGTGCTATCAATACTTTTTTTATGGTTCTAATGTTGAAATTTGAATCCGGTGGAGTTCCCATGTCTTTATTTTTAGGTGTGAATTACCCAAAGGGGTAACCTTACAAAATTGAATGATTCTGACTTGAAAAACCTTACACAATTTACGAAATAAATTACACTTTTTACGTATTTCAGGCCTGAGATTCAGGGTTGTTCAATTCTAAATAATGGTTAAAAAAAAAGGCATACTTCTTCATTTTTTTTTAATTCAATTGTATCTTCATCACAAGATCTGCGGCATTTCATTCTTTGTTCAAAACTGAATTGACCCTTGTGGTTTATCTCTGTGTTTCTGTCCTCAAAAAGCCATTATTTAATCGTGGT
>DMFR01000187.1:4070-4198 GCA_003450125.1 Prolixibacteraceae bacterium | reverse complement strand
GTAAATTCTCCCAACGGGGAAACAAGGGGGACGCTCGATATCAACACTTACCTGGACCAGGATGAGAAAAAAGACCTTCTGCGTCTATTGACAGCCGGTTCGGTAGACGATGGCAAGTCGACCCTGAT
>DMFR01000187.1:1832-3874 GCA_003450125.1 Prolixibacteraceae bacterium | reverse complement strand
TCGACCCTGATCGGGCGCCTGCTGTTCGACAGCAAGAAGATTTACGAAGATCAGCTTTCGGCCCTTGAACGCGACAGTAAGCGCGTGGGACATGCAGGTGAGGAGATCGATTATGCCCTGCTTCTCGATGGCCTTAAAGCCGAGCGTGAACAAGGAATCACCATTGATGTGGCCTACCGTTATTTCTCGACCAACAAACGCAAGTTCATCATTGCCGATACTCCCGGGCACACGCAGTATACCCGGAACATGGTCACTGGCGCTTCAACAGCCAACCTGGCCATCATCCTTATTGATGCCTCCAAAGGAGTAATTACCCAGACTCGCCGTCATACCTTTTTAGTCTCTTTGCTGGGCATTAAACACGTGGTATTGGCAGTGAACAAAATGGACCTGGTCAACTACGATCAGGCCGTATTCGACGATATTTGCGCTGAATACAAGGCCTTCATCACCCAGCTGGATGTGCCTGATGTAAACTTCATTCCACTCTCTGCCTTGAAGGGTGAAAATGTGGTTGAACCTACCACCCTGATGCCGTGGTATCATGGTAAAAGTATGCTGGAGTTTCTGGAATCAGTACACATTAGCAGTGACCGCAACTTTGATGACATGCGTTTCCCTGTTCAGTATGTACTTCGTCCCGATCTTGATTTCCGTGGATTCTCAGCCCGTGTGGCTTCAGGAATTATCCGCAAGGGAGAGAAGATTATGGTACTGCCTTCCCGCAAGACTTCTACCATCAAGGAGATCATTACCTACGACGGTAACCTCAATGAAGCCTTTCCACCACAGTCAGTTACCATTACCCTGGAAGACGAGATTGACATCTCACGCGGTGACATGATTGTTTACCCGGACAACCTGCCACGCATTGAACGTCACTTTGAAGCCATGCTGGTTTGGATGGATGAGAAGCCGATGGATCCCAACGTGCAGTTGTTCATCAAGCACGCCAACAACACCACCAGAGTGAGGTTCGATAAAATACAATATAAAGTCGATGTCAATACTCTTCAGAAATCATCCATTGATCATTTTGAGCTCAATGAGATCGGACGGGTAGTAATGACCACCAACAAGGCCATCTTCTTCGATCCCTATAAAAAGAACCGCAGCACCGGCTCCTTTATCCTCATTGACCCCATTACCAACAATACCGTGGCCGTGGGCATGATCATTGATAAGCTTAATGATGAAGATCTTCCTTCCAAGATTGTTGACGAAAAAACCCTTGAAGCCAATAAATACCGCATTACCAAAGGTGAAGCCCTCATATCAGAGGTCCAGCGCCAGAAACGATACAACCAGCAGGGAACTACCTTGTGGATTACCGGCTTGCATGGCTCGGGCAAAAATGAACTGGCCTTTACCCTCGAAAAAGAATTGTTTGAACAGGGCGCAACGGTTGTTTTACTCGATGGTAGTTCCATTCGTTTGGGGCTTTCCAATGAACTGGATTTCTCACCCACCGACCGTGCTGAGCACCTACGTCGGGTGGCCCATATCAGTAAACTGCTGAACGATCAGGGCATCATCACCATCTGTTCCTTTATTTCTCCGGATGAAAATATCCGCCAGCAGGTGAGCCAGATCATTGGAGAGAACCGCTTTAAGCTCATCTACATGGATGCGAGCCTTGAATTCTGCAAAAACAACAAGCCTGAATTGTACGAGAAATACGAGGAAGGATTAATTGCCAACCTTCCCGGAGCCGACCTTCCATTTGTGGCCCCTGAACATCCAAACCTGGTGCTGCATCCTGAAAACAGGGCGCTCAACGTAAAGACTATTCTGGAATACATGGCCGATTACAAAATATTCCCGATCGTATAGAGATTTTACAAATTAGATATAAGATAAAAGGCCCGGATGACGGGCCTTTTGTTATTTAGAAGCAGCTTCTGCAATTGCGCAGATTATGCAATCCGGGTATTTGCATAATCAGAAACCTTCTTCCCGTAAATAGTATGTACTTTTTTCAAGTAGTTTATTGGTGTAAAATGTACTGACAATCTAGGTAGTTATTCGAAGCTTATTCG
>DMFR01000187.1:0-1739 GCA_003450125.1 Prolixibacteraceae bacterium | reverse complement strand
TAGTTCGAAGGTAGTTCGAAGGTGCTTCGAATATATTCGAAATATCATCGAATAAGTTTCGAATAGCTAATGAATAACTTTCTAATAACGATTATACCTATCAGCCAGTTCTTAAATCAATGGTCAAGCTTAAGGGGGGTGGCAACAGGACCACATTCTACAAAGTTGCAACAACCATATAGCGCCAGCCTGCCGTACGAGGCAGGATGAAAGTGTGGTAGCAGAGCATGATCGAAACAGATGAAAGGTGCGTAGCACTTACAGTATGGTAGAAATAGAATAGGTGTCGTGTAACAACTAAAGTGACAATTTAGGAACGGGCAAAATTATCTTCGAAGCGTCAATCCCGAAGGGAAGAAATATTGGTGGCCCCCAATGAAATTGGGGGAAAGGAAACAACAAGGCCACTGAACCCCGAAGGGGTTCTACAGGCATATGTAACTGAAGTAGAACCCCTTCAGGGTTCCGCAGGAGAATATGTACTGCTTCCCCCAATTTCATTGGGGGCCACCAACATATCATCCCTTGGGGATTGCCAGGCCCAATGCTAGAATCGTCACAAAAGCTGTTACATGACAATGAATCTACGACACAAACGACAATTGACATTTAGATAGAGAAATCATTGATGACATTGATTTTGCACTTTTGCACTTTTGCATAAAGGGCAAAAGTGCAATTCGTATTAATCCGTGGAATCCGTATATTCCAGAATATCTCCCGGTTGGCATTGCAGCTCTTTACAGATGGTTTCAAGGGTGCTAAACCTCATGGCTTTGGCCTTACCGGTCTTTAAGATGGAAAGATTGGCGGTTGTAATATTTACCCGTTCGGAAAGTTCGTTCAATGAAATCTTCCGTTTGGCCATCATGACATCCAGGTTTACAATGATAGGCATAGTCGTTAATATTAAATGGTCAGTTCCTGTTCTTCTCTGAGGGCCAATCCTTTGGAAAGTATCTCGGCAAGCAGCAAAACCACTATTCCCAGAAAGAGCCAGATGGGGTCCATGGAACCCATTTTGATTTCATAGTTGGAAAAGTGAAATTGGGAACTGACAATTTGATGAAAAATGTAAAGGATAAGGAAACCTCCAAGATAGTTGACAAGTAATTCTAAACCTATCCATCTTAACAGATGAATACTTTTTCGTTCATATATAAGTTCCCTTTTGATCATGCCTATGAATTTATAAAAATGAATTGGAATACGGATTGAAACTATAAACAGAATTAGAACCAAAAATGTTAAAATAAAGAGCGCCCCAGTTGAAAACTTTGGTTTTATAGGTGGTCCTAATAGGATCACCTGTCCGTATTGGGCTTTAAGGGTTTGATGATTTACCAGGTTAACCAGTGAATCTGGAAAACTGGTAAATCCATTGATTGACTTTATCAGGAGAGGGGTACTTTCTACCGGCTTTTGACCGATCACATCTCCCCACCTATTATGCACTTCACCCAGCGTCCTTTCATTGAATGATATTTGCCAATAGTCCCATTCTTGTGTAAAGGTATTGACAATCAGAAAAGCATAGGTCAATCCGGCCAGTATAGCTAAAATCGTTAGTTTCTTAGTTCTGAAATAAGTTCCCATCGTATGAAAGTTTAGAGGTTTTGGATGTCCAAATATAAACATTATTTTAATGCTAATCAATTATTATTTATTGAATATCAATAAATAATAATTGAAGAGGAATAAATAGATTATTCATACGATGACTTGAAGTCATCGTATGA
>DMFR01000324.1:7545-8332 GCA_003450125.1 Prolixibacteraceae bacterium | reverse complement strand
CTGGGTGCAGGCTTTTTGGAGTATTTTACCACTTCTTTTTGCACCCTGATTCAATAAATGCGGCTGTAATTCTCTTGGGTTCAAGCAAATAAATATTTTTCAGCAGATCCTAATATAGGGTTGGTCGATTATTCCTTCATAAAGGTTGAAAAGGAATTCGGTAAAAGCAAACACGTTGTTCCTTTGTGCCTTGCAGTCTTGGTGGTGAAGCATACTTTCCAAGGAAGGTAAATACAAAGTTATATTGTCAAGTTTTCTGTCAACAGGCTTCCTTTCTTATTAAACAATTTCATACCTTAGCAGATAATTAATCGAATTGAATAATTAAACGAAACCTCATCCGTTCGTAGAAACAAAATCAAGCACAATGAACATACAAATGGTTGACCTTTTCGGTCAATATGAAAAGATCAAGTCTGAGATTGATGCCCAGATGGGTGAAGTCATCCGTTCCTCGGTATTTGTCAAAGGAGGCAAAGTCAACGAGTTCGAGGAAAACCTGAAGAACTACCTGAAGGTAGGCCATGTCATTGCCTGTGCCAATGGAACCGATGCCCTCCAGATCGCCCTGATGGCACTGGGACTTCACGAAGGTGATGAGGTCATTACGACTCCCTTTACCTTTGTATCGACCCTGGAAGTGCTGGCATTGATGAAGCTAAAGCCTATACTGGCCGATGTTGACCCGCACAGTTTTAACATCAGGCCTGAGCTGATCACCCCTTGCATCACCCCAAAGACCAAAGCCATCATTCCGGTGCACCTCTATGGTCAGTGTGCCGAGATG
>DMFR01000324.1:4094-7367 GCA_003450125.1 Prolixibacteraceae bacterium | reverse complement strand
CCATGGAATGAGCAAACGATATTATTACCAGCAAATCGGGTTAAATTCCAGGCTGGATGCCCTACAGGCGGCCATTTTGGATGTCAAGCTCAACTACCTGGATCAATATGTGAAAGCAAGACAGCAGGCCGCTGCCTTTTACGACCGTGAACTGGCAGGTATTTCACAGGTGACTGTTCCGGCAAGGGTTCCGTATAGTAGCCACAGCTTTCACCAATATACCATCAAAGTTTCAGAAAGGCGAGGTGAACTTCAACAGTTCCTGCAATCGAAAGGAATCCCATCGATGATCTATTACCCCCTGGCCTTGCACCTGCAGGAAGCCTATCATTACCTGGGATACCGGAAGGGCGATTTCCCCGTATCGGAAGAACTTTCGGAACAAGTATTATCTTTGCCCATGCACACCGAACTGACCGAGGAGCAACTGAACAGGATCACCTCGGCTATTCGTGAATTTTACAACTAATGGAAAGCGTCTATTTTGCCCACGAAACCGCTGTCATTGATCCCCATTGCCAGATTGGCCAGGGAACTAAAATATGGCACTTCTCACATATCATGTCCGATTGCATCATCGGAGAACAATGTTCCATTGGTCAGAATGTGGTTGTTTCACCCCAGGTCAGGCTGGGCAACCGGGTAAAGATACAGAACAATGTATCGGTTTATACCGGGGTCATCTGTGAGGATGATGTATTCCTGGGTCCCTCGGCGGTGTTTACCAATGTGATTAATCCCCGGAGCGCCATTGTGCGCAAGAATGAATATCTGCCGACAGTGGTAAAGAAAGGGGCCACCATTGGGGCCAACGCAACCATTGTTTGCGGCATCACCCTTGGCCGCTATGCATTTGTAGGGGCAGGAGCCGTTGTTACGAAAGACATTCCTGATTATGCCCTTGTGGTTGGAAACCCGGCCCGGCAGACAGGATGGATGAGCGAATACGGGCATAAATTGAAATTCGATTCAGAAGGAATGGCAGTTTGCCCAGAAAACCATGAAAAGTACAGGCTCGAAAAGGGAAAAGTGGTAAAGATTGAGGGTTAGATGGTTAGATGGTTGGATGGCTCAATGGTTAGATGGTTAGATGGTTAGATGGTTAGATGGTTGACAATTTAACATCTTAACCATTAAACAATTAACCATTAAACTAATAAGCAATACTACAATTAAACCATTAACAACTTAATCAAATAACCATATAACAATTAAACCATTTAACCATTCAACAATTCAACCATATAACCATTAAAAGTTAACTATGATATCTGAAAAAAAAGTACGTTTTGCCGTTGTTGGACAAGGTCATATTGGGAAACGCCATGCAGAGATGATCCTTCGCAACCCGCATTCGGAATTGATCGCTGTATGTGATATCCGGACAGCGGAAGAATGCAAGGTCTCCTTCGATGGAGTTAAATTCTATTCATCTGTCGATGAATTACTCGATAAGGAGAAGCATCTGGATGTGTTAAACATTTGCACGCCCAATGGATTACATGCAGAAATTGCTCTAAAGGCACTCGATAAACACCTGCATGTAGTGATTGAGAAGCCAATGGCACTGACCAAGTCAGATGCTGAACGGGTCATTTATAAATCATTGGCTAAAAACAGAACCGTTTTCTGCGTGATGCAGAACCGCTATTCCCCACCTTCGGTCTGGCTAAAAGAAGTGATGGAGCAAAACCTACTTGGGCACCTGTTTCATGTACAGATTAACTGTTACTGGAACCGTGACGAACGATATTATACCCATCAAAACTGGCATGGCGACGGAGAACTGGATGGAGGCACCTTGTTTACCCAGTTTTCGCATTTCATCGATATTATGTATTGGCTCTTTGGTGACATCAAGAACATCAATGGTCTGTTCAAGGATTTCAACCACAAGAACTTGACAGATTTTGAAGATACAGGTATCGTTAATTTTGAATTCATCAATGAAGGAATTGGGACCCTCAATTATTCCACGTCTATCTATCATGAAAACCTGGAAAGCAGCATGACCATCATCGGCGAAAAAGGAACCATCAAGGTAGCCGGACAGTATATGAATGAAGTAGTTTACTGCAACATCAAAGATTACACGATGCCGGAACTGGAAGCCAGTGCACCCCCTAACGATTACGGGTTGTACAAAGGTTCGGCCCAGAACCATCACCTGGTGATTCAGAATGTGGCAGAAACATTAAGCGGCCACTCCCCCATCAGTACCAATGCCTTGGAAGGAATGAAGGTTGTGGACATCATTGAAAGAATTTATGCCGTTAGAGACCAGGTATGGAAAAAATAATTCAACCCAACACCTATTACTGGCATGCAGTTTACGTCAAATCCAGGGCGGAAAAAAAAGCACAGTCTGAACTCCAAACTCAGGAGATCGATACCTTTTTGCCCCTTCAACGCAAGCTAAGACAATGGAGCGACCGCAAGAAATGGGTGGAAATGCCTTTAATTTCAGGTTACCTGTTTGTGCGTGCCAGCAGAAAGGAATATGACCAGGTATTGCAATCCAACTACATCGTAAGTTATGTCAGGTTTGAAGGCAAGGCAGCCGTTGTACCTGACAGCCAGATTGAATACCTGAAATTAATGCTCAGCCAGGACAATACTCCCATTGAAATTACCCAGGAGAAATTAAAACCCGGCCAGATGATCGAGGTGGTCTCCGGTCCTTTTATTGGACTGAAAGGAAAACTTCAAAAGATAAAAGGAAAGAGCAAAGTGGCCGTCGAGCTGGAACAATTGGGTTATTCAGCATTGGTGGAAATCCAGACGGAAAATATTCAGCCTTTTAAGGATTCAAAGCAGTAGTTAGTTGTTTATTTCTTCATGATCTTTTTAATATTGAGAGGTTGAGATCCGGCAGATACTACAAATAGATAGATGCCTGCCGGCTGAGCATCCAGCGAAATGGTTTCGGCTGAACTGACTGCAATCACATCAAACAGGACAGTGCCGACAGGGTTCAGTACCCTTAACCTGTCTCCTTTCGCAAGGCCATGAACCACTACCTTGCCGGTACTAGGGTTGGGAACCATGCTAATCGCTGAAGCAATATCACCACGATCAACTTCAGTCTTAATGTCAATAAAGTAGGTAGTCGTTTGAGTACCATCTGCCGAAGTTACGAGCACTTTGTCACCCGGTACTAGATTTGTAAGGGTGCTTTCGTTGCCATTTATATCAACTACTTTCAAGGTTGCACCGAATGCGGGAACCAATTTAGATTTAAACACTGCCGTACCTTCGCCCTCCGATACACCG
>DMFR01000324.1:3070-3941 GCA_003450125.1 Prolixibacteraceae bacterium | reverse complement strand
CGCCCTCCGATACACCGCCGATAGAACGCAAAACTTGATCAATCTGGTAATCATCAGAGAGGATAAAGGCGAGGTAAGGGCCTCCCTCGAAGCCCGGTGTCTTGAAATAATAAGCTTTGCGTATAGTACCATCCAGAGAAGTAACCACCAATTTATCATCCTTGCAAATGATACCCGTGGAGCGGACAAAACCCTCCTTGTCATATACTTTCATGCTAGCTCCGGGTGCAGGTGTCAAATTACTGAACAAACCATTTACGGAAGTACCCTGTATAAGAGGATACAGGAATGAAGATATTTGGTTGATGCTGTATAGATCAGATGTTGCATAAGCATCAACGGAAATGGATGTCGGACGCAACTGATACAATACTTTGTCTCTGCCGTTTTCAGCAATAACCTCGAAATAAATAGCTAGAGTTGCCAAAACATCTACATACACGGTATCATAGTTCAGTTTGATAAGGGTCTTGTAACCATCATTCTGATCGACCATGGTAAGGGTAGCCCCCGAAGGAATCACCACTCCTTCCAGTACCGTTTTAAGCGGGGTGTATTTCGGGAATCCGGTGATTATACCTGTCGAACCTGTTACATAAATGGTGTAAATAGTTGAAGTGAGCATTGTGCCTACACTTAAAACTTCGAATGTCCCCCTGAGGATGTATTTCGAAGTATGTTTGCCGTCGGCTGAAAGAACCACCAGGGTGTCCCCATTATTAATCCTATCGGCTTCGTCCAGTTCAGCGCCACTGAAAGCAGATATCACTTTTAATGTCTGAAGTTCGTCGGCTTTGGTGATTTTGGCATAAAAATCGGCAACGGTTGTCCCATTTATCACCCCTTTAATGGTTTCATTCAGGCTGTAACC
>DMFR01000324.1:887-2938 GCA_003450125.1 Prolixibacteraceae bacterium | reverse complement strand
GGCTGTAACCCGGGCTGACCTTATAGAACATGGAAGAAATGGTCGATTTGAGTTGAATATCCAGGGTATCTTGTTCTTTTTTCAGGAAGACTGAGTAAACGCGGGTGGTAATGCTGTCTTCAGCTATGACGGTAAAAGTGATTGTGCGGTCGGCAACCGATCCCTCAAGGCTTTTGGCCCTTGTGACCATTACTTTGGAGTTAGGATTCACAGTGGCGAAGGTCAGGGCAGGAATCCTCTGGTAAGCAAGCGGAAGGACAAGCACATAATTCATTGTCAGGGAATCAAAAGATGGGATGGTATCCCCTTTCCAACCCAACACACCGGCTTTCTCACCCTTTAAGTCTAAGGGCATATCAGGCCATGTTATGGATCCCAGGTAGGCATTGGTGTTGGGGATATATTTCTCAAGTTTCAGAAAGTAATATTTAATCGTATTGTTTTCTGAAGTTACACGCAATATATCCCCCGATTGAAGGTCCGGTTTGCGGATTCCGTCCTTGAAAATAATATCCCAGGTGGCTTTCGGATCTTTATCCAAATACTTATAAAGGGAATCGACCCTGGTGGCAAATTCGATGTGATAAATCGTATCCATGGGTTGAACATCATCTAAAACATGATCCAGGGAAGCTCTGGTTGAGGGTAGATTGTTAATTGGCCTTTTCTGTCCATACACACCATATCCTACAACAAACAAAAACAGCAACAGGAGAAAATTCTTTGGTTCCATGATTGATAAAGGTTGATGGTTGGTCCCGAAACTTCATTATCTAAAGGCACTTGGCCAATCAATGGTTGAATGATGGTAAAAGTAATCAATATTCAGACTATTTTACCATAAAGATACGTTTTCTTTCCTGATCATTTCTAATTTTAATAGGGGTTTCTCATAAACATGGATCAAATTTGGGCATGATATATATAAGTATAAAAGCCTAAAATGGTTTCAGTATAGTTACCTATTTTTGTATCCTGCTGATTTTTAAAACAAAGTAGGGATATAAAGTAAATGGGAACCCATCAGCTTATCAATATAGCGATCAATGCCGCCTTGCTGGCAGGTGAAAAAATCATGGAAGTATATGCTTCCGGTGATTTCGCTGTCACCCAAAAGGATGATTTAAGTCCCTTGACTGCAGCTGACCTTCAGGCACATCTGATGATTTCAAGTCTACTTGAGCCTACACAAATCCCCATTCTAAGCGAAGAAGGCATTCACCTGGCTTTTACGGAAAGGGCACAATGGAAAACCTTTTGGCTGGTCGACCCTCTGGATGGAACCAAGGAGTTTATCAGCCGCAATGGTGAATTTACGGTCAACATTGCCTTGATTGAGGACAACAAAAGCATTGCCGGGATTATTTACTGCCCGGTGTCCAAGGAGCTGTATGTTGGGTTGGTTGGTTCGGGAGCCTGGAAAATAGAGCATCCAGAACTGGATTGTACGTTTGACTGGATCTCTACCCATGGAAACAGGCTGCCTCTAACAAGAATGAAGGATCAATACACCGTTGCAGTAAGCCGTACCCATCTGGATGATCAAACCATAGCATATATTGACGAATTAAAAATGCTTCATCCTGAACTTCAACTGATCAGCAGAGGAAGCTCACTGAAGTTTTGCCTCCTTGCTGAAGGTACGGCGGATATCTATCCACGGTTTGGGCCCACCATGGAATGGGACACGGCAGCCGGACATGCCATCGTCAAGGCGATAGGCAAGAATGTTTTTCAGTCTGATCAACACACAGAATTACACTACAATAAGGAAAATTTGATGAATCCACACTTTATTGTTTTATAACAACACTCTGAATTTCAAGGATAGTTTAAATCGTTGTTATTTCTTGCTTCAAAGTAGGAAGAACAACCATTAGAAGAGTTGAAAGTATTATTTTAGCCAACTCAAGATAGAAATGAATACAACACAATTATAAAATGACAGAATATAGTCTTTCACATTTAAAAGAGCTAGAGGCCGAAGCCATTCACATCATCCGTGAAGTGGCCGCAGAATTTGAGAACCCGGTGATGCTTTATTCCATCGG
>DMFR01000324.1:487-741 GCA_003450125.1 Prolixibacteraceae bacterium | reverse complement strand
CCGGTGATGCTTTATTCCATCGGAAAAGATTCCTCGGTGATGGTTCGCCTGGCCGAGAAAGCTTTCTATCCCGGGAAGGTTCCATTCCCCTTGATGCACATCGATTCGAAATGGAAGTTTAAGGAGATGATTGAATTCAGGGATAATTATGCCAGGGACAATGGCTGGAACCTGATCGTTCATTCCAACCAGGCTGCCTTCGAAGCTGGTGTGGGCCCCTTTACCCATGGGAGTAAAGTGCATACCGATGTGAT
>DMFR01000324.1:0-170 GCA_003450125.1 Prolixibacteraceae bacterium | reverse complement strand
TCAAGGGCCAAGGAACGTATCTTCTCTTTCAGGGATAAATTTCACCAATGGGACCCCAAAAACCAACGTCCTGAACTGTGGGACATCTACAATGCACGCGTCCACAAGGGCGAATCCATCAGGGTATTCCCTATTTCCAACTGGACGGAACTCGACATCTGGCAATACAT
>DMFR01000204.1 GCA_003450125.1 Prolixibacteraceae bacterium | reverse complement strand
GCTGAAAAGCCAAAAGTAATTACACGGGATCAAATCGAACTTCAGAACATTAAGGTTTCAGCTATCCATTTTACATCAGGCAAAAGCTACCTGACAGATTTCTCCAAGGGAATTCTGGATAAACTGGTTAAAATACTGAATCAGAATAAAGACTTTGATGTCAATATCTATGGCTATGCAGACAGCCAGGGGCCAGATGATTCGAACTTGAAACTGTCGGAAGCACGCGTTGCATCGACCATTAAATATCTCGAATCAAAAGGCATCGCTTCAGGTCGCATTATTAAGCAAGAGGCTTTTGGGGAAGCAAAACCAGCAGCCAGCAATGCNNACAATGCCACTCCGGAAGGTCGCTTGTTGAACCGTCGTGTTGAATTCGAAATCTTTAAAATGAAATAAAGAGATAGGTTTAATGATTAAACTGTTAAAATAGAACTTTATAAATTGTTTAAAAGCCCTGTCTATTCAATTAGGCAGGGCTTTTCGTTGAACCCCATATTAATCATTAACAAATCCAAAATGGGTTATTTCTTTTGTAATTTGATCCATTATGAATTAAATGAAAAGGAATTGAAATCATTCATCGCTAATCTTTATTAAGAAAACCTATAATCGCGAAATTCAAATATCTTTGTGGCTCAAATTTCAATACTAAAAGAATGTCGATTGAACTGATTATACGTGACAAAATTGTTGAAGCCATTGAGAAATGCTACGGACAGCAAATAGATCAAAGCCTTGTTCAGCTACAAAATACAAGGAAAGAGTTTGAAGGTGATATCACGGTAGTGGTATTTCCGTTTGTTCGTATGTCCAGGAAATCGCCAGAACAAACAGCTGCCGAGATTGGGGATTATCTTCAGCACAACGTGGAAGAGGTCAATAAATACAATGTGGTAAAAGGATTTTTAAACCTTGTGATCTCAGCCGATTACTGGGTGTCAGTCCTTAATTCAGTAAGTTGTACAGAAAACTACGGAATCACAGTGCCGGGAGAATCATCGAAACTTGTTATGGTTGAATATTCGTCGCCCAATACCAATAAGCCATTGCATCTGGGGCATATCCGAAATAACCTTTTAGGGTTTTCACTAGGCGAGATTCTTAAAGCAAATGGACATAAGGTTGTAAAAACCAACATCGTGAATGACAGGGGTATCCATATCTGTAAATCCATGTATGCATGGAAAATGTGGGGCAATGGGCAAACTCCTGAAAACACAGGCATCAAAGGCGACCACCTTGTAGGTAACTACTATGTGAAATTTGATCAGGAATACAAAAAGGAAATAGCCGCTTTGATTGCTCAAGGGGAAACAAAGGAAAATGCAGAACAGAATGCTCCATCCATGCAGGGAGCACGCGAGATGTTACTTAAATGGGAAGCCAAAGATCCAGAAACCATTCAGCTTTGGGAAATGATGAACCAGTGGGTTTATGCCGGATTTGATGTAACCTACAAAGAACTGGGGGTCGATTTCGATAAGATATACTATGAATCTGAGACCTATCTTTATGGTAAAAATGAAGTTTTAAGGGGCCTTGCTGAAGGTGTTTTCTATCAAAAAGAGGATTCATCAGTTTGGGCTGATCTGACTGCCGAAGGATTGGACCAGAAGATTTTGCTTCGCAGTGATGGCACTTCGGTCTATATGACCCAAGATATCGGTACAGCCAAAGAACGCTTTCAGGACTATCCCATCGACCAGATGATTTATGTGGTTGGCAACGAACAGATTTATCACTTCCAGGTATTGTCTATTTTACTCGATAAATTAGGTTTTGAATTTGGGAAAGGATTGCATCATTTCTCTTATGGAATGGTTGAACTTCCCCAAGGGAAAATGAAATCACGTGAAGGTACGGTAGTGGATGCTGATGACCTGATGGCTGAAATGATAGAGGTATCGCGCAAAACTTCCGAAGAATTGGGCAAGCTGGATGGTTATACACCTGAACAGGCTGCCGAAACTTATCGGATGATTGCATTGGGAGCATTGAAATATTTTATTCTGAAAGTCGATCCAAAGAAAAACATGCTCTTCAATCCTGAAGAGTCCATTGACTTCAATGGGCATACCGGCCCCTTTATTCAATATACTTATGCACGTATTCGTTCCATTTTACGCAAAGCGGCTGATCGGAAAATTGAATTAAACCATACGGTTAAAATCAATACCGAACCGGGAGCCAAGGAACTACAGTTAATCAAAGTAATTTCTCAATTTCCCACTGCTGTAAAAGAAGCAGGTGAAGGATACAGTCCTGCATTGATTGCAAACTATGTCTATGAATTGGTCAAGGAATTTAATCAATTCTATCATGAATTTCCGATGCTGGCTGAAGAGAATGAAGAAGTACGTAATCTTCGCTTAATTATAGCTGAAACGGTTGGAAAAACCATTAAAACAGGCATGAAACTATTGGGGATTGAAGTTCCTGAAAGAATGTAAGGAAAATAAATTCAGGGTTGTAAGAATAATGATACAATTGAAAGCCGCTAATGGAATCTACTTTAGCGGCTTTTACTTTTATCAAATGACTTCTCATAAGTCCGGGTTATTCAATTTTAGATTACCTTTTTGCCAATGGAATGGTAAAATAAAAAGTACTGCCTTTACCTACTTCACTTTCAACGCCGATCATACCACCATGTTTTTCAACAAATTCCTTCACCAGGATAAGACCAAGGCCAGTGCCTACTTCATTTTGGGTACCTGGAGAGGTATAATTGGCATCAATTCTAAATAGCTTATCTTTAACTTCATTTTTCATCCCAACACCATTGTCAACGATCTTCAGTAATACAAAATCATCTATTGTTTCAGCCATAACTTCAACCATTCCTTCCGTATGGGTAAATTTTAAAGCATTGCCAATGATATTACGCAGGATGGTGTCTAGCATTTGCCAGTCAGCATATACGTTCAATTCATTTTCAGGAAGGTTAAGTTCTAATTGAATATTTTTAGATTCGGCAGTAACTTTCATTAATTCAATCACATTTGACAATAAAGCATTCAAATCGGTTCTCTTTGGATTAAATTCAATAATTCCACGTTGGGAGCGGGACCATTGTAAAAGGTTATCCAATAACTGGAAAAGGTTCTTCGATGAGGTGTGAACCAAACCAATGATTTCAAGCTTCATTTCATCGGTCCAAACTTTGTAATTTTCTTCCAGTAAAGAAGTGAAACCCAGAATCGCGTTAAACGGATTCTTGATATCGTGGGCAATAATTGAAAAGAATTTGTCTTTGGTGATATTCAGGTCGTGTAATTCATTGTTCATGGTAATGAGGGACTCTTTTTGCGCCAATAATTCCTCACTTTGTAATTCAATCTGCTCTTGTCTTTCTTCAAGAAGGGCATTGGTTTGATTCAGTTCTTCGGCTTGTTTTACCAACACAGTATTCATGTGCTGTAATTCAGCTGTTTTCTGTGCCACCAGCTTTTCAAGCAATACCTTCTGGTTTTTATATTGCCGGATACGTTCATAATAGATCGAAGTGAGTATAATGATTACAGAAAGTCCCATGATTAGCCTGAACCACCAGGTTTCCCACCAAGGAGGCAGGATGATCACTTTAATGGAGGTTCCCTGTTCATTCCATATCCCATCATTGTTGGAAGCTTTTACCCTCAAGGTATATTCTCCAGGATCAAGATTGGTGTAGTTGGCCTCAACTTTAGTTCCACACTGCACCCATTCCTTGTCAAAGCCCTCCATCTTATAGGCATAATTGTTCTTTTCAGGGGTTGTATAATCAAGGGCAGCAAACTCAAAAGTAAAGAAGTTCTCATTGTGTGTCAATACCAATTCCTTACTTTCATTAATCGCCTTGGTTAAAAGGGTTCTTTTGTTGAATTGCTCATTGATTTCTACAGGGTTGTTGAAAATTTTCAACCCTGTGATCACAACAGGTGGTTTGTTTTGATTTTGGTTGTAATTGATCCGGTTAGGGTAAAATGAATTAAACCCATCAGGGCCGCCAAAAAACATTTCACCGTCCTTTGTCTTTAACGCCCAGCTTTTTAACCCCATGTTTTGTAAGCCATCCTTGGGATCAAAAACAACGATAGCTTTAGTCTTAGGATTAAACTTGGCTAATCCTTTATCCGTTGCCAGCCATAAATTATTCAAGCTGTCAACAAGTATGGAAGTGATCGAATTTCCCGGTAATCCATCGTTGGTTGAATAGTTGGTGAATTTTCCTGTCGTTACATCCAATTGATCGAGTCCTGAACCCATGGTTCCAAACCATAGGTTGCCAGCATTATCTTCCCTTACACAATAAACATTGCTGCTGCTAAGACTATTCTTGTTTTCAACATGATGTAAGTTTCGAAATTTAATAGCAATGGGCATTTTTGAAAAATCGTAGGCATTCAAATCAAGGATACTCACGCCATAATTACTGGTAATGTATAAGTTGTGCTTACTATCTTCATAAAGGCCATAGATTGAATTATTACAAATGCTAGTTGAATCGCCAGCTTTATGGGAGAAATGATAAAACCGCCCTGTCTTTCTGTCAAACAATTCAATGCCACTGCTTAATGTACCCAACCAAAAGTTTTGCTTACTGTCTTCAAGGACATACCATATATTTCTATTGGAAATTGAATATGGATTGGAAGCATCGGGAAGATAAGCTTTAAATTTTCCATCTTTCAGGCTTTCCAGCCCTCCGTGAAAGGTTCCTAGCCACAAAGTTCCCTCATGATCTTCACAAACTGAAATAATGGCATTGCTGTTTGGCGAATTAGCATTGGTAGGATCATGCACGTATGATGAAAACTTGCCTGTTTTCCGTTCCATTTTATTCAGCCCACCGCCATCTGTCCCGATCCAGATCACACCTTCTTTTCCTTCAGCAAAACAGAGGGTGTTGTTAAAGCTCAATTTGTAGGGTTGGTTTGAAACACTATAGTACCGATTGAATTTTGATTTGCCGGGACTGTATTTATTAACCCCAATAATTGTGCCTACCCATATCGATCCGGTATGATCCCTGTATATTGTATTAATCTTATTGGTAATGAGAGAATAGGGATCAAATGGATCCGACTGGATGGAATTAAATCTTCCTGTCTTTTTGTTAAAAATGGTGATCCCTTCATTATTTCGGTCACCTATCCAGATTAATCCATCTTTATCTTCAGCAAGGGCGAATAAAACCTTTCCTTTGAGGCCTTTGCCATAGCCCTCCGGTTTGTATAGATTAAAATTATTGTGTCTTCGATCCCATACCAACAGTCCATTGTCTTCAATAGTGACAAATAGATCCCCATCATGATCGATAAACAAACCTTTGCGTTTATTGCTGAATTTATTCGCCTCCGCATATTTGATGGGTTGAGAAATGAATTTATTTTGCTGCCTGTCCAGATAATAGAGCTGATTGCCAAAGCCTGCTACCCATATTTTGCCATCCTTGTCCTCAATAATTGAAAATATATTATTTTTGTTCACCGGATCAACATCTTGCTCATCCAGATCGAATCTTTCCGCATAGACCATCCTAGATAAAATATTGGAATTGTTGTATATCTTAAAACGGAAAATGCCTTGGTTGGCTGCCGAAAACCACAGATAGCCTTTGCTGTCGGCCAAACAAGTATAAAGGTAATAATCGCTTAGTTTTTTCCCCTTTACAAGGATTGATTTTCTTGAAAAGTGATCCATATTCCTTTCATAAACACACAAACCATTACTGGTCATCACCCATATATTGTGCTGCTCATCTTCCACCATAGCCGTTACCATGCTGCCTGGAATAGTTGTAGTGTCTTTGGGACTGAAATAATAGGATTTAAAATTCATGCCGTCAAAACGGTTTAAGCCGTTGGAAGTGCCTATCCAAATAAAGCCTTCGGAATCCTGTAGAATGGAATTGATGTATCCATTCGATAAACCGTCCCTGGTGGAGTAATGGTCGAATTCGATAGGGGTGGATTGTCCTGGTAAGTTAACTGCTATCAGAAGGGCATAGAAACAAAAAAACACAACCTTCATCACTTTCTCTCTTCTCATTCTGTTTGCTAAGAATAGAATTTTATTTTTCCTTTGGATATTCTAACCATCTTATTTCCTGCCGAAGGTATAAAAAAAGAAACATATATTTTCCTGAATGTGAATTACATTTACAATCTGGAAAATAAATATTCAATCGAGGCAAAGATCAAATCATTCTTTGGTGGTTTTTATGGAAACAATCTACCTGGTTACACAGGTCACAGGTATATTGCCTGAACTTAACTTCTTTCCCAATGCCAATAATACCACTCACTGATTTGATGGGATGCATCAATGCCGATTCTGTAAGCCTAATCCCACAACAATTAACAGGAAAGAAGGAAAAAAGTTTATGTTGGTCACCAACGCTCCACTTACAATAACCCGGACTGTAGCGATTGGTAATCGAAAATCCTTGTGTAAAGGCAATCTGTTTGATCTCTTTCTGCAGTTCATCGGTAGCTGCTTCCACAATCATAGACCCCAATACGTCCAACACATAGCCTAAAACGGGATTCTCGCCTTTTAACATTTTCTGGGAGTAGCGACTCATCCTTTCCCCGGCGGTACAAATAAAAAAGGCAGCTTTATTGCTATTTCTTAACTCCTTGGCTACGGTTTTGCCGATGCCAAATTCAATTCCATCAACTACAAGATGGCTGTTGTCGGAAGTAAACTCCATACTTTCAGTAAAGCAAAAGGCTCCCTGTATGTCACATAGGATTTCAGCCTTCTGTATAGCCTCGGCTACATACTCATCAAAGGGTTCTGGAAGATTACCATCCGGGAATCCAAGGATGGCAGAGAGGTAACTTCTATCTATAGTGAGTTCTTCAAACGAATATGTGAATTCCTGGGTCATGAAAGATATTCATAAGTTTTCTAACTGGACGAACAATCAATGGCTTATTGGGCCTTCAAGACTTTTTACGACCTGTCCAACCTTGCTGATATGATCGGGGGTTGTACCACAGCAACCACCTATGATGTTGGCTCCCGCTACAATGATTTCTTTTACCCTTGAAGCCATGTCGTCTGGGGTTTCAGGAAAAGTAGTAGCGCCCTCATGATAATGGGGCAGGCCTGCATTGGCATGTATCAGAATGGGAATTTGTGCATTTACTTCCCTGATTTCTTTTACAATACCGATCATGTCCGCTATGCCGTTTCCACAGTTGGCCCCAATCACATCAGCGCCCGCTTCCACTAGTGCTTCAGTCATCTCGGTGGGTGAAATGCCCATCATCGTACGGTATGCTCCCCCGATAATCTTATCAAAGGTCATGGTGCAGAATACAGCACACCGGGTATTTTCTTTAACCGCTTTTACGGCAATACGGGCTTCCTCTATATCGGTCATCGTTTCAATCACAATGGCATCCGCTCCACCGGCTTCAAGAGCCACAGATTGAGCCTTGAAGGCATCGTACAGTTCCTCTTCGGTCACCTCTTCCATCATGAGCATCTTGCCTGTCGGCCCTACCGAACCCAGTACAAAATGATCAGGGCCGGCAGCCTTACGGCTTATCTGGGCTGCCGCCTTGTTGATCTCATAAACCCGATCTTCCAGTCCATAATTTTTAAGCTTGAAATAGTTGCCCCCAAAGCTGTTGGTCTCAATCATGTGGGCGCCTGCTTCAATATAACTTTGGGCAATATCCAAAACATCAGCTGCCCTTGTTATATTCCACTCTTCGGGACATTCACGGGGGGCCAATCCCTTTTGCTGGAGGAATGTTCCCCATGCCCCGTCAGAAACGAGCGCTTTCCCTTTGTTTATTTCCTGAATGATCGTGTTCATGGTAATGTTTTTCAATGTTAATGGTTAAATGGTTGGATGGTTAAATCGTTAATCTGCAATCATTAATCGTTAATTATTTAATGTTGGATGGTTAAATGGTTAAATAGTTGCACTGGAGAATCCTATTTCTCATTTTCACACACTTTCACTCTCCCCTTTCTAACCTTCTCATTTCTCATTTTCTCACCTTCTCAATTCTCCATCTTCTCACCTTGCCCCAAGCCCCGTGCTCCCTGCCCTTTATGCTATCTTGCTGTTTAAATATTCCACCACTCCTTGCGGATCTGGAGAATAATTGTCAGCGCCTATTTTCAAACAG
The DNA here is from genome assembly GCA_003450125.1 of Prolixibacteraceae bacterium. Lineage (GTDB taxonomy): Bacteria > Bacteroidota > Bacteroidia > Bacteroidales > Prolixibacteraceae > Aquipluma. The sequence continues at coordinate 737 of DMFR01000204.1, read as the reverse complement.
AAATCTTCATTTACAGGGGCTCCTCCTATGGTGACATAGGTTCCGGGAACCGCTTGCTTGATCTCCCTGGTGATCTTTTCCATGTTGACCATCGTTGTGGTGAGCAAGGCCGACAAACCCACCACTGCTTCGGGGTTTTCTTTCACCGCTTCGATGAATTTCTCAGAGCTTACGTCCGTTCCAAGATCAACAACTTTATAGCCGTTTCCTTCCACCATCATTCCCACAAGGTTTTTACCAATGTCATGCAAGTCTCCCAGCACCGTACCAATTATAAAAGTTCCTTTTTGTTTGGCAGCTCCTGACAGGAAATGGGGTTTTAAATGGACAAGGGCTGTACTCATGGCCTTGGCCGACATCAATACCTGGGGCACAAATACCTTGTTTTCACGAAACTTCAATCCAATGCGTTCCATGCCGGGCATTAAACCATCCGTTAAGATTTGCTGTGGAAGCACTCCCTCCTCAAGGGCGCGGCGTGTGATTTCATCGGCTCCCTCTTGTCCTTTCATTTGTGGTGGATAAGGCGATGCTAAATTGATCTTGCCAAATTCAATGCATTCAGCCAGTTTATTCAGTAATTCGTTCATATCGCGGTTATTTGGTTTAGTGTTAATAAAGTAAAGATATCAAAAAGTATCCTATGGATATTTTTTTTGATAATGATGTAAAAATATTACTTTTTTTGAATGATCTTTACCTAACTACTTAAACTAATTGGTATAGGCGTTTAGACC
>DMFR01000071.1:5486-7834 GCA_003450125.1 Prolixibacteraceae bacterium | reverse complement strand
TTCAACGCCGACTTTGACGGTGACCAGATGGCTGTTCACGTACCGCTGGGAAATGCAGCAGTGTTGGAAGCACAGATGTTGATGCTTGCCTCTCACAACTTGTTGAACCCTGCAAATGGAGCTCCTATTACGGTTCCATCGCAGGACATGGTTTTGGGTCTGTATTACATGACCAAACCACGCCCGGGTGCTAAAGGTGAAGGCATGACTTTCTATTCAACCGAGGAAGTGATCATTGCCTACAACGAAGGCGCTGTTGAATTACACGCCATTGTGAAGGTGAAAGTGGAAGATGTCGATGAGAAAGATGAAATGTTCAAACATATTATCGAAACGACAGTTGGTAGGATCATTTTTAACCAGTCAGTTCCAAAAGCATCTGGTTATATCAATGAACTGCTGACTAAGAAGTCACTTCGTACCATTATTTCTGACATCTACAAGAAAACAGGTAATGCAGTAACTGTTAAATTCCTTGATGACATTAAGGATTTGGGATATGCAATGGCTTACCGTGGTGGTTTGTCGTTCAACCTGAGTGATGTTGTCATTCCTGAAGATAAAAAGGAAATTGTTGAAGCCGGTTATAATGAAGTTGAAGAAGTAATGGCCAACTACAACATGGGGTTCATTACCAACAACGAACGTTACAACCAGGTAATTGATATCTGGACACATGCCAATGCCAAATTGACCAATTCGGTGATGAAGACATTGAGCACTGACCGTCAGGGATTCAATTCCGTATATATGATGCTTGATTCAGGAGCCCGTGGTTCTAAAGAGCAGATTCGTCAGCTTTGCGGAATGAGGGGATTGATGGCCAAGCCTCAAAAATCAGGATCTACCGGTTCTCAGATTATCGAAAACCCGATCCTTGCCAACTTTAAAGAAGGACTATCAGTGTTGGAATACTTTATTTCCACTCACGGTGCCCGTAAAGGTTTGGCGGATACTGCTCTAAAGACAGCTGATGCTGGTTACCTGACTCGTAGGTTGGTTGACGTTGCTCAGGATGTGATCATTCAGGAAGAAGATTGTGGTACTTTGCGTGGTCTGATTGCTTCTGCAATTAAGAACAACGAGGAAATTGTGGCTTCCCTGATTGAACGTATTTTAGGACGTACGACTGTACATGATATTTTCAACCCACTCTCAGGTGAACTGATTGTAGCTTCCGGTGAAATTGTTACTGACGAAATTGCACGCAAAATTGAAGAATCACCGATTGAATCAGTCGAAATTCGTTCAGTATTGACTTGTGAATCCAAAGTAGGGGTTTGTGCCAAATGTTACGGTCTGAACCTTGCCGGAAGTACGATGGTACAAAGAGGTGAGGCAGTAGGGGTTATTGCTGCGCAGTCAATTGGTGAACCTGGAACACAGCTTACTCTTCGTACATTCCACGTAGGGGGTATCGCTGGTAACATCTCCACTCAATCGTCTGTAGAATCAAAATATGATGGTATTGCCGAAATTGATGAATTGCGCGTTGTTGAGCAATTCAATGAAACAGGCATTAAAACTGATATTGTGGTAAGTCGTCTTGCAGAATTGCGCATTATCGATAAAAACACAAGGATTCAGCTTTCCACGCACAATATTCCTTACGGTTCGAAACTGTTCATTGAGAATGGTCAGGAAGTGAAAAAAGGAATGCGTATTTGCGAATGGGATCCTTACAACGGGGTTATTATCACTGAATTCAAAGGAAAAGTTTCTTTTGAACAAGTCATTGATGGGGTAACTTTCCGTGAGGAATCGGATGAGCAAACTGGATACAAGGAAAAAGTAATCATTGAAACCAGGGATAAAACCAAGAATCCATCATTAAGGATTTTGGATGAAAAGGGAGATACAATCCGTATCTACAACTTACCCGTGGGGGGTCACATGGCTGTTGAAGATGGTACTATCGTTGAAGCTGGTGCTGTGTTGGTTAAAATTCCACGTGCAGCCGGTAAAGCGGGTGATATTACTGGAGGTTTGCCCCGTGTAACAGAGTTGTTCGAGGCCAGGAATCCTTCCAATCCTGCCATTGTTTCTGAAATCGACGGTGAAATTTCACTCGGTAAGATTAAACGTGGTAACCGCGAAATCGTTGTAACCTCCAAAACTGGAGATGTTAAACGTTACCTGGTTCCACTCTCACGTCAGATCCTTGTTCAGGAAAATGACTATATCCGTGCCGGAATTCCACTCTCTGACGGAGCGATTACTCCTTCGGATATCCTTGCCATCAAAGGCCCAACAGCCGTTCAGGAATATATTTTGAATGAAGTTCAGGATGTATACCGTATGCAGGGTGTGAAAATCAACGACAAACATTACGAGGTGATTATTCGCCA
>DMFR01000071.1:0-5322 GCA_003450125.1 Prolixibacteraceae bacterium | reverse complement strand
AAGCATGAATTCCTTCATGAAAATGACTGGATTTATAATAAAAAGGTTGTAATTGATGCCGGAGATTCAGATAGCCTGAAACCTGGACAAATTATTACTTCACGCCGTTTAAGGGATGAAAATTCCACTCTTCGCCGCCGCGACAAGCGTTTGGTGGAAGGTAGGGATGCAATTCCTGCAACTTCAAGCCAGATCTTACAGGGGATTACCCGTGCATCACTGCAAACCAGAAGTTGGTTGTCAGCTGCATCTTTCCAGGAAACCACCAAGGTATTGAACGAAGCTGCCATTCATGGCAAAGTTGATTACCTGGATGGATTGAAAGAAAATGTAATCTGTGGTCATTTGATCCCTGCCGGTACCGGTTTGAAGGAATACAAAAACCTGATTGTCGGTTCTCGCGATGAATATGACAAAATGGTTGAGATGAAAGATTCTGATAGAATGTTGGCAAGAGATTAACGTTATGGAAGAATCAAAAAATAACAATCAGTTGCAAATTGAGTTGTCTGAAGAGATCGCTCAGGGTATCTATTCGAATCTGGCGGTAATTACGCATTCAAGTTCTGAGTTTGTTCTCGATTTTATCAGGGTCATGCCTGGAATTCCTAAAGCGAATGTAAAATCAAGGATTATTTTAACTCCTGAACATGCCAAACGTTTAGTGATGGCATTACAGGACAATATTCAGAAATTTGAGAGTGTCAACGGGCCAATTAAGAATGTAAGAGGTCATGATCCTATTCTGCCGCCCATGGCTTTTGGAGGTCCAACTCCAATTGCATAGGTTTTAGAATACAAAATAATAAGAAAGAGGGTGCCGAATTGGCTCCCTCTTTTTTTTTGATCATAGGTTGAATAGGTAGCTTTAATTTTTGTGAATTAATTCAATATCGAGTAGAAAAGCCGGTGGACGGAATCTACCCGGGCTCTATCATCTGTAACTCATCTGTAACTCATCTGTAACCTTTCTGTAACCTAAGGTTACAGAAAGGTTACAGATGAGTTACAGAAATGTATCAGAAAATAGGAACCGGGTAGGTTCTGTCCACTGGCTTTTATTTCTTCAGGGGTATGAAAAATGAAAAAAGATGAACATAAGACAAAACTTTATAGTTCAATTACGCAATTTATTATTTATATCCATTTTAAATTGATATATTAGGTAAGTGAAATTAATTTTATAGAAAATTTGAGCAAATTGGTCTATTCGCTTTGTATTTGAGCCTTTCTGTGCAAGGACTTTCCTTATTTCATCATGCAATGGGCGATCTATCGGTAAAGAATATTAAATCTCACTAAATGTACTGTGAGGGTGCTTGATTTCTAGGGTTGAATATCTATATTTGCTACCTTTTAAAAGTTGAGCCTTGTAAGAAGGAGGGATTTAATAAGAGTTCAGATCATCCGGATTCAATTTAAGCAATTTAGAAAGCTGATAATAACTTAATTAACTCAAATATTTAAGAATGAAAGGTTACAAAATTATCGTTCTTGCCAAACAGGTACCTGATACCAGAAATGTGGGCAAAGATGCAATGAAAGCCGATGGAACGGTCAATCGGGCTGCACTCGCGGCGATTTTCAATCCCGAGGATTTAAATGCCCTGGAACAGGCACTGAGAATCAAGGATACTTTTCCGGGAACTACAATTTCGATTTTAACGATGGGACCAGGCCGTGCGGCAGAGATTATCCGTGAGGGGATGTTTCGTGGTGCAGATGATGGTATTTTGTTGACAGACCGTGCTTTTGCAGGTTCAGACACCTTGGCTACCAGTTATGCGATTGGTCAGACATTGAAAAAAATTAAAGATTTTGATATAATTATTGCTGGTCGTCAGGCCATCGATGGTGATACAGCCCAGGTTGGGCCACAGGTTGCAGAGAAACTTGGGCTCCCCCAAGTGACTTATGTCGAAGAAATTAAGTCCATCGAAAATGGTAAAGTAATTGCCAAGCGCAGACTGGAAAGCGGCGTTGAAGTTGTTTCGTGTCCAATGCCTCTTGTAATAACAGTAAATGGTACAGCACCTGATTGTCGTGCACGCAATGCAAGGTTGCTCATGAAATACAAACATGCAAAAACGGTTTCCGAACTTCAGAATTCAAATGAAGATTATTTACACCTCTATAATGAAAGGGCTTATCTGAATATTCCTGAATGGTCAGTGAATGATATTGAATCAGCCTCCAGTGAATTGGGATTAACCGGATCTCCAACAAAGGTAAAAACGATTGAAAATGTTGTTCTTCAGTCAAAAGGAGCAAAAGTTATTTCTTCTGCTGATATTGACATCGAGGAGTTGATGAAAGATTTAATTGAGAGTCACACCATTGGTTAATTTTTAAAGGAGTAAATTATGAATAGTGTTTTTGTTTATTGCGAAATAGAAGACGGACAAATTGCTGAAGTTAGCCTTGAATTGCTGACCAAAGGGAGAAGTCTGGCCACCGAGCTGAATTGTAAACTGGAAGCGATTGCGATCGGACACCAGCTTACTGAAATTGAAAAAGTGGTTTTCCCATACGGTGTTGATGTATTATATGTAGCTGACGACAAACGTTTGGCGCCCTATACGACTTTACCTCATACTTCCATTGTAGTTAAATTGTTTGAAGAACAGAAACCTCAGATTGCACTGATGGGAGCCTCCTCTATTGGGCGTGACCTGGGCCCTAGGGTTTCATCTGCATTGCATAGTGGTTTGACTGCTGATTGCACCAGTCTTGTGATTGGAGATCACGAAGATAAAAAACAGAGTAAAGTTTATGAGAATCTATTGTACCAGATTCGTCCCGCTTTTGGGGGAAATATTATTGCAACCATTATCAATCCCGATTGTCGCCCTCAAATGGCTACTGTTCGCGAGGGAGTAATGAAAAAAGAATTTCTTGATCCAAAATATAAAGGGAAAGTAGTCACCCTTGATGTTTCCAAATATGTGAGCGATGCTGATTTCGTAGTTGAAATCATTGAAAGGCACATGGAAAAGAGTAAAGTCAACATCAAAGGAGCTGGAATCATTGTAGCTGGTGGCTACGGAATGGGATCTAAAGAAAATTTCAGACTGTTATATGAATTGGCTGAAGTACTAGGCGGAGAAGTGGGTGCCTCGCGTGCTGCTGTCGATGCTGGATATACCGATCATGAGCGCCAGATTGGCCAGACCGGGATTACGGTTCGTCCCAAGCTTTACATTGCTTGTGGTATCTCGGGACAAATCCAGCACAGGGCAGGGATGGAAGAATCAGCTCAGATCATTGCTATCAATACCGATCCTGAGGCACCTATCAATATGGTTGCCGATTATGTGATCAACGGTGATGTCTCTGAAATCATTCCAAAAATGATCAAGTTTTATAAAAAGAATTCCAAGTAATCCCTGAAACTTTAAATTTTTACACAATGGCAAATTATTATACAGATAATAAAGACCTGAAATTTCATCTTTCACATCCTTTGATGGAGAAAATCGTCCGTTTGAAGGAAAGAAATTTCACAGAAAAAGAAAAATACGATTTTGCCCCTATGGATTACGAGGATGCTTTCGATAGCTTCGATAAAGTATTGGAAGTAGTTGGGGAAATTTGCGGAGACATTGTAGGTCCCAATGCTGAAGGGATCGATGCTGAAGGTCCTTCAGTTGTCGATGGGCGAGTGATATATGCCAGTGGGACTTCAGTAAACATTGACGCTTTGCGCAAAGCCGGGTTGATGGGCATGTCATTGCCACGTAAATACGATGGATTGAATTTTCCAAATGTACCATATATCATGGCTGCAGATATTGTTTCGCGTGCCGATGCCGGATTTGTAAATATCTGGGGACTTCAGGATTGTGCTGAAACCATCAATGAATTTGCATCCGAAGAACAAAAGGCCAAATATCTTCCACGTGTTTGCGCAGGAGAAACTATGGCAATGGATCTTACCGAGCCTGATGCGGGATCCGATTTGCAGGCCGTTCAGTTAAAAGCTACCTGGGATGAGAAAAAACAGATTTGGCTGCTTAACGGGGTGAAACGCTTTATTACCAATGGTGACGGCGATATTGCACTCGTATTGGCCCGTTCAGAACAAGGTACAAAAGATGGTCGCGGATTGTCGATGTTCATATACGATAAGCAAAGTGGTGGTGTATCAGTTCGTCGTATTGAACACAAAATGGGGATTATCGGTTCTCCAACCTGTGAATTGGTATTCAAAAATGCTCCCGGCGAATTGGTAGGTGATCGCAAAATGGGCTTGATTAAATATGTAATGGCCCTCATGAACGGTGCCCGTCTTGGTATTGCAGCACAATCAGTGGGCGTCTGTGAATCAGCCTACCGTGAAGCGCTTAGCTATGCCAAAGAACGTGTACAGTTTGGCAAGGCGATTATTCGTTTCCCCGCCGTCTATGAAATGCTATCTACTATGAAGGCCAAACTGGATGCTTCGCGCACCTTATTGTACGAGACTGCTCGTTTTGTTGATATGTACAAGGCATATGCTTATATTGCAGAAGAACGCAAGTTAGATAAGGATGAGCGCGATGAAATGAAGATGTATCAGAAGCTAGCTGATATTTATACACCCCTTGTAAAAGGGATGGCCAGCGAATACAGCAATCAATTGGCATACGATGCCATTCAGATTCATGGCGGTTCAGGTTTTATGAAAGACTATCCAGTAGAACGTATTTACCGTGATGCCCGTATTACCTCCATTTATGAAGGAACTACACAGCTCCAGGTTGTAGCCGCGATCAGAGGAGTGACTACTGGTGCCTATTTAAATCAAATCAGGGTATATGAGGCTGAAAAGGTCTCTCCTGAGCTGGAATACATGCGTCGTACATTGATTATCCTGACGGATGACTATGAACAGGCCGTTAAAAAGGTAGTAAGTGTTGAAGACAATGAATTTATCGACTTCCATGCACGGAGATTGGTTGAGATGGCAGGTCATATCATCATGAGTTATCTGCTCTTGCTTGATACCAACCGTGAGGCTTCTTTCCTTAAATCGGCAAAGAACTACATCGGTTTTGCTAAAGCACAAGTAAAAGCGAACGCTGAATTCATTCGTTCATCTGAATTGAGTGACCTCGGAATGTATAAATACGAGATGCAATAGAACGTTTCTTGTACCTCAATAGAACAAAAAGGCTGCCTTCGGGTGGCCTTTTTTGTTTAATTTAGATCGCTTTTTATATTTATTGAAAAAAAATGAACTCTGTAACCTTTTAGAAGACATGAAGTAATGTATAAATATCTGTTTCATGCTACTTTTTTCTTGTTTTTTTGACTTGCAAATGGCATTTCGATATTTATCTT
>DMFR01000240.1:1549-9624 GCA_003450125.1 Prolixibacteraceae bacterium | reverse complement strand
CGAGATCATGCCTAGTCTCGTGGGCTCGGAGATGTGTATAAGAGACAGGTTGGGTACAGGTTGCCTGTTTGTGTGTACCTTGTGTGTAGCTTGTGTGTACCTTGAGTATAGATTCTGTATATATCTATACACAAGGTACACACAAGGTACACTCAAGGTACACTCAAGGTATACACAAACAGGCAACCAATACCCAATAGGAAGACAGATCTAAGGTAGGCAAAAATTCTTTTTAATATGACGGCTATCAGGTTAATCTGGAGTGATATTCCTTGATGTATTTTTCAAGTCGGTTCATTGCTTCACAAATGTTTTCAAGGGAATTGGCATACGAGAAACGCAGGTAGCCTTCCCCGTTTTCACCAAAATCAATGCCCGGGGTAACCCCTACGTGGGCTTTGTCCAGAATATCGAAGGCCAGTTGATACGAATCATTGGAAAGGTGGCGGGCATCCACGAAAATATAAAAAGCGCCCGTGGGTTCAACAGTAATCCGAAAGCCCAGTTCACGTAAGCGGGCCATCATATAAATACGACGTTCGTTGTAGGTATTTCTCATTCGCTCCACATCGATATCGGCGCTCCGAAGGGCGGCAATCCCGGCACGTTGGGCAACCGAGCCCGCACAAATAAAAAGGTTCTGCTGAATCTTCTGCATGGGACGAATAAACCGCTCAGGGGCAATGACATACCCCAGACGAAGGCCGGTCATGGCAAATAACTTTGAAAAGCCGTTCAACACAAAGGCATTGCGGGTATATTCAAGGATACAGTGAGCCTTGTCATTATAAACCAGGCCATGATAGATCTCATCAGAAATGATAGGGGGAGAGAATTTGGCAATCGACTGAAGGGTTTCTTCCGAAAGCAGGTTGCCCGTGGGGTTCATCGGGCTGTTGATCATGATGGCTTTGGTTCTTTCGGTAATGGCAGAGCAAATATTCTCAGGTCGGTACTGAAACCCATCTTCCTCGTATACAGGCACTTTTACAGGAACAGCTCCGCTAAAGGTGATAAAATTGGGGTAACAGGCATATCCGGGATCAGAAATAATCACCTCATCCTGAGGCTCGCAAAGCACTGAAAGCACCAATAAAATGGCTGGTGAAGTGCCTGAAGTAACCAGGATTTGTTCAGGGGAAATTTCAACACCATAGTTCTTCAGGTAACTGTTGCAGATCTCCTGCCTTAACTCGGGATCGCCCAGGCTATGGGTATAGTGGGTTCTCCCCTCTTTCATGGCAATTTCTGATGCTTCCAGGATACAGGAGGGAACATCAAAATCGGGTTCTCCGACTTCAAGATGAATGATATTGATGCCTTTTTTTTCAAGAATGGAGGCTCTTTCAAGCACTTCCATTACAATAAAAGGTGATATATTCTGGGCTTTTGCTGAGATCATTTTGGCTTTATTTTGGAAGTCCGAAAGTAAACAAGAATTTCTTATTTTGAATTATTTGAGGATAATATTTGTCTTCTGTTGAACGGATATTTATTGAAAGTAGTGGTAAGATCACCCTTATAAAGAAACAATAAAATGAGAACACCGTCCTGTCTTGCCTTGAATCATCTGATCCATTGCCCCTTTCTGCCACTAAGTCAACAGAGCAATATATTTTGCTAACTTTGTGAAGATTTTAATCAATAGTCAATGAAAAGAACAGTATTTGCAGTACTTTTTACTTTTATAAGCATCCTACCTGCATTTTCTCAAAACAAGATAAAGCCAATCCTTTCCACTTGCAATTTTGGAAGTAAAACCGAATTGTGGGGATCATTAGGTGTTGGCATCCTAAACTTTCAGGCCGACGTAATGTACATCTATGGCAAACTGTATGTCACACCACTCATGCCCGACAGTATCAACCACAAGATACCCACACTTACGGATGCCTATTTATATCCACTCTTCAACCAGTTTAAAAAGAACAAGGGTGAAATCATTCCCGGATATTCAGGCGATATTTTCCTTGTATTGAACATCTCCGGACAGCCTGTGCAGGTTTACAAACAACTGGCCATAGAAATGCGCCCATTTACCGATATGCTTTCATTTGAACTGGAAGGGGTAAAACATCCCGGTAAGGTACGGATTTTGATCAAAGATAACAACCAACTACTTCAGATAAACAGCATTAAGCCCAGCTTTTTGGGTTTGGTGGGTACATTAGCAGATGTGAACAAAAATATGGATTCCCAAAAAATGCCTTTGATTGAAGTTGAATTGAATGAAATTACCTCCTGGAAAGGTACGGGCAACATTCCCTTTCAGGATTTTCTGAAATTAAAGGAATTGGTGGCAAAAGTACATGCTCAAAACAAGAAAATCAGCATCCGCAATTGTCCTTCCAATCAAATGGTGGCTGATGTAATTCTGACTTCAAAAGTTGATTTTCTCAATACTCCTGAAGGCATTACTGTTGCCGGATATATGGAAGTGGTTAAGTAATATCTGTTAGATGGTTGGATGGTTGGATGGCTGGATGGTTGGATGGTTAATCTGCAATCGTAATAGATAAAAACCCTGATAAAACCACGCAGTGGTTGAATATGAATAGCCCCGAATGCAATTCGGGGGAATTGATGCAACACCATTTCTATATATTATCGTTTGGTTAAACGCTCGTACAAAACAGCCGTCAGTTCATATAGTGAAGTGCATTCCAGTTTTTCCTCTGAATTTATTTCAACCTTCCAAACAAGGTTATCCCTCTCTGATGGAACAGATACCACCACCAGAGGATTACTTTCAGCACAAATCAATCCTATTCGCTGTAAAGCACGGCCTGTCCAAGTCAATATATTCCCATCAGGACCTGTTAAGCGATAAGTTCCAAGGTTGTTTTTTCGAAGCATAAAATCACCAGATTCGCTATTGAAATACACCTTCTCGGAATGAAACATCTGATCGAAATTACCAGCCAGGATCAGATCCTCAGGAGCGCCTTCAAGCACCTTATCGTCAAGCATTAACCACACCTTATCTACTTCAGAGGTTGAAATATTCAGGTCATGGGTGGAAAACAGCACGGTCTTGTTTTCATTCTTTACGAAGTCATGCAAAAGGTGAATGATTTCATACTTGTTCCTGATATCAAGGAAAGCAGTGGGTTCATCCAAAATAATGAGGGGCGTATCCTGAACAAGTGTCCGGGCAATCATGGCCCGTTGCCTTTCACCATCACTGATCTGGTCAATCATGCGGTCTTCATAACCGGTAAGACCTACCTGTCCAATAGCCCTTTTAATGATGCGATTATCCTCTTCAGTGAGCGTTCCAATCAAATTGGTGTATGGATACCGTCCCATGGCTAAAAGCTCCCAAACACGCAAATTCTGAACCCTTATGGCTTCAGTAGAAACAAAACTCAACACACGTGCCAACTCCTTGATAGGAAAACTACTTAGTTTCCGATCATTTAAGAGTATTTCACCACCTAAAGCCTTTTGAAAACCAGTCAATGTACGAAGCAGAGTGCTTTTACCAATACCGTTGCTGCCAATTAGGGCAATCAGTTCACCCGAATGGGCATTCACATTGATCCCTTCCTTGATGGCAATCAGTTTCTTGCCCTTCTTGTATCCCACAGAAAGGTTACGTACCGTAATATTTACCTGTTGCTTACTCATCAGACAGAAGAGAATTTTTTATTCTTTAAGATAATCCAGATAATTACAGGAATGCCCACAAGAGCAGTTACCGAGTTGATTGGTAAAGTACTCTCATAGCCAGGCATTTGAGAGACAATATCGCTCAGTAGCATCACAATCGAACCAAGTAACAAACTTGAAGGGATCAATATTTTATGACGGGCCGTTTTAAACAGCAACCGTCCTATATGAGGCACCGCAATGCCGATAAAACCAATGGGGCCGCAGAAGGCGGTTATACTTCCAGCAAGTATACTGGTACTGGTAAAAACCAGGAAACGGGCGTTCCTTACCCTGAGTCCCATGCTCTTGGCGTATTGTTCGCCCAGAAGCATTACATCGAGCGATTTAACACTCAGAAAGCACAAGACCAATCCTACCAAGACCGATGGAATCAAGACATTTAACTGCGAACTGGTTACACTTCCCAAACTTCCCATGGTCCAGATGACAAATGATTTAAGCATAGATTCGTTGCTGAAATACTGCAGGATATTGACAATGGCAGATGATGCACTTCCGAATAGCATTCCAAGTATCAGGATAGTCAAAATATCTTTAATGCGGATAGAAACTGCCAGTATCAGGAACAAGACAGCCGCTGACCCCAGCCATGCAACAATCACCAATGCCCATGAGCCGCTGATGGTAAACAATCCAAGGGTAAAAACCGATGAGAATCCCAGTACCAGGATGGCCACTCCAAGACTTGCCCCTGCGCTGATGCCCAATACATAAGGACCAGCCAGCGGGTTACGGAAGATCGTCTGCATTTGCAGACCACTGATCGACAAAGCCATGCCTGCCATAACGGCTGTAATTGCCTTGGGAAGCCGGAAGTCAAGGATAATGCTTTTGATTTCAGGATTTACATTTCCTGTTGCGGAAAGTACCTGAAGGATTGTTTTAAAAGGAATCAGCAAAGAGCCAAAGAAAAGGTCGAGTACAAACAGCACAACTGCCAGCATGGCCAGCATCACAAACAACAGAAAATCTCTTGGTATCAGACGATTGTTCACCATTAATTCAGTTTTTGATAATAGTGAAAAGTACCATCCGGCTTTATTTCAGGATGGAAAATATGGATCAGATCGTGCAGCAGGTACTGGGGGTTGGCTGATCCTGTTTCCCAGACTTCATTGCCTCCTGTTGGGTTCATTTGTTTGTTGTCATTGTAAACCAATTTCTTCTGAAGAGAAGGGATTATTTTAAACCTTTCATCGCTATCCAATATTTCCTGAATGCTGTTAGTCTGACCGGTATTGATCCACAAATCGGCCTGGGTGGCTTTTACAATGGCGTTTTCAAGCGAAACGACAAAACTCTCCCTGGAGGTATTGTCCTTCCACAGGTAATCCCCTCCTGCATCTGCAATCAGGTTGGCCATGTAGGACTTTCCCCCCGGTACCCACCAATTGTCTTTATAAGGAAGACCTGTCAATACAATTGGTTGACGGCTGGTTGATGAAACTAAGCCTTTAAGGCTGTCATATTCCATAACTACCTTTTGAAATACCTTTTGCGCTTGTTCAGTTTGGTTATAGAATGAACCCGTAAAGACCAGCCATTCGGCTCTACCAAGGGGCGTTTCTTCCAGGTATTCAGCATTGATGACAACCGGAATATTTAAATCTTTCATCTTCGAAAGATGGGCGGCAACATCAGAACCAATCCCATAAGCCATCACCAAATCAGGTTTCATTTGCAGTAAAAGTTCATAATTCAGGTTTTGGTCATAGCCCACATCATGCACACGGCCTTGATCAATGCCTTGCCTGATGATAGGATTGGTCACAAAGTCCTTCCCTGAAACACCTACAATACTGGATTCGAATCCCAATTTCTCGATAAACCCAATGTGTGTAGTAGAAAGGACTACCACCTTTTCAACTGGTGTCCGGATAATCTGCCGACCAGACAAAGAATCGGGAATGGGAATGCTTTTGGGAACCAGGTAATAGGAATAGGTAAAATTCCGTGCATTCTCCCATGGATTAAATACATCAAGCCGGGTGATCTCCCCCATCTGGAGAATATGAAACCCCTGGGCAAATTGATTGAATTTAGCCCTGGCTTTGGAGTGTGGCTGGTTATCACAGGAATAGAAGCCAATAAGCAATAAAAAAGGCAATAGTTGATGGATCTTCATGGATGAATGTAAAAATGCAAAATTAAGGCATATATGCAATTTTACCCACTATTGACCGGCCTCCGGCTTCAATATGAACAAAATAAATTCCAGGCATCTGGTTGGAGAAATTCAGCATCAACACATTAGGGGCAGTTAATGAGTAAGAAATATTTAACTTTTTACCCAGTAAATCATACACCTCTGTATTTTGGGGGAAATCAATCTTAATCTTTGTTTTGACAGTTAACAAGGAATTTCCATTCAACGGATTGGGATAAAAGGAGGCAATGGCTACAGTATCAAGACTATCAACTGTCGTTGGCAAATCAATACTGCAGGCAATGAGTTCAGTCAGTAATGCAGATCCGTTACCTGGCAGGTTTTGTGAATTGTAACTCACCCAACCGGCATTGTTTTTCAGAAAGAAACTGTTGGTTGTATCTGTTTTCCTGTTGGCCATGTAAACCGAAAGCGTATCGCCGGTGTGCAGTTCCTGTATATTGTAGGTTATAAAGAAGTTGCCTGAAGTCTTTACCGTAGTCTGAAAGTGCAAAAAATTCATCCCATCGGCCCATAGCTTTTTGATATCAAACTTCTGAGAGTACAACAAGGTAGTAGGTTTATCATCTCCATCATAAACCTGAACATTAATGAATGATTGGGCAAATGCTGGGTTGGTTACCAATTTTGCAATTCCAAGGGAAATGCCTTGAACTTCACAACTCTTTGAAAATTTAAACTGTTCAGCAAAATCAGTAAATCCAGCAGTGTTAGTGCCACTGAAGTATCCCTTTTTTGTAGTTCCATTGATGATCTGAATGGAAGAATAAAGATCATTGTCTTTAAAATTGGTGATCGGCTTACAAACTTCAGTCTCTGGCTGCTGATACATCCCATTTAGCTTTTCAACATTCGAATTGATTGGATCGAGCCATGTTTTCAACTGTTTGCTGGCCTCACTACGATAGGCCCATGAAAGGGCAAACTTTTCAAAATAATCGTTTGTGGGCATTGAACAAGTAGCTGAACCTCCCGTTAGGCTACCTATCAGCTGTTTATTCTGATCGAACAAAGGGGCTCCCGAAGAGCCGCTCTCTGTAACACCGTAGTCCCACTTTAAAATTTTCCAGAACCCATTGGCAAGATAAGTGGTGTTATACCTTGCTGTTATTGGAATGTCATTGTCTTTTGCAACCTTCTTAATGTCGCCCAGCGGATGATGGATGGCCATGGAAGACGAGGGAGCCTGATTCTTTCGGTTCCATCCTGCAAAATAAGGATGGAAATATTTAGGTACAGGGTTGCTTAGCCTCACCAGTGAAAAATCAAGGCTGTCAAACGCAGCTCTCAACGAACTACCTGAAAGTGAACGACTCACATCTCCAACTACAGTAGCACAGGTGGGCGATTCAAAATTAAAAAGATAGACCGTTGCATTGGCCGCTTTCTCCGTATTAATACAATGATTGGCTGTTAGCAGATAAGGTGTTTCATCCAGAGAAGTGTTGTTGATCAGCGTACCTGTGCAAAGTTCCGTACCTTCAATGAGTACCCGGCAGACAGCATCCCTGACTTCCTCATCGCCATTGGCAATATCACAATTCACGTTTACATTGCACGAACCTGAAACGCCAAGCGGAATACGCGGATCATAGGACTTTAAGCCCATAAAATCATGGGAAATCCTTGTTATTTCAATCTCGCCGGGAAAAGACACCCCAACAGGTTCTTCATATTGAATAAGGATCTCGTCACCAGCAAGGGGTTCTACAGCCAGGACATGGCTATCAGAATTATTGGCTGAAGTATAGGCTCCCTTAATTTCAGCACTCTTTTCACCAATGAGGAAAAGTTTAGCCTGATCAGGAAGATTAAACCGACCAAAGATCACATTGAGCGAATAGGCGTTGGTGGATTTGATTCTCAATTGCCAAATATTGACCTCTCCATCAGAATACCACTTCCCTGAATTCTTTGGATTGAGCGACACATCAAAAGGTTGGGCAAAATGGAAAGACTTTAACATCAATTGCCCCTCTTCAACAGCATTGGCCTGTCGTAGTTTTTCATTGTCCAGCGCAGGTAAAACAATCAAATCATCTGACAGGATTGACTTTAGCTTCTGGATTTGTATGGGCATTCCACCTTGGGATATTTGTGCCTGTACAACGCCCTGGAATAGAAATAGCAGGAGGATACTTACCTTAAATATGGGTTTTAATAGCTTCATGTTCATCATCCATTGAGATCCAAAAATAAGATAAATTACCTTAAGGATTTCAAAAAGCTTCAC
>DMFR01000240.1:0-1472 GCA_003450125.1 Prolixibacteraceae bacterium | reverse complement strand
ATTCAAAAGGTTTCAAATTCTGCAAAAAGCATGTAAATTTGACCAGCAAACCTGAAACTCATGCTTAAAATTGATCTTCATACCCATCAACGCAAAAGCGATTCTTCCCTACAAATTCTAAATGTTTTTGCCCAGGATTTGCCTCTACCGGAAGATGAAAATCTGTATTCGGCAGGCCTTCATCCCTGGCACATCGGGTTGGTGAATCCTGATGAGTGTTTATGGGCAATGGATCAGGCTGCAAGTAAAAAAAACATAGTTGCCATAGGTGAATGTGGCCTGGACCGTTCTAGAACAACGGACTTCAATCTTCAGGAAGGATATTTCAAACAGCAAATTGAGATAGCCGAAAAGCATTCCAAGCCATTGATTATTCATTGTGTACGTGCCTTTCCGGAGATCATCAGACTAAAAAAAGAATCCCATACCTCTATCCCCTGGATCATTCATGGATTCCAGGCAAACTATACAACAATGTTACAGCTAATTCATCACAATTTTTACTTTTCAGTAGGAAAATCATTACTGTTCCATCCTCAGAAAAAGGAGTTAATACCGCTCCTTCCGTTTGACCATTTATTTCTGGAGACCGATGATCTGGAAATCTCCATCAGCAGCGTTTATTCATTGACTGCCCAATTATTAAAGGTCGATGAAGAGACCTTAAGCGGAATCATCAGTGAAAACTTTAAAGGGCTGTTTGGAAATGTATTCCTATAACCTGACGGGTGGTAACCAGTAGTATTCGGAAGATGTGATTGGTGCAGAGTACCAATCTCATTTTCCGAACACCCCTGGTTAAAAACCCCGATTCCCGCCATCAAAACGCTAAGCAGATGCTTTCTGAATAGTCATTTCTATCTCCGGAGGCCATGAACAGATAAATATGGGTGGCATTCACTGGTTTAACTGGCAATGTAAACGAACCTCCCTTGGCACTTCTTACAAGCGCTGTAGCCGTTACCCGGGAGAATTTCCCATCCACATAGCTGACCACCATCAGTTCATCATTCAGCCGCTCTCCCCGTGTATGGGGATCGTTCTGCCACCTGACCGTAATGGTTGAAGGGGTATCGGGCAGTCTTTCCACCATAAGGTTTTGGGGCATGGGCAGCTTTCCGTCTGAAACCTTCAGCAATATGGCATCAATCAGGGTTCCGTCCATTGCAAGGGCTGGCATATTGGCTTTCAGGAACCAGGCATAGCCGTTCATCTGCTCGGCGGATGCGTTCCATATCTTTGAAACCTGTTCAGAGCGGAGTGATCTCCACAGTGCACTGGCCTTGCTGATCCTTTGGCGTTGGAGCTTTTGATCCTCCGTCCATGAATTCTTTTTCCTTACCGGGGCTGCCCTCACGTAGCTTTTACCATTTAACTGAAAAAACACCACGTTCCCGATCCTGCCGGAAACCAGTTCACCTAAATACCTTTTCATCTTAGCCATACCATTGTCGTGTTTGAGAGTGGATTGA
>DMFR01000430.1:10685-15861 GCA_003450125.1 Prolixibacteraceae bacterium | reverse complement strand
TTTAAACCTGAAACTTTAAACCTATTGTCTCCATAAATCTGAGAATTACCCCTCAGGTAAGCTTTTGATTGTTATTTTTGTAGTTCAATTTATAATTGTAGGAATGAAGACTTTGGTATGGATCATATTTCTGTTGGCACCAGTACTTGTTTTTGGACAGGCACAGGACCTTCAAAACATGTCCATTCTGGCCAGTCAATACTACCAGAACAAGGAATATGGAAAGGCTGCAGAGCTTTACGAACAATTGTACACCACCACCAAATCGGAAGGGTATCTGAATGTGTACCTCGACTGTTTGTTGGGTATACCGGATTATGACAAAGCCGAGAAAACAATTAAAAAAGGACTTCGAGGCAATTCATCTGACTCTTATTGGTATGTGCAGTGGGGTTATCTGAAAAAGGCACAGGGACAAACAGCAGAGTCTCAGAAGATGTATGAGAAGGCAATCGCCTCCTTGTCAGACAATCCGGCAGAGTTCCAGAACCTTTCGAACCAATTTATCAACCGTCGTGAGTTTGAATATGCTGAAAAGGTTTATCTAAAGGCCAGGGCAGGAAATCCCGCCTTGTATAACTATGAACTGGCACGGATCTATTATTATATCCGCAACTATGACCTGATGCTCAAAGAATACCTGGAATGGGCCAAACAAAAGGAATCCAATCTTGACATTGTTAAAAGCAGCCTTCAATCCGTTTTGTCCATTGACAATGACCAGGAGATAAGCAAGCAGATGAAGTCCTATATCCTGAAGCAAATCCAAAAGGACCCGGGAGAAATCATCTACACCCGATTGCTGATCTGGTTATTTATCCAGGATAAAAACTTTTCTGCAGCTACCCGTCAGGCCATCTCACTGGATAAACGTACAGGCAAGGAGGATGGCAATATCTTCGCCATGGCCAATGTATCTGCTTCCAACAAAGAATATGATGAGGCTGTTAAGGCCTACGATTACCTGATTGCCAAAGGTAAGAAGGGTGACTTCTACAATATGGCCAGCCAGGAAAGAATGCACATGTATTACGAACGTTTTGTGGCAGCGGGTATTCAACCATTGGCCCCTGCCAATGAAGTAAAAGAACAATTCTCACAGACATTTGCGACCCTGGGCATAACGGCAGAGACTTCCCCTCTTCAGATTGAATATGCGCATTTACTGGCCTTTTATCTCGATCAGTCTGAGGAAGCCATTAAGGTATTAACCAATGCGCTGTCATTGCCTGGAGTCAATCAGCAGCAAATCACCTTGATTAAGGCTGAACTGGCAGACGATTACGTCTATTCGGGCAACCTGTGGGATGCCGTAATTACCTATTCCCAAGTGATTGAAAGCAATAAGAACAATTCCCTGGGTGATGATGTGAAGTTTAAAAAGGCCAAACTGGGTTATTATATGGGCAATTTCAAGTGGGCAAAAGCACAACTGGATGTCTTGAAAGCTAGTACCTCCAAGTTGATTGCCAACGATGCCATGGACTTAGCCCTTTTTATCAGCGAGAATATGGAAACAGACTCTACTGCAACTCCGCTTCAACTATTTGCCAGGGCCGATCTCCATCTGTTCCGCAACCATTACCCGGAAGCTTTGGCAGTACTCGATTCGATCAATAAAATCTATTCTTTTAGCTCACTTACAGATGATGTCAATTTCCGTAAAGCGGGCATCTTTCAAAAAGAAGGTAAATATGAAGATGCTGCCCTTTTGCTGGCCTCCATCGTGAAAGATTTCAGCTTTGACATGTTGGCCGATGATGCCCTTTTCCAATTGGCCAACCTCTATCAGAACAAGCTGAACAGGAAAGCTGAGGCCATGGAACTTTACAAGAAAATGCTCACTGACTATCCGGGAAGTGTGTATGTAGTGGATTGCCGCAATGAATACCGCAAATTGCAAGAAGCCCAAAGTCCAAATACTCAGGAACCCTTAAAACCTGTGGATAAGCTGATGGAAGGAAAATCACCTACTCCATGAAGCAGATTTCCAAGGCGTATATTTATGCACTCTGTTCAGTACTACTGTGGTCAACCGTTGCAACGGCCTTTAAGCTGGGATTGCAGGTTCTCTCGCCCTTGTACCTGATCCTGACAGCTGCTGCCGTTTCATTGCTCACCTTTTTTGTCGTCATCCTGCTGCAGGGAAAGTTAAAGGAATTGTTTTCCGTTTGCTGGTCAGGATTGGCAAAGTCAGCCTTACTGGGGGCTTTAAATCCCTTTGCCTATTACCTGATCCTCTTTAAAGCCTATAGCCTCCTTCCGGCTCAGGTGGCACAACCCTTGAACATGATCTGGCCCCTTACCCTGGCATTGCTTTCTGCCCCTTTGCTCAAACAGAAAATTACAGGCCGCAACATCATTGCCATACTTATCAGTT
The DNA here is from genome assembly GCA_003450125.1 of Prolixibacteraceae bacterium. GTDB lineage: Bacteria > Bacteroidota > Bacteroidia > Bacteroidales > Prolixibacteraceae > Aquipluma. The sequence continues at coordinate 13,481 of DMFR01000430.1, read as the reverse complement.
TTGTAGGGGTGGTGTTTATTTCCTCCCAGGGAAGCTTGTCGGGCATGGCCAATACCAATGTTACAGGAGCATTGCTGGCTATCGGTAGCAGCGTAATTTGGTCTCTCTTTTGGATATTGAGCGTTCTGGATAAACGGGAAGAAATGTTCAAGCTGTTCTGGAACTTTTTCTTCGGATTCATTTACCTTTTGGTGGCTGCTTTTCTTTTTTCAGATTTTCACTTACCCGATCCCAAGGGCATTCCAGCGGGTATTTACATCGGACTGTTTGAATTGGGGATAACCTATATTTTGTGGATGAAAGCCATGCAATTGAGCCAAAACAATGCAAAAATGGGCAATCTGACTTTCCTCTCGCCTTTTCTCTCGCTCATCTTTATTCATTTTATCCTGGGAGAGACGATTTATAGTACCACTTTCATTGGCCTGGCCTTTATCATTTCAGGCATCTGGTATCAACAGAAACATTAACTTTAACCCCATTGCGCGAACAGTACAGTTGAAAATTTCTACATGGATAAAAAACCAGTTAAAATATTAGGCATTGACCCCGGCACCAATGTGATGGGCTACGGATTGATTGAAGTGGTGGACAACAAACCACGTATCCTTCAGGTGGGCGTGATAAAAACTACCGGAACCATTGACCATTATGAGAAACTAAGACGCATTTTTGACCGTACTGTTTTGCTCCTGGATGACTTGCAGCCCGATGAACTGGCCATTGAATCCCCCTTTTTTGGAAAGGACATCCAGGCCATGCTTAAATTGGGAAGGGCACAGGGCATTGTCATGGGTCTTGCCTTAAGCCGTAACATACCAGTTTCTGAATATGCCCCTTTAAAAGTGAAGCAGTCCATTACCGGTATGGGTAGGGCAGCCAAAGAACAGGTAGCCTTCTTCCTGAAGAATATGTTTAGCCTCAATGAACTTCCCAAGGAATTGGATGCTACCGATGCTGTGGCCGTTGCTGTTTGCCATTACCTTCAGATGCGCAACCCGGTGACCAAATCAGGAATCAAGAGCTGGGGCGATTTTGTAAAGAAGAATCCAGATAGGGTTAAATAATAATAAGTTTAAAGTTTCAGGTTTTTATTATCTTGATAATTATTCCAGAAACGCAGTAATTCTATCTTGTCTTCTTCAATATGTTTGTAATAGAGCGTGATTTGCTTGCGAACGACACATTGTTTAATCTCCTGATATCCACTTTCTTTAAATTTTACATTGCCTTGTTCCAAACTATAAATCACAGATTCTACCTCGTTAATGAAAGTCATGGCCTCTTTCTCAGACCACTTTCTTAATAAATAGTCAATGTTTTCATGATAATCACGAATGGCTAAATAGTTCCAAAAGACTGTTCTCATTTAAACAAATTAGAATATTTCTCCTTTGTTTTTTGCATTACCTCTTCATGTGAATATGTTTTTCCCGCTTTACTGGCATTCAATGCCTCGTCGAGCGCTTCTTTTAACTCGGGGTTCAAAGGGCTTTTATTTAAGGTCGCGGTATTCAATAAACCGATAAGCTTATTGTAAATTTTCTCTAGCTCACTATTGTCTAGACTATCAATTTTACGAAACAGATCCAATTTTATTTCAGATGAATTCATAGTTGAAAGCTTTAATCATGCAACAAATTTAACGAATATTTCTCTCATTAAGTTACATCGCAATATTAATGACCTGATTCATCATTCCTTCTAAAACTCCCTTCAATAACTTAAGTAAATTGACTTTTCGGGGGCAGGCTCAAACTTTGAACCTGGAACTTTAAACTTTGAACTTTATTCTCTCCCGATTTCCTTTGCTATAGCCGCCGTTATCTCAGCCATCTCCTCCTTGCTGAGGCTAAGTTTTTTGCTGAAATGAAGCAAGTCGGCTTCCGTCTGCATGGGTACCAGGTGAATGTGTGCATGAGGCACTTCCAGGCCTAAGACCATCACTCCCACTTTCTGGCAGGGAATGGCTTTTTGGATACCAAGGGCTACTTTTTTTGCAAACAATTGCAGTCCTACGTAGGTCTCATCATCCAGATCGAACAGGTAATCCACTTCCTTTTTAGGAATCACCAGGGTATGACCCTTGGCTACCGGGAAAATATCCAGGAAGGCCAGGAAATGTTCATCCTCTGCCACTTTCCAGGCAGGGATTTCTCCGTTGACAATTTTGGTGAATAGACTGGCCATTGGGTAAATTACATTGCGATGTCAATAATTTCAAACTGCATTTTTCCTGAAGGCACCATAATCTCTACCACATCTCCCACTTTCTTGCCCATCAATCCTTTGGCAATGGGCGTTTGTATGGAGATTTTGCCGATTTTAAGATTGGCTTCCGGTTCCGAGACAATGATATACTGCATGGTTGAATTGTTGATTTTGTTACGAATGGTAACTTTATTCAACATCTGAACACAGGAGATATCAATCTTGGATTCATCAATAATCCTGGACGAAGCAATTTTTTCGCTCAATACGGCAATCTTGGCTTCCAGCATTCCCTGGGCATCCTTTGCCGCATCATATTCGGCATTCTCCGAAATGTCCCCTTTTTCAATGGCTTCGCCTATTGCTTTTGAAATCGCCGGGCGTTCAACCTTGGTCAAACGTTCCAACTCTTCTTTCATCTTACGAAGTCCTTCTTCCGTTATATAAGTAACCTGACCCATGACTTTCTCCTTCTTTGTTAAAACGATATTAAAAACAAAAAAGAATTCCGTACACTGCGGAACTCTTTCTTGGTACAAATTTATAAAATTTTTTAATCTTTACGAACTGCAATGTTTTATAACA
>DMFR01000430.1:9230-10641 GCA_003450125.1 Prolixibacteraceae bacterium | reverse complement strand
GCAATGTTTTATAACAATTAATTATCTGAATAAGAAAAAGTTTCAATCTTTATCAGAACTTGAAAATTTCACGGCTGAAATCCAGCAGATCATCCCTTTTTTTTGCGTTTTCGTTTTGGCCTAAAACTTTTGTTCCAGTATCTGGGAATAAATAATGGCCTTTCGCAATGAAAAATCCTCCAGGTAGCTGGGCGTCTCTTCCGGTTCCTCAATGGCCGCTACTTCTCTATTTTGCCTCTTTGCAACGGTGATCGTGGTATGTTTGGGCCTGTCGGGAAGCGTACTTTTAAACCTCGGAAGGTGGTAATTCAATCCCTTCTGGGTGTCGCTGCTGCTTTTAAAGGCCACTTTTTCAGGCAAAGGCTTCGCGGGCATCACAGGAACTTTTTTTTCCTGCTCTTCTTCCAGAAAATCTTCCCCCAGGAGTTGATCCATGAAATAATTGCGGGGTTTTGCTTCCGGTTTCAGGGGCTGCTGACTGGCCAACTTTGCTTTCTGGCTCTTGTTGATGGCCGCAAAAATGGAAATGGCTATAGCGATGATTAAAAATATATAATCTCCCATTTGTGGTAGAATAAAATAATTTGTCCTTTTCTTTGTTATCAATTAAGGATTAAAGATAAACAAAATGAATCAGTTTTTCAGTAAAGGTTTAAAAACTCTTTTGGTGGGCTTTTTTATTCTGGCCGGCATGAACGGATGCAAGAAAGACTATAACTCGTCTATCCCCTATGTATATGTCGATATTAATGTCAATCCGACCAATATCATCGAACTGAATATTCCCGGGGGGTCGTATTATTTTGCGAACCCTGGTTTTGGAGGCATCATTGTTTTCCGTGATCTTACTGACGACTCAAACCCTTATCTGGCCTACGATGCCACTTGTACCTACGACCTGTCTACCACCTGCAGGGTTGCTGCCACCGATAACAGCGGACAGGTCAAATGTCCCTGTTGCGGATCCACCTTTATCTTGTTCGGAGGCAACGGATCACCCACCAAAGGCCCTGCCACCGAGCCACTGAAACAATACCATACCTATTACACCGGAGGCCTGATTACCATCAGAAACTAATTCATACCCATCAGCTAAAGCTGAAGGCAATTGATACGGCCCTGATCAAGATGCTGAATAAGAAGATCAGGTGACATGATCCATGTACGGAACCCAAAACATTGATCCCCGCCATTGGCCTGGCGAAGCTATCCTTTGTCGTCTGTTTTAGCTGGCGAAGAAGAGCCCTGGCTCTCCTGTCGGGCTTTGACCCATTTTCATTTTTTCCAGACCAAAGCGCTTTTTAAGGTTTTATCAATACATATTGAGTCTATTTTGAACTGATCCCTGTTTCATACTTTGCTCTTCCTTTGCTCATACCTGTGTCTTATTAAATTCGAAGATAATACGTAC
>DMFR01000430.1:2532-9016 GCA_003450125.1 Prolixibacteraceae bacterium | reverse complement strand
GTACGTATTATCTTCGAATTTAACAAGACACAGGTATGAGCAAAGTATGAAACAGGGATAGAGCAACCCAAGCGTTATTGAGGAGTGAAAGTAAGGATGGAGGTTTATAAACAAGACCGAATCAATCAGCGGAGTTTACCGGTATGCAGTTGATCCATAAAAAAAGGAGCTTTTTAGGGCTCCTTTTTTTATGATTTAAACACATAGGCACATAGGACATATAGTTTAAAAAATCTATGTTTTCTATGTTTCTATGTGTTTAATTTTCTTCTTTTTTTAATACCTGTAGTGGTCCGGCTTGTAAGGACCTTCAGCCGAAATTCCAAGGTATTCAGCCTGATCGGGTGACAGAACCGTCAGCTTAACACCCAGTTGTTCAAGGTGCAGGCGGGCCACTTCTTCATCCAGGTACTTGGGAAGGCGGTACACATCAACGGCATAATCCTTCTGCCAAAGTTCCAGCTGAGCCAGGGTCTGGTTGGTGAACGAGTTGGACATTACAAATGAGGGGTGTCCGGTAGCACATCCAAGGTTCACCAATCGGCCTTCAGCCAACAGGAAGATGGAATGACCATCGGCATAAGTATATTTATCAACCTGGGGTTTGATGTTTGTTTTCTTCACTCCTGGCCAAGCTTCCAGGCGCAAAACCTGTATTTCGTTGTCGAAATGACCGATGTTGCAGACAATGGCCTGATCTTTCATGGCTGCCAGATGCTCAGCCGTGATGATGTCCTTGTTGCCGGTAGTGGTGACAAAAATATTTCCTTCAGAAACACAATCTTCCATGGTTTTGACTTCAAAGCCTTCCATGGCAGCCTGCAAGGCACAGATGGGATCAATTTCGGTCACAATTACGCGGGCTCCATAGCTGCGCATAGAGTGTGAACAGCCTTTGCCCACATCACCGTAACCGGCAACGACAACCACTTTTCCTGCAATCATGACATCAGTTGCACGTTTGATTCCATCGGCCAGAGACTCGCGGCAACCATACAGGTTATCGAATTTGGACTTGGTCACTGAATCGTTGACATTGAAGGCGGGGAACAGCAGTTTGCCTTCATTTTTCATCTGGTATAAACGGTGAACGCCAGTTGTAGTTTCTTCCGAAACACCCTTGATCAGAGGTGCCTGGCGGCTCCAGCGCTGGGGATCGAAAGCCAGTACTTCTTTCAGGATATCGTTCAGTTCACGTTCGTCCTCTGCTTCCACGGGCACATCCAAGATAGAGGCATCCCTTTCGGCATAATAACCGCGGTGGATCATCACGGTGGCATCCCCTCCATCATCCACAATAAGAGTGGGGCCATTGCCATTGCCAAAGTCCAGGGCCCTTTCGGTACACCACCAGTATTCGGCAAGGGATTCGCCTTTCCAGGCAAAGACAGGAATTCCGGCAGCAGCGATAGCGGCAGCGGCATGATCCTGGGTACTGAAAATGTTGCAGGAGCACCAGCGAACTTCGGCCCCCAATTCAACCAAGGTTTCAATCAATACGGCCGTTTGGATGGTCATGTGTAAAGAACCCATCACGCGGGCGCCTTTCAATGGTTTGGCCGCGGCATATTTCTTTCTGACGGACATCAGTCCGGGCATTTCCTTTTCTGCAATTTCGATTTCCTTACGGCCGAAGCTTGCCAGAGACATATCGGCCACTTTATAGGCCAGTTGTTCAAGAGTCTGTGTTGTCATTTCTGATATTTAATGTTTGGGGCAAAGATAATTAAATCAATACATTTATTGTATGAATATAATCAATCCTGAAGGGATTGAATCTGAATAACTATGGGTGCAACCCGTGGGATGAGAACGAGAGACCACCACGAACCATGAAATGGTTCAATAACAATGTGTTAATTGATATTGAACCCTTTCATGGTTCTGAAGGATCAGCATTTTCATCCCATGGGTTGCACCCATGGTTATTCAGATTTAATCCCTTCGGGATTTTTTAATCAGTAACTGATTATTCTCAAACCACCTCAAAGTATTCACTTTATCTTGTGCAAGCTGTTCTTTCAAGGCATCCAGGGATGGAAACTTTTGTTCTTCCCTCAGCTTTTTATAGAAGATCACTTCAATGGCTGCACCGTAAATATCAGCATCAAAATTAAAGATATTCACTTCAACGGTGCGGTGATCGGCATTGTGATTGACCGTTGGACGGCTGCCAATGTTGAGCATTCCCTCATAGGACTTCCCTAGAACCTTCACTTCTACGGCATAGACCCCATAGCCTGGGATGATTTTATCGGGGTCGGAAGCATCAATATTGGCGGTAGGAAACTGTATTTTTCTTCCAAGCTTTTGCCCTTCAACAACTGTGCCGTGAAGCATAAATGGGTAGCCAAGAAAAGCATTGGCCGTTTCAAAATCGCCTTTCTGGATGGCTTCCCTGATCTTCGTTGAACTGACATTGGCTTCATTCATCAAAAGAACATCGAGCTTTTCAACCTGGAAATCAAAACGCTCAGCGCATTTCTGTAGGAACTCAAAATCGCCTTGTCGGTTCTTTCCAAACCGATGATCGTAGCCCACTACCAGGAATTTCAGGTGAATCTGATCAACCAACACCTTCTCCACAAATTCTTCATAGGTCAACCTTGAGAACTCAGGGGTAAAGGGATAAATGATCAGATGATCGATACCAGACTGTTCAAAGAGGGCGATTTTTTCATCCAGAGTAGTCAACAGACGCAGGTTGGCTTCATCGGGAGCTACTACCTTACGGGGGTGAGGATCAAAGGTAAAGATGACAGATTCACCCATGATGGATTTAGCCCGGTCGCGCAGAGCAGCGATGATCTTGCGGTGTCCCAGGTGCACCCCATCGAATGTTCCGATGGTTAGAACCGGGTTATGGGCATAAAAACTTTTGAGGTCTCTGTGTATCTGCACGAGTTGAGGGATTAGAATTTGGATGCAAAAATAGTTAATTCATCTGTTAATTTTTCATGACAGTTACAAAGACTCAAAGACCCTAAGGTTAAAAAAGGAGACCAATTTTGGTGTAACTTAGTGTCTTTGAGTCTTGGTGGCTACTTCATAGGATTGCTTTAAGGGCCTATTATAAAATAAAAATGCCCAGTAATGACTCAGGGGAGCTCAAAACTTAGCGAATAGAGAACATTATGAAAGCGAATTTATTATTTTTATGCCCGTTATTGACCAATTTAAAAACAGACAGTGAAAAGAATATTCCAGGTTGTCGTTTTTTTTGCAGCATTTATATTTGCCTGTACAAAACCCAATGGGTTTGTAATCAGCGGTAAAATTACCAATGCAGAAGGAAAATATCTGTACATGGACGAATTAAAAGTCGCTTCCAGCGTACCGATTGATTCCGTGAAGATTAAAAAAGATGGTTCATTCGAGTTTACAGGGAAGATCAATTATCCCAATTTCTTTCTGTTGCGACTGAGTGAAAAGAATTTTGTAACCCTTTTGGTGGATACGGCTGAAAAAGTCAAGGTATTTGGAGATGCGGCCAATTTCTCACGCGATTACGTGGTGGAAGGATCTCCGGGTTCTCTGCTGGTGCAGGAATTGAACAATCACCTGACAAAGACCAAACACAAGCTGGATTCCATCCGTTCGAGAATGATTGTTTTCCGCAGCCGTGAAAACAACAAACTGGAAACGATAAGGTGGGAACAGGAACTTTCAGATATCAAAAAGAACCAGATTGAGTATTCAACTGCCTTTGTGCAGAAGCATCCTTTTTCCATGTCGTCGGTTTTAGCCCTTTACCAGAAGTTTGATGACTCCAACTATGTCATCCAGGACCTGCAATCTTTAAAAGTAGCGGCTTCGGCCCTGAATACCGTATTTCCCAAATCAGAACATGTGAAAGCCCTTTATGCCAACACCAGACGGCTGATGGATGAGGAGCGGAATACGAAAATGAAGGAATTCATTTCCAAGAACGGGACCAACACCCCGGATATCGTTTTGCCCAATGCTGCAGGAAAGGACATCGCGCTTTCTTCCCTAAAGGGGAAGATCGTGCTGATTCAGTTCTGGTCGGCAAAGGACCGGACTTCACGCATCCAGAACCAGGCCTTAAATGAGCTGTATAGGAAATACAAATCCAAAGGGGTTGAAATTTATCAGGTGAGCATGGATACCGACCGCGCAGCATGGCTCACGGCCATCGAACAGGATGGTCTCTCCTGGATCAACGTGGGGGATATGAAAGGAAGTACAACGGCAATGCATACATACAACGTTCAGCAAATCCCGTTTAATTATATTCTTGACCGGGAGGGGCAGATTGTGGAAAGAAACCTTCAGGGACCTGATCTGGATCAGGCCATTGCGAGGCTTGTGAAATAGTTAAAAGTTAGAAGCCGGAAGCCGGAAGTCGGAATCAAGTTGCGAATTTTTAGCTGTACCATGACGCTGGATTATTAAATGAAGAAGATTGAAGAAGCTTCACAGTCCTGTTTTTGTTGATGCTGTCAATTTCACTGTTATCTTTGCGCCGAAATTTGTGAACCAAATTAAAATATTTTGAAAAATCAGGAGAAGAAGGCCTATTTTGTATCGGACATTCATTTGGGGGCTCCCGCATTAAAGAACAACAAGGAGCGTGAACTGGCTTTTGTCAGTTGGCTGAATGAAATAAAGGAAGATGCCTCGCACTTGTTTCTGATGGGCGATATTTTTGATTTCTGGTTTGAATACAAGACCGTAGTTCCCAGGGGCTTTACCAGAACACTGGGTAAGATTGCTGAAATTGCAGACTCGGGCGTTGAAGTTCATTTTTTTACCGGCAATCATGATGTATGGGTATTTGATTACCTTCCCCGGGAGTTGGGCATGACCCTGCACAGGGACGAATATAAAACCCAGCTGGGAGGGAAAAAGTTCTACCTCCACCATGGAGATGGCCTGGATCAGTCGGATAAGGGTTACCTGTTTTTGAAAAAGATGTTTACCAGCAAAACCCTTCAATGGTTGTTTGCCCGTATTCATCCCAATTTATCGTTATCATTGGGGCACCGGTGGTCCAAGCATTCGAGGATTTCCAAAGGGATATCGGGAGAAGATTTTAAGGGAACAAGTAAAGAAGGAATGTTTATTTTTGCAGAATCAATACTCCAGAGGGAGAAGTTCGATTATTTTATTTTTGGTCACAGGCATGTGATGGTTGATAGTCCAATCGGTGAGAGCAGCCGGTTCATCAACCTGGGCGACTGGATCAATTACTTTTCGTATGGGGTATTTGATGGGAAAGAGTTTAAGCTAAAACAATATAATTATCGAGGTCCGCGAGGCCACTGAAAACAGGATTATGACAAAACGGCTATATACTAAAATTGTTGGGACAGGAAGTTATATTCCAACACGCACAATCAGTAATGATTATTTCAAAGACTTCGTCTTTTTTGACGCATGTACCAAACAACCTTTGGAAAAAAGCAATGAGGAGATCATTCAGAAGTTCAAGGAAATCACCAATATCAGCGAACGCAGATGGCTCACGGATGATCTGGTGAATTCGGATATGGCAGCCTTCGCTGTCATACAGGCTTGCGAATCAGCTTCTATTGACCCTGAAACTCTTGATTTTATTATCATAGGGCATAACTTTGGGGATGTCAATGCAGGCTCAACACAGACTGATTTATTGCCCAGCCTGGCCAACAAGGTCAAAGCCAAGTTGAACATCAAGAACTCCAGCTGCATTTGCCATGACATCATTTCAGGCTGTCCGGGCTGGACCCAGGGGATGGTCATTGCCGATGCCTATATCCGCAGTGGAATTTATACCCGGGGCGTTGTGGTGGGTTCTGATGTGCTTTCAAGGATATCCGATCCGCATGACCGCGATACAATGATCTATGCCGATGGGGCAGGGGCCACTATCGTAGAAGCGATCGAGAGCGACGAGCCAACAGGAATCCTTGCCCATTCAAGCCGTTCCGATTCGGTACATTACTGGAACCTGTTGACCAATGGGACTTCCTTTAACCCCGATTTGGAGGGGAATGACCAGTTTATCAAAATGGCGGGCCATAAATTGTATGTCTATGCTATCAGCAATGTTCCGGCAGTTGTGAAAGAGAGTATTGAAAAGGCCGGATTGCAGTTGGGCGATATCAAGAAAGTGCTGATGCATCAGGCCAATGAAAAAATGGATGAGACCATTCTAAAAAATGTATTCAAGCTATACGGACAAAAGGAGATTCCTGAAGGCATCATGCCCATGAGCATCGAAAAACTGGGAAATTCATCTGCTGCCACGGTTCCAACCTTACTGGATCTTATTCTGAAAGGCAAGATGGAAGGCCAAAGCATCAATGAAGGGGACACGATTCTTTTGTGCTCGGTAGGCGCCGGAATGAATATCAATTCGATTGTCTACAAAATGTAAGGCCTCGGGACACAATATTTAAGAAACGAAGCTGTCTTAAAAGTCAAAAAACAATCCGATAGCTATCGGATTAAACACGAAGACACAAAGTCACAAAGGAAT
>DMFR01000430.1:0-2362 GCA_003450125.1 Prolixibacteraceae bacterium | reverse complement strand
TTGTGACTTTGTGTCTTCGTGTTTAAATTTGACTTTTTAGACACCTTCGTCTTTGTTTTCAAATAGTTGGGATATTGATCGTACATTGTGTCAATTTATTTTTAATTTCGTGGCAATCAATTCAAAAGCGTTCTTCATTATGAACTCTAAGCTCTTTTCGTTTGCCTGGCGTGAAGCCATCCGGTCAGCTTATTGGGGCAAGAGCCTTGCCACCAACATTGGGTTGAGTGTGCTTGCCATTTATTTCATGGCCAGTTTCCTGGTTTTAGGCTTTGCTATTCCCGGGATTATGACCAAAGGGCTTCCAAATGTAGATCCGGTCAGTAAATTCAACAGTATTTTATTGGGATATTTTGCCATCGAACAGATGATCCGGCAACTGATGCAAAAGCTGCCCACCTTCAGTTTTAAGCCCTTCCTGCTGATGAATATCCGACGGTCTAAGATCGTCAATTACCTGATGCTTCGGTCTGTATTTACTTTCTTTAATATTCTGCCCTTATTCCTGCTTGTTCCTGTAGCCTTTGACCTTGTGGGAAAATTTCATTCAGCAGTAGCCACTGCAAGCTGGTTTTTCGCCTTGGTAATCCTGGTTTTCAGTAATCATTTTCTGGCTATTTACTTAAAATGGCGCTTCAATGAAGCCGAGTATGGGTTCTTTATTTTACTTGCATTACTTGGTGTACTCTTTGCCGTCAATCATTATGGGATAGTGGATCTCTCAGGCGCCTTGGGCCAGCTTCTTGATTGGATTCTTATTTATCCATCTCTTTCCCTGCTGCTTATTTTACTTCCTGTACTGTTATACGGTCTGAATTTCAAATATTTAATTAGCCGGATGTTTATATATGTGGTTTCACGAAAACAAAAGGAAGAAAAAATAAGGGATTATTCATGGCTGAACAAAATGGGTGAAACCGGACGGTTCATTGCATTGGAATTAAGGCTCATCTGGAGAAATAAACGCCCCCGTTCCGTGGCCATGATGACCGTCCTCATGTTTGGCTACGGCTTGCTCATTTACAGGAGTGAAGCGGGCAAAGAATTACCCGAATTTATTTTTATCATTGGGGGAATCATCCTGGTGGGCATGTTTTCAATTTCCTATGGACAGTTTTTCCCCGCCTGGCACAGCAATTATTTTTCGATGCTGATGTGCCAACGCCTAAAAATGAAACAGTTTCTTCATTCGTTTTACATGTTGGTAACTGTGGTATCGGTTTTCTGTTACTTTATCACCCTACCCTATGCCCTGATGCACAGCAAGGTGATATACACCCATCTGGCCATGTTGCTATACAATCTGGGGGTGAATATCCCGGTGATCTTCTTCATTGGCCTGCATAGCAAGAAACGACTCGATTTAAGGCAGTCGTCGGTGATGAATTACCAGGGTATGGGCCCTTCGCAATGGTTGGCAGGACTACCCATGTTGGTGGGCCCGATCCTGTTATTTTATTTATTTAGATTTTTCTTTGGGGTTCAGGGAGCCTATTTTGGACTTGGCGCTGTTGGTGTAATGGGGATCATGCTTCATATGGTGATCATCGACTTCTTCTCCAAACAATACCTGAAGAAAAAGCATGAACTTATTCAAAATTACAAAAATTCCTGATCATGATTATTATACAGAATCTTATTAAGGCTTACAATAAGGAAATAGTGCTGAATATTCCTGAGCTGCACATTGAAAAGGGCGAGATCTTCGGATTGGTAGGAAACAATGGGGCCGGTAAAACAACCATGTTCAATATCGTTCTTGACCTGATTGTGGCCAGTAAAGGACAGGTAGTCAGTAAAGGAATCAATGTCCGTGAGTCAGAGGACTGGAAAGATTTTACCGGTGCATTCATCGATGAGTCTTTTTTGATCGGCTACCTGACAGCTGAAGAGTATTTTAATTTCATTGCTGGTTTAAGGCGCATGACCAAAGTTGAAATCAATGATTTTCTGGATACCTACAGGGATTTTTTCAACGGAGAAATCCTTGGCAAGAAGAAATTCATTCGTGATTTCTCGAAAGGGAACCAGAAGAAGGTGGGTATCATTGCCGCTTTAATGGGCAAGCCTGAAGTCATTGTTTTAGATGAGCCTTTTGCCAATCTGGATCCCAGTTCACAATACAAACTGCGCAAATTGATCAGGGATTTTTCTGCTCAGTATGGTACAACTTTTCTTATTTCAGATCATACACTGGACAATATTGCTGATGTTTCAACCCGGTTGATTATTCTTGAAAAGGGAAAGATCGTTCACGATGTTCCCAAAACAGAGACCACTTTGCAGGAAGTAGAGGCATTCTTTAAACCAGCCAAGGAGCCTGATATGGTGGTGTATAAGTATTAAACGAACTAATTATGCG
>DMFR01000306.1:13088-15483 GCA_003450125.1 Prolixibacteraceae bacterium | reverse complement strand
CGGTCTAAGCGCCTATACCAATTAGAGTATTTAGAATGAACTAAAGTTAATCCGATTTACAATTATTGAGCCATCGATAAAAATGAAAAATATACTGTTCGTTTCCTCCTTGCTGTTCTTGCTACTATTGGGTTCCTGCAAAAAAGAATATATTCCCAAACCCAGGGGCTATTTCCGGATTGACTTTCCCGAAAAAGCCTACATGAAGATTGATCCCAAGTCTTCGGTATCAGCTGCCCTTCCCTATCGTTTTGAAATCCCCGTTTACAGTAAATTGGTGGCAGATAAGGAGCGTATCGCTGAACCTTACTGGACCAACTTAATAATTCAAAGCCACAAAGCAGAAGTGCACCTGAGTTACAAGAAAGTGGACCATAACCTGCTTCAGCTCACTGAAGATGCTCGGACCCTTGCCTACAAACACTCCATCAAGGCAGATGCCATCAATGAACGGGTTTTCATTAATGCACAGAAGAAAGTTTACGGCACTATTTACCTCATTGATGGTAATGCAGCCTCCCCGCTTCAGTTCTTCCTTACTGACAGTACAACGCATTTTCTGCGCGGGGCTTTGTACATCAGCGAAGTTCCCAATATTGATTCCATCCGTCCTGTGATTCAATTTCTTACTCCGGATGTAATTCATTTAATCGAAACCACCGAGTGGACCCACTAAATGCCGCTATTTAAATCCATATCAGTACCCGATGGTCTACTATCGGTATGGCAGATGACTGAATCCTCCGATGAACTGCTTTCTTTCTTTACTCCCCAGGAAATAGCAGATCCATCCTTCCAGAATTTCTCTTTCGAGAAACGCAAATGTGAATGGCTAGCCGTCCGTGCCTTGCTCAAACAAATGATCGGTTCCACCTTTCAAATTTCATATGCAGAAACCGGTAAGCCTCTTCTTAGCCATCCACTCTACCCATACATCAGCATCAGTCACTCCCGTGATTTTGTGGCCGTATTTATACATGACCATCAGGATGTGGGCATTGATATTGAAAGCATGCATAGAAATTATGCCCCCATCCGCAAAAAGTATCTTTCAGAAAGCGAGCTTTTAGAGGTGAACGAAAGTCCACTGCTTCAATGCATCTACTGGTGCGCAAAAGAAGCTATCTTCAAATTGGTGGAAGAAGAGGGTATTGATTTCAGGAAACAGATTGAGGTCATTGCCTTTGATGCTCAACAAGATACCTTTTTTGTCCGGTTCATTTCTCACAACCTGGAACGAACTTATCAACTCCAATATACCACCTTCAATGACCATTGCATGGTTTGGGTATGTGGAGACCCTTCATAAAAGGAACACTGATTATATAGAAAGAAAAAGGGAACACTGATCTGACTGATGTTACGGATTTACTCTGATCTCATAATTTAGTGTAATTAGTGTAATTCGTATTTTTTAGAGATCAGTGTAAATCCGTAACATCAGTCAGATCAGTGTTCCTTTTTCTTTTAATAATTTATCAGTGTTCTCTTTTTTAAATATATATCAGTGTTCTTCTTTTCCAATGTTCATGTGTAAAATCATGTTTAGAATTCGATGCACTGAGTAATATTGCGCCAAATTTTTGGAGAGATGAGAAAAATGATTCAGGGAAGGCTTTCAGTATTTAAATTCGAAAGCTTCAGGAAATATAAAAATATAGCCCACTTTGTGACCACCAATGAAGGTTGGGTCTCGGGCAGCAGACCACGTTTTACAGGAGACCGGGAAATTGATTTCTCGGAATACCGCAAAGAGCTGGCCCTATCGTGTCAGTGGGACGTCAACCTGTACATTTTTGCACGTCAAACCCATTCCAATCATGTGGCTGTTGTTAGTTCCGAAAATTCACTGTCTGCTGTTCCGGATACCGATGCCCTGATCACCAATGAGCCGGGTTTGTTTGTCTGTGTACAGACAGCCGATTGTGTGCCCATATTGCTGTTTGATCCGCATCAAAAGGTGGTGGCAGCCATTCATGCAGGCTGGAGAGGAACAGTGTCTAAAATCGCCCGTATAGCTGTTCAGCAGATGACTGACTCCTTTGGTTGTGATCCAGTCCACATTATAGCAGGAATCGGACCTTCTATTCACATGCATGCCTACGAAGTTGGACCTGAAGTTGTTGAAGCGGTAGAAGCTAATTTCAGGAATTCATCGGCTTTACTGAAACCATCACTCACTGAAGGGAAAGCCTATTTCGATTTGTGGGAAGCCAATCAAACCGTGTTGAAAGAATCGGGTCTGGCAGAAGAAAATATTGAAGTGATGGGTTTGTGCTCGTTTGAACAAGCCGACCTGTTCTATTCCGCCAGACGTGACGGAGTGGAAACAGGAAGAATGGTAAGCGGGATAAGACTTTTGTAAGAAGTACTTAGAGTATTTAAAGTGAACTAG
>DMFR01000306.1:4337-12927 GCA_003450125.1 Prolixibacteraceae bacterium | reverse complement strand
AGTGAACTAGAGTATTTAAAGTATTTAAAGTGAACTAAAGTTGGGGTGCTCTAAATACTCTAGTTCACTTTAAGTACTCTAGTTCACTTTAAGTACTCTAAATACTTTCATTATTTCTTCATTTCAACAAACCACAAGATGGTCTGAATACTCACCGGAACGATCCCATCGGTATGCCCAAGTCCAGGAAGCAGAGTCAACTTAAGTTTTGAATCAGATGTGCCGGCAGCTATTAAATCATCGAATATTTTCTGGCTCATGCTTGCCGGAATGACATTGTCATTGGCTCCATGATAAAGCCTTGTGGGTGTAGACATTGCCCATGGAGAAACACTGTTGGCCAAGAAGGCGCTGTTGAATGCTGAAAATTTGACATTGACAGTAGATTGATCCCTGAAATCGGGAGTCAGCAGATCAGCCATTTTGGTAGTCAGAGCAGCATCAATAGAGCCTCCACTATGGAGGCCGTCAAACATTCCGGGAATTTGTGTAGCATAAGGGGCCTGGATAAAATCGCTCAGTGGATTTGAAACAAGGCCAAGGGTGGTATAGGCGTTCAATATATAGGTCAAAAAATAAGGCATGGGATAATCCGTTTGACCGGAAATATATTGGTTCATATATGCCAGGGAATAAGGCCCGGCAGCGCAAGAACTGGCGATGAGATTAAATTCTGAAGAATAGGTGGTTTCGATCTCTTTCTGAAGCAGCATAGTCGCCCAACCTCCTTGAGAATAGCCATAAATGAAAAGATCCTTGGTAGGTTTGGCCACAATTTTAGCCCCTGAAGTGAATTCATTCATGGCCCTTAACATATCCAGAATGCTTTGGATAGTTGACTGGGCATGTAAATAGGGATGAGGCAAATTCGAGGATGCACCAAATCCGATGTAATCAGGAATGACAACGATAAAACCCATAGAAGCCACACTTTCCAGCATGAATAGCATATCACTGTTAAGAACCAAGCTTGGCGCCTGGCTATGCAGGGTGTTGGTCCCGTTTTGAAAGCACAATACCGGATAATTTCCAGCCTTCTTTGGCAGATATATTAATCCGGAGGCTTGTATCTTCTGGCTTTGAAACGTTGTATTGTATATTATACTCTGAACATCGATATCATTCTTGGCCAAAGGCACCATGGGTGATATTTCAGGAAATATATTTTGCGCCAGGGATAAATTGGATTGAATGGTCAGTGCAGATACTGCCGATTTTAAATCATTGGAAACAAAGTAGGTGTAGTTATTAACTTCCGGTGTGGGATCACTGGACTCCTTGCACGAATTAAAGAAAACTCCGGTAAACAAAATGATAAAAAGAACCCATCCCCTCTTGCTTAACTCTCTCATCTTTTTATAATTTTTAATGTATAACAAAAATAATATCGTTTATAATCATTCTCTTGTAAGTCAAAATACTATTGATGTGATTATTTCATTTGTTTATAATAAATCCAAGTTCTGCTGCCGATATGCGAAGAAAATCACGGGTATAATAATCCGGATCAACCACCTTGTTGTTCCAGATCAAGATATCCAAATCAATGTTTCTGGGACCGGATTTCTGCTGACTTCTATCTCGTCCCATCTGATCTTCCAACTGCTTGAGGAATAAAGTCAATTCATCCTTCTGCATAGTGGTCAGAATTCTGACTGCACCATTGGTATAATCGGGCTGATCAATAATTCCGATAGGTTTGGTCTGCACCATTTGCGAAACCTGGACAATCTGCACAGAATCGCTTAAAAGCCTCAACATTTCTGCAATGTGATAATCGGCTTCGATATTTGAACCTATTCCTATGATGCAATCGTTCATCTCACCGCCTCCATTTCAAACGAAACCGATTCGGCAAACCTTAAGGCATGTGGCTTATCTACCTCTACCCTTGCCCGGATGACACGTGGGTCAAGCATGATCAGGTCGAGAATATTTTTAGTCAGCACTTCCAACAGTTTAAAACGGTTATCCTGAACCAGTACAATCACCTGCTTTGTAATGGTTTTATAGTTGTATATTCCAACAGGTTCATCGGCCAGCAAGGCTTCCTGTGGAATATCGGCTTCTATCTCGATGTTGATAACAACATCTTGCTGGTTGGCCAATTCCTCGGGATTAAAACCGATAAAAGTGCGCAGTAATAAATTCTTCACACGGATAAGTGCCATAGTCATTCCATTAGTTAGTTAATCCGAGATTTTCACCACCATCACAAAACAGAAGCTGCCCTGTTAAATATTCATTGTCAAGGATGTAATCCAGGCTTTTCAGAATAGGATGCAAGCCCCCGGGCCGTTTCATGGCAATGTTATCGGCCAGTTTCCAAAGGTAATCATCGCCCTTTCCCTCAGGAGCCAGCGTAAGTCCCGGAGCAATGGCATTGACACGGATAGCAGGCCCCAGTTCAAGGGCAGCCATTTTAGTCAATTCCCACAATGCCTTCTTTGACAATGAATAGGCAGCAAAGTTTGATTTGTTGTTCACAATCCGGGTATCCACAAAGTTGACAATCAGTCCTTTTTTAACCCTGTGGGCAAAGTCACGGATAAGCATAAAGGGAGCCCTGAAATTAACGTTCATCTGACGGTCAAGAAAATTGGTATCTGTTTGCAGCAGATTGCCGCGATCAAAAAGAGAAGCATTGTTGATCAGCAAATCAATGTTTTGCATGACTTGAACGACCTGTGGAATCAGGTTCTCTACTTCATTCGCATTGTTCAGGTTGGCTTTGAAAATTTCAAATTGCTGTAGGGGAAAGGAGGATTTTAACTCCTCCCGAAGCAATTGCGCCTCTGTGGCTGATGAGTTGTAGTGAATGCCAACATTCCAACCCTGGGCAGCCAGATGGAGTGCAATGGTTTTACCAACCCTTTTGGCCGCCCCGGTTATGAATGCTGTTTTTGACCTATTTGATATTAACATCACTATTTTCTTACTGGTTGCCTACCTACTCTTTTTGCAAGGTCTTTAATAAAATCACCCCTGGAAGGCGTTGTGCTTTCGGCCAATTCCTCTTTTGGTTGATTCGCAGCAGGGCTGGATTGACCTTGTGAAAGAATTAACTCAATTTGCTGCAATTCGCCAACGGTAAAAGTCATGTTGTTGAGCGCAGCCACATTGTCTTCGAGTTGTTCAACCGAACTGGCACCAATCAATACGGAGGTGACCCTTGAATCTTTCAGCAACCAGACGATGGCCATTTGGGCAAGTGATTGTCCTCTTTGTTTGGCGATATCATTGAGTCTTTTAACTTTCCCCAAGGCAGGTTCAACCTGTTCTGGCTGAAGAAAGCCCCACGATTTGGCAGCCCTTGAGCCTTCAGGAATACCGTTCAGGTATTTATCGGTCAGCAATCCCTGGGCAAGGGGTGAAAATGGAATACAGCCAATTCCTTCTTTTCCCAGAACATCCAACAATCCGTCTTCTACCCAACGCTCAAACATCGAGTATTTGGGCTGATGAATCAGACATGGAGTGCCCAGTTCTTTCAATATACGGGATGCCTTGAAAGCCATATCTGACGGATAATTGGAAATCCCCGCATACAATGCTTTTCCGGAACGAACAGCATAATCGAGTGCCATCATTGTTTCCTCTAGCGGTGTGTTTGGATCAGGACGGTGCGAGTAAAAAATGTCTACATAGTCAAGCTTCATTCTTTTCAGGCTCTGATCCAAACTGGAAAGCAGGTATTTGCGGCTTCCCCATTCACCGTAAGGACCTGGCCACATGAGATAACCAGCCTTGGTTGAAATGATTAACTCATCCCGATAGGGCGCCAAATCAGATTGCATAATCTTACCAAAGTTTTCTTCGGCAGACCCGGTAGGAGGACCATAATTGTTGGCCAGATCAAAATGGGTAATTCCCAGATCAAATGCACGGCAGCACATGGCACGTCCGTTTTCAAACAGGTCAACTCCCCCAAAATTGTGCCATAACCCCAAAGAGATGGCAGGGAGTTTTAATCCCCATTTTCCGCATTTATAGTATGGCATTTGGTTATACCGGTTCTCATCAGCTGTGTATTGCATATTCAAAGTATTTTAATTTATGATTTTTGGTTTATAAAAAGCCAAATTAAGAAATAATGTCTGTTCAAACCTTATAAATCGAACTTTTTTAAATCATAAGGGTTCATTCTTCCAAAAGATGTTGTAATTTCATGCTCAATTGCTTTAGAGGAAGGTTATGAACGAGGAAAACACTGAAAAACAGATTGGACCGATTTATGTAGTTTCCGGCGGAAAAGGGCTTGCCGGAAACAATATGGTTCATTCGTTGCTGATTCAATATCCGAATAACAAGGTGCCGGTGATTATTGTTCCCGACCAGCATGAAGAGAAACAACTCATTGAGCTGGTTGCAAAGGCAAAACAAGAAGATGCACTGATCACTCATACCATGGTGAACCGGGATTTACGCAAATTCCTTCGCAAAGAATGTGAAGAAAAAGGGGTCAAGCATATTGACTTTATGGGCGAGCTGGCTGACTATCTGGATGAAAAACTACATATTCCTTCCCTGCAATCGCCTGGTCTTTACAGGGAAATCAATCAGCAATATTTTGACCGTATTGAAGCCATCGAATTTACCTTAAAACACGATGATGGCCTGCAGCCCGAGCGACTGCATAAAGCCGAGATTATCCTCACGGGCGTTTCACGTTCGGGGAAAACGCCACTGAGTGTTTACCTGGCCATGTATGGATGGAAAGTAGCCAATATTCCGCTGGTCAATGGGATTCACCCCCCCAAAGAGCTGTTTGAGGTCGATCCCCGCCGTGTATTTGGACTCAGCATCAGTCCTGGCCAGTTGATCTCACATCGGATGAAAAGATTGCGCGATATTGACAATACCAGCAATACCAATTATGTCGATGAAAAACTGGTCAACCTGGAAATACGAAATGCCAATTTTATTTTCGAAAAAGGTGGATTTACAGTCATCAATATCTCCAACAAACCCGTTGAAACCAGTGCCAACGAAATCCTGAATATATTGGCCAACCGTTTTGAATACCGTGGACGCAGGTTGGATTCACCTTACCCCCAGGTAGAATAAGAGGAATCTTCTGAACCTCTTTTTTAGGGCGGTAATATTCAAATTTAACTGCCGATATAAATTTCTGCGAATACGCCTTAATAAATTCCATTTTTTACTTAGTATTACCATTTTAAGTCCTTAATATTGCAAGCCAGAAAGCAGTTAACGGCGATGAATAAGTACCCTATCCATGACAATAATAACAAGCCTTAAGAGTCGGTTTTTCCTTCTCTTCTTTATTTTCGGTTTTGCACTTTATGCCCAATCACAATCGTATGTACTTACAGGTAAGATGGTGGATAAAGAAACCCAGATGCCGATGTCTGGGGTATACCTGCTTGTAAAAAACGTAGCCAATGACAAACATGTTGCCGAAGAGGTGACCGACAAGAGTGGAAGTTTTTCATTCCCGAACTTAAAGGCAAATTCAAAATATCAACTCATCGCTTCTTTTCTTGGCTATTCCGATTTAGTAATACCCATCGAAGGGAACAACAAAAATTTAAATCTGGGAACCCTTTTCATGGCCATAAAAAGCCAGGCCATTGGGGAGGTGTTGATCCAAAGCGATGCCTCCACTGCCGTTCAGAAAGGGGATACCATCGAGATGAATGCCAATGCATTTAAGACAACCGCCGATGCCTCTGCAGAAGATCTGGTAATGAAAATGCCGGGAATTACCCAGGAAGATGGCGCCGTAATTGCCCATGGCAAAGAAGTAAAAAAGATATTGGTCGACGGAAAGGATTTTTTTGGAGAAGACCCTTCTGCGGCATTAAAGTCCCTGCCGGCTGAGGTAATCGATAAAATCCAGATTTTTGACAAGCTCAGTGAACAGGCACAGTTTACCGGGTTCGATGATGGAGAATCGGATCAAACCATCAACATTATTACCAAAAAGGATAAGAAGAATGGCACCTTTGGAAAGTTCAATGCCGGCACTAACTTTGATGATAAATATCTGGTAGATGGAAATATCAATGTTTTCAATCATCAAAGGCGCATATCTGTGCTGGGACTGTTTAATAATATAAACCAGCAAAACTTTTCTCAGCAAGATTTAATTGGTGTATCCCCCAGTGTGAATAGCAAACATGATGGCGGTTTTAGTATGGGTCAACAAGTTGGACTTACAACAACCCGATCTGTTGGAATCAATTATAGCGACAACTTCGGCAAGAAAATTACCCTCACAGGCAGTTACCTTTTTAATTCAACCAACAACTATACGGATCAAATATCATTAAAAGATAAATTCTTTTCCCCAAAACCCGACCATTTTTCCAATGAAAGGGACACCATAAGGGAAAGGAAACTCAATCACCGCATCCATATTCGTTTCGAATACAAGATCGATTCTGCCAACACCATCATATCAACTCCTAAATTAACATTTCAGTCCAGCACCCCTGACAAGTACCTGTTTAAAACCTCTACTAAAAACGGTGGAACCTTTGTAAATGAAGAAGGCTACAGAACAAAATCAGATTTGAATAACTACAACCTTGAAAATGAATTGGTATTCAAGCATAAACTGCACAAAGCACGAAGAACTTTTTCAATGGCCGTTACCACTGCTGCCACCAATAAAGATATCAACAGTACCCAGATGGGTTATTACAGGAATAGCCCTTTCGATTCTATTCCCAACAATGAATATGTGGATGGAAGTACCGACAGTTACAAGGTTTCCTCTAAAATGGAGTATATCGAGCCTCTGAGCCGAATTAGCATGTTGCACTTCAATCTGACAAACGCCTATACCAATAGCCGCAAAAACAGGGAAGCGTTTAATGTGGATGACTCCGCACAAAGACTTAACCGCATCGATTCGCTTTCGGATATCTATAAAATCCATTATTTCAACAACCATATCGGAATGTCTTATCTGCTCAAAAGCAAGGGGGTCAAGCTTTCTGCCGGCTTTGAATATCAGCAGGCCAGTATGATGAATCCTCAGAATTCAGCCAATGATAAAACGTTCAGTAATTTTTTACCCAACTTCCTGCTCAATTTAAAATATCCCAAAAGCAGCTTGCGTATATTATATAAAACATCCACCAATGCGCCCAGTATTACACAACTTCAAAATGTAATCGACAATACGGACCCAACGAATCTGAGCACCGGGAATCCTTTTTTGACACAGGAGTATCAACATGATTTATCCTTGAACTTTTCTCATGCCAATCCCCAGAGTTCCATCAATTACACCTTTTATGCAAGTGCTGAACATTGCCTGAATTTCATCGGCAGTAAAATTTTAAAAGCAACCAGGGACACCTTCATTCCTGAAGCGGGAATTGTGCTTTTGAAGAACATAGAATTGGATTATCCGGTCAACCTGGATCATAGCACCAATATTAAGACGGTTTTTAATTTCGGCTTCCCGTTCAAATTCCTATACAGTAAAATAAACCTGCTCACTGGTTTCAACTATATCCAAACCCCCGGGATTATCAATAACAACCTCAATAGATACAGTTTATACAGTACCGTCAACGGATTTACAATCAACAGTGACATCAGTGAGGATATTGATTTCTCCCTTTCCTACACCATGAATTACAACATTGTAAAAAACTCAATCATCACCAGTGCAGTGAACCTGAACAACAATCCAAAATTCGTCTACCAGACTGTAGGTGGAAAATTTACCTGGGTTTTCTGGAAGGGATTTGTTTTACACAGTGATGCCTTGAAGCAATTCGAAACAGGATTTCTGAATTTTAACCAAACTGATTTATTGGTGAATGGCTACCTGGGCAAAAAATTCATGAAAGGTCAAAACGGTGAACTCAGATTGGGATTTTTCGATTTGCTCAACCAGTACCAGAATATCGTTCACACGGTTACCCCTCAATATATCAAGGATATACGAACCAATAACCTGGGCAGATATTACATGCTCACCTTTACCTACAACTTAAATAATTTCAAGGGAACGGAAACTACGGGGAAAGTTAAAAAGGGAAAGAAAGATCATAAGAAAGAGATGTTCTAATGCCAACTGATTAAAACTTTGAAAAAACGATCCAGATCATTGCGGAAGTTTTGGCTCCTGTTCTTGCCTCCTGTTCTTGCCACAATAATGAAATGATAGTTTTTGTATTCTCCTGAATATTATAAATTCTGTCATTGGTAGTGGTGTATTACCATTTGTTTTGTCACAATATTATACAAAGATCCAAAGTCGTCCGGGACCATGATTGGAGCGTCATCCCGAACTTGTTTCGGGATCCCCTCAAATACGCTCTGCCACCTTTTAGAAAAGAGAATTGAAGGACAAAGGAGGGGATCCCGAAACAAGTTCGGGATGACGCTCCGATCAAGATTCCTGAAGCCGGAAGGTCACATTTGCTGAACTACGCCCGTCGTTAATCCCCTTTTTCTGATTTCTGAGCTCTTGGATACTTCAAAGTATTCTCCAACTATCTGAATCATATATTCTCAATACAAAGTCAATACGAAGTCAATACAGACTCAATACCAATTCAAGTGTTAATTGGTACATTACAGGTAGATTACGGGTACATTACGG
>DMFR01000306.1:0-4152 GCA_003450125.1 Prolixibacteraceae bacterium | reverse complement strand
CGTAATGTACCCGTAATCTACCCGTAATGTACCTGTAATCTACCAATTAACACTTGAATTGGTATTGAGTCTGTATTGACTTTGTATTGAACTAATATTGAGTTGATAGAAACCATTTTATACCCAAAGCTGTCGCTAAGGGCAGGAGAACTTGCCGGCAAACAGTTAAATAACCTGATTTTGAGAGGACTAAATTCCTTTACAGACGAATTCTATAAAGAATATTCCGGTAAGATGGAGGGATAAAAAATAGGGGTAAAAACTTTGGGAAAGATTTATATAAACTATAAATCTTTCCCAAAGTTAAAATCTACTCTACGGTAACAGATTTGGCCAAGTTACGCGGTTGATCTACATCGCAGCCTCGCAATACGGCAATGTAATAGGAGAACAGTTGCAGGGGAACAATGGCCAGCAAAGGTGAAACGGCCGGATGTGACTTTGGAATTTCAAATACATCGTTTACCATCGCTTTCAGAACATCATCGCCTTCGGTCACCACCGCAATAAGGTTACCCCTGCGGGCTTTTACTTCCTGGATGTTACTGACAATCTTTTCATAGTAATGGTCTTTGGCAGCCACCACAATGACGGGCAGATTATCATCCACCAGGGCGATGGGGCCATGTTTCATTTCTCCGGCAGCATAACCTTCGGCATGGATGTAGGAGATTTCCTTTAATTTCAAAGCTCCTTCCAGGGCTACGGGGAAAAGATATCCACGGCCAAGGTAAAGGGCATTGATGGCATCCTTGTATTTTGCAGCGACCTTTTTGATGTGGGGGTGCTTCACCAGAATGGATTTCAATTTATCGGGGATTTCAGTCAATTCCTTAATTAAATCAAGGTAAGTGCCTATGGAGATTTTCCCTTTTTCATGGGCCAGTTTAAAGGCAAGGAGCGTCAGAACGGTTACCTGGGCAGTAAAGGCCTTGGTGGAAGCCACACCAATTTCAACCCCTGCATGGGTGTAAACTCCAGCATCTGTTTCACGGGCGATGCTTGATCCCACCACGTTACAGATACCCAGGATAGTAGCCCCCTTCTCCTTGGCCATGCGCAAGGCGGCCAGTGTATCAGCCGTTTCCCCGCTTTGGGTAATGGCAATGACTACATCATCACTATTCAAGATAGGATTGCGGTAACGGAATTCAGAGGCATATTCTACTTCAACAGGGATACGGGCATATTCTTCAATCAGGTATTCACCCACCAAAGCGGCATGCCAGGAGGTACCACAACCAATGATGATGATCCGTTTTGCATTCATGATTTTTGGGAACACATCCAGTAAGCCTCCCAAGACGATATCAGAATGATCGGGCGTGATGCGGCCCCTAAAGGTATCTTCAATGGTTTTGGGCTGCTCAAAAATTTCTTTCAGCATGAAATGCTCGAAATCGCCTTTTTCAAGATCCCCGATGCTCATATCCACTTTGGTAATTTTAAAGGCAACCGGGATATTTTCTACCGTCTTCAGCGTTAAGCTGTCTTTACTGATAATGGCCACATCGTGGTCATTGAGATAGATTACGCTATCGGTATAATTGACAATCGGGGTAGCGTCCGAGGCCACAAAATATTCGCCCTTGCCAATTCCTATGACCAGGGGGCTTCCCTTGCGGGCGGCAATCAATTGGTGTTTTTCATCTTTACAGATCACCACAATCCCATAAGCCCCAACAACTTTCGAAAGGGCAAGTCTTACGGCAATTTCACCGGTGGCAGCTTCTACGTTGCGGTAGAAATATTCAATCAGGTTGACCAGTACTTCGGTATCGGTAGCGGATTGAAAGGTATAGCCCTTTTTCAGAAGGTCTGATTTCAATTCGGCGTAGTTTTCGATAATTCCATTGTGTACCAGCACAAAGTCTCCATTCATCGAAGTGTGCGGATGGGCGTTGCAGTCGTTGGGTTCGCCATGGGTGGCCCAACGGGTATGACCGATTCCCAGGTGCCCGCTCATATCATCATTGGCCACAAATTTCTCAAGATCGGCTACCCGTCCCTTGCATTTGTAGACATGCAGCTGATCGTTGTAGATGGCCAGACCTGCGGAATCATATCCTCTGTATTCGAGACGTTGCAGGCCTTGAATGATAATGGGATAAACATTTTTATCACCGATGTAACCTACTATTCCACACATAGGACTTTATTTTAGAGTGATCGAATACGGGGGACTATTTTATTTTCGAATACGTAATTTCAAAACGAATGCTTGATGATCCTTTCAGTACTACTCTTCTGAAAATGGCATTTTTGTCATCCGTGGAAAGGTAAAATCCGTAATTTTTAAATTCACCTTTTCCTTTAATGATTTCCTGAAGATGTTTGGCAAGATTAAAACTATAGGTTCCGGCAGTTTTATTGTAAGTTCCACCATAATAGGTCTCAGATAATGCAAGATCCGAGGGGAAGATTAAAATGCGCTTTGATTCATCCGAAAATATACCGCCGGTTGAATTAATTAAGCTCAATATTATTTTTTGAGGAACCGGATAAATAAGCGTATCTATTTTGGACTTATCAACCGGGAAAATAAGTTCTGCCTTGTTGATGGCGCAATTGGCAGAGTCTTTCCAGTTATTTAGAGATGGAATATATATTTTATCACTCAATCCGCCTGTTGTTTGGAGATAGATCAGGCTGTCCTGTTGATCCATTTTATCCAAATTTGTAGCAAAATTGGTCGATGAGTAATTGTGTATAAACCTGCTGACGCGTGCTGAATTAGAACTAACATGGTAAATTATTGAATCCCTGGTAGTATCATTGGAATGATAATATAGTTTCATCTCTGTATTATGCACGAACAACTTTGGATCCGTATAACTTGGAAAGATTTTCATGATGCTTCCACCTTGATTCATATCTCCCGCTTCGATATATAGACCTTTGAAATATTTGAGGAAAACGTCGTTGACATTGTTGTCCTGTCCCGGTATAACGGCAGGCGCCTTGAAAGCCATTAGTTTCTGAACCATCGAAGCGTTCAGACGAAAGCGAATTTCCTGAAGTACAGTATCTTTTGGGTTTAATTTTGTAGAACCGTACTTGCTTGTTAAGGAATCAAGTTTGAATTTTGGAACATACATTTTCTCTGCCAAGACTTCATTGTTTGACAAGCTTTTAAGATTGATGTCCTGGTAATAGGTAGCCAAAGGATCTAGATCTGTATTCAATTCATAGATTTTAAGGCTTTGCGGGGTGCCTGTAGCGCCATATGTATCCTTGTAAATAAGGGTTAAGATCAGCGAGTCGGCGGTGGCATTTGTCAAATCATGAAAGTCTGCCAAGCGGAACTGGTATGCAAAATCCGTTGTTGTTTTCCCAAAAATTGGATCATTGAAAGTACCGAGCAAACTCAGTTGAGGGTTATTGGTCTTCACCTGTGTATCGGTAACCGTATAAGCTTTAATGGAAGCTTTATCGACGGAGACTTTACGGGCAGAGACCAAATCGCCGGGCAACAATAAATCATAGCCTGTTTTATTCATCTCATCGTTGCATCCCCAAAGTGTAATTACCAACAAGGCAAATACGGCTACGAATTTGAACATTACTTTTTGTACGTTTTTCACCACTTAGTGTTTTAAATTGTTAAACCTATACTCTTACAACATTTTATCATACAACTCGTTGTAAGAATCGACATAGGTAGTTTCGGGCTGGTAATCCAAAAAGGGTTTCTCGGTAGATTTGATGTATTCCAATATTTCGCTGTTAACCTTCGGGCTTCCCTGGATTACAGCATCGGAATACTGGATGGCCATTTTGCTCAAGTTGATATAACTTGGCTCTTCCACAATTTCCGTATCCTTGTTTGCGATGTTGTTCATTTTTAACTTATTCCTGAAATTTGGATCCAGTGGTTTTTTAAAGTCATCATGAAAAACAGAATAAATCACTTTGGATTTCACAAACAAGGGGTTGTCGTTGTAGGCCTTCTTGATGTATAGGGGTACAAGAGAAGTAAGCCATCCGCTGCAATGAATTAAATCGGGAGCCCAACGCAGTTTAACCACTGTTTCAAGCACCCCGCGGGCAAAGAAAATGGCTCGTTCATCGTTGTCGGCGAATTCATTTCCTTTGGCATCTTTCAGCACGTGTTTACGTTGAAAATAATCTTCATTATCAATGAAATAAACC
>DMFR01000175.1:11553-17563 GCA_003450125.1 Prolixibacteraceae bacterium | reverse complement strand
GCCTTCGATCGGCACGCAACTTTGAACTTTAAACCTGAAACTTTAAACTTTCCTGAATGCTTTTCCAAACCAGCTCAGCCGTTTTATCCCAGCTAAACTTTTCCTTTTGCTTAAATCCCAGTTCAATCAATGAATCACGAAGATCTTTATCCCTGTAGAGTTGAATCATTGCGCATTCTATCTGGGTGATGTCAAAAGGATCGACATACAGGACTGCGTCTCCGCCTACTTCAGGCAGGGAAGTGGTATTTGAACAAATAACCGGAATGCCGGCACTCATGGCTTCAATCACCGGGATACCAAATCCTTCGAAAAAAGGCACAAAGGTGAGCGCAAGAGATGCCCCCAATACCTGGTGCAGCTCTTCATTTCCCAATCTTCCGGTAAAAATCACCTCTTCTTTATGCCGCATTGATTCATACGTCTGTTTTATTTCTCCGGTTTTAAACATGCTTCCGCCAACAATGAGCAGCCTAATATCCGATTTGACCGACGTTTTGAAAGCATCAAAAGCTTTAAGCAATCCAGTAATATTCTTCCGGGGATGCAAAGATCCAATAAACAGGAAATACGGTTTCCCTCCGGCGTATTTTGCCCTGGCACCCTTCCTTTCTTCTTCTGAAGTAGGCGTGTAAAGTGTGTTTACCCCATTGTAAACGACATCGATTTTATCATTCTCAATTTTGTAAGTGCGGTGGATGTCTTCCTTTGAAAAAGAAGAAACCGTCACGATCCGTTTGGCTTTATGACAAAAGCGTGGAAAAAAATAATTGTAATACTTTGCTTTTAACCAAGGCAGATCCTGTGGCCGGTGGACAAAATTAATATCATGAATAGCTGCCAGTTGTATTACTTTCGTATTGAGCGACAAGTAACCGTCAGGAGAGAAAAACAAATCGGCTTTGTATTTCTTGAGTATCCTTGGAATCTGCAGTTCGAACCAAATCATCCACAATAGCGGATGTCTTGTGGGCGGTGAAAGTACAATGGGGGTAATATTCTCTGAAAAGATGAATTCATCAGAATATGGACGGTCAAAAATAAACAGGAACTGATGCTCAGGATGACTCCTTGTTATCCTTGATAATGTTTCATTGGTAAACCACCCGATCCCTTCGAGTTTTCCTTTTAATAACAAACGGGTATTTACAGCTATCATCATAGAGCTTGATTGTATCGTCAAATTATATTCAAATGTATAAAGTCTGGGCAAAAATTGCTACTTTTGATTCACTTTAATAAAAACCAGAAAAAACTACCCGATTGAAGAGGAAGTTCATTACAAATCTATTGCTGCTCCTTTTTCTGAATGTTTTAATCAAACCTTTCTGGATATTTGGAATTGATCGTCATGTGAATAACCTGGTGGGAGTCGAGAATTATGGATTATACGCCTCACTGCTTAGTTTCTCAATGATCCTCAACATACTGCTCGATCTGGGAATCACCAATTACAACAATAAGAACATCGCCCAACACCATCAACTGATGAAAAAGCACATCAGTAATATTGTGGGTCTAAAGTTTATATTGGCAGGCATTTATGCATTCGTATGTATTGTTGTCGCCTTGATTATCGGGTATAAAGGCATCCAGCTCTATTTACTTATCTTTCTGATATTTAACCAATTCCTCATATCATTCACCTTCTACCTGCGTTCAAATATCAGCGGATTGCACCTTTTCCGAACTGATAGCCTGCTTTCAGTGCTCGACCGCTCGCTGATGATCATCATCTGTTCAGTGCTGTTGTTTACCAACATTACTCACCATGAATTTAAAATTGAATGGTTTGTATATGCACAAACAGCCGCCTACCTGGTGGCATGCCTGATCACCCTTGCTGTTGTTTTATCGCACACTGGAAAGTTGAAATTTTATTTTGATCGTCGGTTCTTTATTGTTTTCCTGAGAAAAAGTTACCCATACGCTCTACTGGTCCTATTAATGTCGTTTTATAACCGCATGGATTCTGTGATGATCGAACGGTTATTACCTTACCCTCTTGGCAAACAACAATCCGGAATTTATGCCCAGGCATTTCGTTTGCTCGATGCCGTCTCCATGTTTGGGGTGCTGTTTGCCGGACTGCTGCTTCCTATATTTGCACGAATGATTCGTAAAAAGGAGGAGATCGGCTCCATGGTGCAACTCTCCTTCCTGTTGCTTTTTGTTCCGGCCATCATAATCAGCTTATCGACTGTCTTTTATACCAATGAAATAATCAGGTTCCTCTACGTAAGTAACATCGAATTATCTGCATCCATTCTACAGATCTTGATGATTAGTTTTTTAGGTATAGCCACCACTTATATTTTCGGAACTCTTCTGACCGCCAATGGAAGCATCCGCCAGTTAAACTGGATGGCTCTTGCTGGAATGGGACTTAATATTGGCCTTAATTTATTGTTGATTCCTCAAATGCAGGCACTCGGATCAGCCTGGGCAAGCCTTGCAACACAACTATTTACGGCCCTGGCTCAAACGATCCTTGCAGTGATATTTCTCAAACTGACCATCAACTACCTGGTCATTGCAAGACTGATTCTTTTTGTATCTTTCGTAGCTCTGGCTGGTATGCTCTCTAAAGAAATCAATACCTGGTATGTGGGTTATGGCATCATGATTATTACCAGTATACTCTCTGCTTTCATCATCAAGCTGATCAATCTGAAAGCATTGGCTGAAATTATGCGAACCGAATAAAGCTTCTTCAAGTGAAAAAGTTAAGTCCTGAAGATTTGCAAAACGAACATGAATTTGAACTTCTAACCGAAGTCTCTCATCTGCACCTACGCGAATTTGTCATAGATTTAATTTCAAAAGGAAAGACAATTATCAGGATTTACTCCATCTACCAGGTAATCATGATGATCCTGTTTGCCTACATCCTCACCAGAGGAATTGTGCTTTTCATCAAAGGAGATCATACCCTGCTTATTCAAATAGGCTTATCCATGCTCTTTTCTGTTACGGCACTTGTTGTCATCCATGAATTGCTCCATGCTTTGGCCTATCTGGCTACAGGTGCACGCAGGATATCTTTTGGAGTCATCCCAAGGAAGTTTGTCTTTTATGCCATGGCCGACAGGCAAGTCATTGCACCACGAGCCTTTCACATAATTGCCCTTACCCCTTTTATAATTGTCAAATTGATTTGCCTTTGGGGCATTGTGCAATTTTACAACCAACCATTGATGTATTTCTTTCTAAGTATGATGTGCCTGCATTCACTGTTTTGTGCCGGTGACATTGCCATGCTTGCCTTTTACAGATTGTACCCGGGAAAAATAATCTACAACTTCGACAACAAAAGCGAAGGGAAAACTTATTTTTACGCCCGAAAGTAAAGCCAGCAGCCAGTTGACAGTAACTAATAACCAGTAGCAAATAAAATACAAAATATGACCTCTTTTCAAGCCATTGTAATTGCAGTTGTTGAAGGAATTACCGAATTTCTGCCCATCTCTTCAACCGGACACATGATTATTACCGAATCCTTGTTGGGTATGAACATCGACGATTTCACCAAGGCCTTTACGGTCAATATCCAGTTTGGGGCCATCCTTTCAGTGGTCGTGTTATACTGGCGACGTTTCCTGCAAAGCTGGACCTTCTACCAAAAGCTCTTTGTAGCCTTTCTTCCGGCAGCAGTCATTGGATTCCTTGCAGGCGATTTCATTGATAGCCTACTCGAAAACGTACTGGTTGTAGCGATCACCATGTTCCTTGGAGGCATTCTTCTGCTTTTTGTAGATAAATGGTTTAAGAAGGAAAGCCTGAATCAGGAAGTCACTTATCCCAAAGCTCTTAAAATAGGCTTCTGGCAATGTATAGCCATGATACCAGGGGTATCACGTTCGGCAGCAACCATTGTAGGTGGGATGCAACAAAAGCTGACAAGGACCAATGCCGCCGAGTTTTCTTTTTTCCTTGCTGTTCCTACCATGGCTGCTGCTTCAGGATATAAACTCCTCAAATTAATTATGGAACCAAATGGCGTATCATTACTAAAAGATAATTTAACGACTTTACTAATCGGCAACATCATTGCGTTTATAGTAGCCATGATCGCCATCAAGACCTTTATCACTTTCCTTCAAAAACATGGCTTTAAAGTATTTGGTTGGTATCGTATTGTTGTGGGGCTTGTACTGATTATTCTTTTATTGATGGGAGTAGATTTGAAAGTGGTGTAATATACAAACAGATGCTATGCGGTCTGATGGGAACAAAATACCCAAACTAGTTCAAGGTGATGACATTGGATAAAACAGAAGGACAAAGGAGTTGGCTTTGATGATTAAAAGCCAACTCTTTTGTCCATAAAAGGGAAATATATTATTGGATAACTTCACAGGCTTTTCTTATTCTTTCAATGGTTTCTTCCTTTCCGATCAGTTCAAAGATTTCAAACAGGTCGGGGCCGCTGCTGCTGCCAACCAATGCAAGGCGCACAGGAACCATTACGGCTCCAAATCCCCATTCTTTTTGAGTCATGAATTCAGAAAATGCGTCCTTGATAGGAGTAGCTTTCCAGTCACTGATTGTTTCGAAAAATGCTGTAATGGCCTGAAGTTTCTCTGAAGTATCGGCTTTCCACTTGGTGCGGACAGTCTTTTCATCATAACTATCGGGAGCCTGAAAAAAGAAATGTCCCTGGTCCCATAAATCCTTCACAAACTCACACCTTTCCTTGATCGAACCTACGATGCGTTCAAGTTTTTGCAAATCGGCAGTTACCCCTTTTTCTTTCAAAAGAGGTAAAAACAACTGGGTCAGTTCTTCTGATGATTTTTGCTGAAGATAATGGCGGTTAAACCATTTGGCTTTCTCGGGATCGAAGCGTGCCCCTGATTTTACTACACGGGTAAGGTCAAAACTTTCAACCAGTTCATTCATGCAGAAGAACTCCTGTTCTGTGCCAGGGTTCCAGCCCAACAGGGCCAGCATGTTGATAAAAGCTTCGGGGAAATAACCATCTTCCCGGTATCCCCTTGAAATATCACCTGTTTCAGGATCTTTCCAAAGCAGCGGAAATACGGGGAATCCCATTTTATCGCCATCGCGTTTGCTCAGTTTTCCCTTGCCTTCAGGCTTCAGGATCAGCGGCAGGTGAGAGAAGCGGGGACGGTTTTCTGAAATACCCAATGCTTCATACAATAAGATATGCAGGGGCATGGAAGGCAGCCATTCTTCGCCTCGGATCACATGGGTAATTTCCATCAAATGGTCATCCACCACGTTGGCCAGGTGATAGGTGGGCATCCCATCCGATTTAAACAGTACTTTATCATCCAGTTGATTGGTGTTGAACGATACGCGTCCACGGATCAAATCTTCTTCAACAATCTCCCGGTTTTCAGGCATTTTAAACCTGATCACGTAATGTTCTCCGCCTTGAAGGTGCGCCTCAACTTCCTCTTTCGAAAGGGTCAGTGAATTCTTCAATCCTTTGCGGGTATGTAAGTCATAAGAGAAAACCTGTTTGTCCGCTTCAGCCTGCTTGCGAAGTTCATCCAGTTCCTCTGCCGTGTCGAATGAATAATAAGCAAAACCATTTTCAATCAGGGCATCTGCATATTTCTTATACATCGGTTTGCGTTCACTCTGACGGTAAGGCCCCATTTCGCCTCCAAAACCTACCCCTTCATCAGGCACCAGTCCACACCATGTCAAAGCTTCAATGATGTAAGCTTCTGCCCCTGGAACAAAACGGTTTTGATCGGTATCTTCAATGCGCAAAAGGAAGTCGCCCCCGTGCTTTTTGGCAAACAAATAATTGAATAAAGCAGTGCGAACTCCGCCCATGTGAAGCGGACCTGTGGGACTTGGGGCAAAACGCACCCTGACTTTTCTTTCCATTTTCGGCTGATTAAAATTTTCGACAAAGATAACAATTCCATTGGGGTAGTGAACCAAATCACGGGCCCATTCCCACCCCAATTGCATATCCTATACCTACTTTCCCTATACCTTCTTATTCTTATCTGTAAGCTTTCTGTAATCT
>DMFR01000175.1:413-11362 GCA_003450125.1 Prolixibacteraceae bacterium | reverse complement strand
TTACAGAAAGCTTACAGATAGGAATAAGAAGGTATACATCAAATAGGTTACAGGTAGGTCGCGCTATGACTGTTGATGATTATTAACATGATTTTTTACATGCTTTTCATAAAATGATTTGTAAATATTCAGATATACATATCTTTGTCGATCAATTGTTCAAAATAAATTCACCTATTAATTATCCCATGAAACGACTATTAGTTTTTGTTGTCCTACTGCAGATCATCCTGTCTGGAACTGTGAAAGCAGATGAGGGAATGTGGTTACCGGCCCTGATCGAAAAGCTGAATATCAAACAGATGAAGCAGATGGGATTGTCGATCAATGCGGAAGACATTTACAGCATTAATCATTCAAGCCTGAAGGATGCGGTTGTGGCCCTTGATCACGGATCATGCACGGCAGAATTGATCTCCGCTGAAGGATTACTGCTGACCAATCACCATTGCGGATTTGATGAAATACAACAACACAGCACGGTTGAGCATGACTACCTGCGGGACGGGTTCTGGGCAAAAACAAAAGAAGAGGAATTGTCTAACCCGGGCAAAACAGCCTCTTTCCTGATTCGTTTCGAGGATGTTACCTCTAAAATCCTTCCCATGTTAAACGACACCATGTCGGAAGAGGGAAGAAGAGCAAAAGTACGTGAAATTTCTTCCAGAATTGAAAAAGAAGCTACAGCCGACACCCCATACGAAGGATGCGTTCAGTCACTATACAACGACAATAAATATTACCTGTTCGTCTACGAAACCTTCCGTGATATCCGCCTGGTAGGCACTCCGCCACAGTCGATGGGTAAGTTTGGCGGTGATACGGACAACTGGATGTGGCCCCGTCATACCTGCGACTTCAGCATGTTCAGAATCTATTGTGGAAAAGATGGAAAACCGGCTGCCTATTCCAAGGACAATGTTCCTTATGTGCCAAAACACCATCTACCCATCTCGCTGAAAGGATACCAAAAGAATGATTTTGCCATGGTGATGGGATATCCCGGCTCGACCAATCGCTATAAGACTTCATACGGAATTAATTATACGGAGACAGTCACCAATCCTGTGCGCATCAAAGTTCGTGAAGAAAAGCTGCGCATCATGAAAGACTTCATGAATACTTCGGAACATGCCCGGTTGATGTATTCGGCCAAATATGCCCGTAGTTCGAATTATTACAAATACAGCATCGGTCAAAACAAGGGACTCCATGACCTGAATGTGATTGAAAAGAAAAAACAACTGGAAGACCAATTCACCCAATGGGTCAATGCCACGCCTGAACGCAAGGCCAAATACGGAGAGGCCCTTCCACTGATAGCCAGTGAATATCAAAACGTAGAAGATGAAAAGGCGATGGAATACATGATGGAAGCCATGGTGAGGGGATCGGAGATCTTTTACTATGCCTACAAGACGAGTCCCCTAAACGATGTTTTAAAGTCGGAAAAAGATAAAGAGCGCATCCATTCGGCGGTTGATCGGGTCAAAGAAGGGCTGGATGATTTCTTTAAGGATTTTGATCCCCAAACGGACCAGAAAACGGCAGCATCCCTGTTCCGGATCTACCAGGAGAATGTTGCCCCGCAATATCAACCAACTTTCTTTAAGGTTGTAAAAAACAAGTATGGCAACGACTTTGAAAAATATACCAAAAGGCTGTATGCAAAATCAATTTTCGGAAGCCAGCAGAAACTGGTGAATTTCCTGGCCAAGCCCAGTGCCAAGGTGCTTGAAAAAGATCCTATTTTCCAGACTTCAATTGAAATTTTCAAGATGTTGGAACTTATTCGCGATGAAACGGCCAAGACAACTGCAGCCCTTTCAAAAGGAAACCGGCTGTTTGTCGGGGGCCTGATGGAAATGGAAGCAGACAAGACTTTTTATCCCGATGCCAACTCCTCGATGCGTTTGACCTATGGAACAGTGAATGGGTACGTTCCCCGTGATGCGGTATGGTACGATTACTTTACCACCTTGCGCGGATACATTGAAAAAGAGATTCCGGGAGACGACGAATTTGACGTTCCGGCAAAGCTGAAAACATTGTACCAAGCCAAAGACTTTGGCCGTTATGCCGATCAGGACGGCAAACTGCATACCTGCTTTACCACCAACAACGACATTACAGGTGGAAATTCAGGCAGCCCGGTAATCAATGCAAAGGGTGAATTAATCGGCATTGCTTTCGACGGAAACTGGGAAGCCATGAGCGGAGACCTGGCCTTCGAAAACGAATTGCAGAAGTGCATCAATGTTGATATTCGTTTCGTCCTTTGGACCATTGACAAGATGGCAGGGGCACAAAACCTGATTGATGAAATGACAATTGCCAATTAATGCATTGATATTTATTATATTTGAAAGAGGATATCTAATAAGAAAAATCTAAACACAAAGACACAAAGTCACAAAGGAATTCACCACAGATTACTCAAATGAACACAGATAAAAAAAATAAGAATAATCTGTGTATATCTGTGTAATCTGTGGTGAATTCCTTTGTGTCTTGGTGTTTAAATTTTACTTTTTAGACTCCTTCTTCTTTTTACAGCTTAAAAAATTGAACATTACAATTTATACAGATGGCGCAGCACGCGGGAACCCGGGTCCAGGCGGATATGGAACGGTGTTACTTTCGGGACAGTACAGGAAAGAATTATCCGAAGGCTTTGAACTGACCACCAATAACCGCATGGAACTGATGGCTGTAATTGCAGGCCTGGAAGCGCTGAAAGTTGAAAATTCAAAGGTGACCATCTATTCAGACTCAAAGTATGTAGTGGAGGCGGTTGAAAAGGGATGGATCTGGAATTGGGTTAAGATCCGCTTCAAGGGCAAGAAAAACGAAGACCTTTGGCTTCGCTTCCTAAAGATCTATCCAAAACACCAGGTGAAGCTGATTTGGATCAAGGGACATGCCAATATTCCCGAAAACGAGCGATGCGACCAATTGGCCGTTGCAGCATCCATGGAGCCCAATTTAAAGAAAGACGTTGGCTACCTTTTAAGTCTTGCATAAGAAACCAATGATCGGAATCAAAAACCATTACTTTTGTCCTGAAAAATAGCACATAAGTAATTAGAAAGATATTGTCGCATTGGCTTGCTTGTAATAAACTAATTATCTGTGATACATCAAATTGTAAATAGTAAATTATTTAAATTGTAAATACTTAAATGAACGTCCTGTATAACCTGTCCATTTTCTTTTATTCCATACTGATCAAACTGGCCTCGCCATTCAATCAGAAAGCAAGCCAGATAAGGAAAGGGCGTGGGCGTGTTTTCAAGGAACTGCCCCATAAAATCAATCACAACAGCCCTGTCATCTGGGTGCATTGTGCTTCATTGGGAGAGTTTGAGCAGGGCAGGCCTCTGATTGAAGCGATCAAAAAACAATATCCATCTTACCAGGTATTCCTCACCTTTTTCTCGCCTTCAGGCTATGAAATCAGGAAAAACTACGACCTGGCCGATTATATCTACTATCTACCCGCTGACACAAAGAAGAATGCACAGGATCTGATTGATTTAATCGAGCCTGAAATTGTATTCTTTATCAAATACGAATTCTGGTTCCACTATATTCATGAACTGAAGAGAAGGAACATTCCACTCTATATTGTTTCTGCTATATTCCGCGAAGATCAACTCTTCTTTAAAAACTCTCCATGGGGAAAATGGTACCGCAAGATGTTATTCCAATTTGAGCATTTCTTTGTCCAGGACAATCAATCTGTAGAATTGCTAGCCCGCATTGGATTAACAAATGTCACCAAAGCAGGAGACACGCGCTTTGACCGTGTAAAAGAGATCGCCCGAAACAGGAAAAACATTCCGTTGGTCGAGAAATTCAAAGATGGTCAACTGTTGGTTGTAGCCGGAAGTACATGGAAGCCTGACGAAGAATTATTGGCTGAGTATATTCATGCCCATCCTGAGATTAAATTCATTATCGCACCGCATGAAACCAAGAGGGGAAACATCGACCGGTTGATAAGCCTGTTGAAAACCCCCGTAGTATGCTATACAGAAGCAACTGACGATGAAATTACGGACAAACAAGTTTTGATTGTCGATACCATCGGATTACTTTCATCGATTTACCAATATGCTGACCTGTCATATATTGGCGGGGGATTCGGGGTCGGAATCCATAATACACTCGAAGCGGCCATCTTTGGAATGCCCATTGTTTTTGGGCCTAATTACCTAAAATTCAACGAAGCAACAGCCATGGTAAAACTAGGGGTAGCTTTCCCCGTGAATGATTACCAACAACTACAACCAATTCTGGACACATTGCTATCGGATATGGAAAAAAGAGAGCGTATTGCGAAAGATTGTACCAATTTTACCAACCAGAACCTAGGGGCCACACAAACCATCATCAGCAAAGTTTTTCATAATCTGAACGGATAAAAACTTCTAAGGCCATTTCAATATCCTGTTAACTACAAATGGCTTTCTCACAGCCACATTGCAGAAATGAAGTGTCGAATCTTCTCAAATACAGTTTTTATTTTTGTAAACTTTTTTTACTATCAAAAACATTAGTACTTTCACTTACAAGCTACTAACATGATCAAGTTGATAACTTTCAAAATAATTTATTAAATTTGTATTCCACTTTTCCAATTAAGAGCATATATTGCATACATCCAAAAGAGCATTCAAGTAGACTGATTTTTATCACGTTTACAATCGATTAACAATTATTAAAGATCAAATTTTATTGGTTATGGCATTCAAGAACGTAGCAATTGAGCCCCAAACGGGCAAAAAAACTTACTCCCAGGAAGAGGCTTACGCGGCTTCTCAAAAGTATTTCAAGGGAGATGACCTTGCTGCAAGGGTCTGGGTAAATAAGTATGCATTGAAGGATTCGTTCGGCAACCTCTACGAACTGACTCCCGATGATATGCATCGGCGCCTGGCTTCCGAAATTGCCAGAGTGGAGGAGAAATATGAAAATCCGATGAGTGAAGAACAGATCTTTGCTCTGCTGAAGGATTTTAAATACATTGTTCCTCAGGGCGGCCCAATGACAGGAATCGGCAATGATTTTCAGATTGCTTCACTTTCCAACTGCTTTGTGATTGGCAATGAAGGAAACTCCGATTCATATGGGGGAATCCTGAAAGTTGATCAGGAACAGGTTCAGTTAATGAAACGCCGCGGAGGTGTGGGTCATGATCTTTCTCACATCAGGCCCAAAGGCTCTCCGGTTAAAAACTCAGCCCTGACCTCAACAGGAATTGTTCCTTTCATGGAGCGCTATTCCAATTCAACCCGTGAAGTGGCACAGGATGGCCGTCGTGGCGCCTTGATGCTTTCTGTCTCCATTAAACATCCCGATGCAGAATCATTCATCGATGCCAAAATGGATCAGGGGAAAGTAACAGGGGCTAATGTCTCGGTAAAGATACATGATGATTTTATGCAGGCTGTTGAATCGGGTGAAATCTACCAAACACAGTATCCCATCGATGCCAAGCATCCAAAATACGTCAAGGAAATTGATGCCTCCAACCTGTGGAAAAAGATTGTTCACAATGCATGGAAATCAGCCGAACCGGGCATCCTGTTCTGGGATACCATTATCAAGGAATCTGTTCCGGATTGTTATGCCGACTTAGGATACAAAACCGTCTCCACAAATCCTTGCGGTGAAATTCCATTGTGTCCATACGACAGCTGCCGTTTGATTGCAGTGAACCTGAATTCTTACGTTGAAAACCCATTCACCAGCAAGGCTAAATTCAATTTCGAATTGTTCAAGGAACATGTTGCCTATGCACAGCGCATGATGGATGACATTATTGACCTTGAACTGGAAAAGATTAACGGTATTATCGGAAAGATTGACGCCGATCCGGAGAACGAAGATATCAAACACATTGAACGGTCGATGTGGCTTAAAATACAGACCAAGGCCAAAGAAGGAAGGCGCACCGGTGTTGGAATCACTGCTGAGGGCGATATGCTGGCATCCCTTGGCTTGCGCTATGGAAGTGAAGCTGCCACTGATTTTAGTGAAGAAATTCACAAGACCGTGGCGGTAGAAGCTTACCGTTCATCAGTGAACATGGCCAAAGAACGTGGCGCTTTTGCCATCTACAGTACAGAACGGGAAAAAAACAACCCCATGATCAAACGGTTACGGGCCCAGGACGAGCAGTTGTACCAGGACATGGTAAAATATGGCCGCCGCAACATTGCCCTATTGACCATTGCACCAACAGGTACAACCAGCCTGATGACTCAAACTACTTCAGGTATTGAACCAGTCTTCATGCCCGTGTATAAACGTCGGCGCAAGGTAAACCCGAACGATAAAAATGTAAAAGTTGACTTCGTTGACGAGGTAGGCGATTCATGGGAAGAGTATATCGTTTTCCACCACCAGTTTAAAAATTGGATGGAAGTGAACGGGTATGACCTGAACAAGAATTACAGCCAGGAAGACCTTGATCTATTGATTGCCAAATCCCCCTACTTTAAAGCCACATCAAACGATGTTGACTGGATGAATAAAGTAAGGATGCAGGGAAAGATCCAGAAATGGGTAGATCATTCGATCAGCGTAACCATTAACTTACCTGCCGATGCGGACGAAGAACTGGTAGGAAAACTCTATTTCGAAGCCTGGAAAAGCGGCTGCAAGGGAGTAACGGTTTACCGTGATGGTTGCCGCTCGGGAGTGCTTCTGTCACATAAAAAAGAAGAAGAAGGCAAGGATAGCATTTTCCCTACCAAACGTCCCGTTGAACTGGAAGCCGATGTAGTACGTTTCCAGAATACAAAAGACAAATGGGTGGCTTTCATTGGAACTATTGACGGACGTCCTTATGAAATCTTCACTGGTCTTTCGGACGATGAGGATGGAATCCTGCTGCCACGCAATATTACCAGCGGTAAGATCATCAAGAACATTGAACCTGATGGAACAAAAAGGTACGATTTCCAGTATACCAACAAACGTGGTTACAAAACCACCATTGAAGGATTGTCGTTTAAATTCAATCCTGTATTCTGGAACTATGCCAAGCTTATTTCAGGAATCCTTCGTCACGGAATGCCTATCCACAAAGTGGTGGATACGGTTACCAGCCTTCAGTTCGACAACGACACCATTAATAGCTGGAAAGCTGGTGTGGCCCGTGCATTAAAGAAATACATTCCCGATGGAACAGCTGCTGATGGAGCTGTTTGCGAGGAATGCGGATCACACAATGTGATCTACCAGGAAGGCTGTTTGACTTGCCCTGACTGCGGATCATCCAAATGCGGTTGATAGTTCACTGTTTAGAATAAATTAATTGTTATGGAGGCTGTCCCCAAAGGGCAGCCTCTATTTATTTTGTAATCTATGCCGATAACATCAACGAGTATTGTTGTATATTTGTCTTATGAATAGGAAAGGAATCATATTAGGTAAAATTTAAGACGATATTGTTGATCACATATTTTCCATAAATGAACGACTCTGAATTCAAATATGAACTTTTCTTTGAATTATCACCTGACCTGCTCTGCATTGCAGGATATGATGGTTATTTTAAAAAAGTAAACGCTGCGGTGTCAAACCTTCTGGGTTATACGATGGAGGAATTGTATGCCCGTCCGATCAATGATTTTGTACATTGTGCCGATAAGCGCTCAACGCAAAGGGTTAGAAGTGAACTGACCAAATCCAAACCCCTCTTAAACTTCCACAACAGGTATGTGAAAAAGAACGGGGAAATCGTTTGGCTGTCCTGGACTTCTCTTCCAGTAGATGGTGATCAATTGGTTTTTGCCATCGCTAAAGATATTACACACACCAAAAGGATGGAAACAGACCGGAACACACTGCTTACCAATCTGGCAAACACCAATGAGGATTTAAAACAGTTAACTTATACTACTTCACATGATTTAAGATCACCGGTAAATAATTTACTGGCGGTGCTCGATCTATTGGATATTTCCAAGATCAATGATCAGGAAGCAGCTGAATTGATCCGAATTGTAAAATTATCAGGGGACTATTTAAAGAAAACGCTTGATAATTACGTAGATGCTTTGAGTGAGAAACATGAAAAGCTGGCTATTAAAGAAGAAGTGGACTTCAATAAAAGCTTGACCAAAGTACTTCTATCGATTAATTCCTTGCTGGAAACGTCAAAAGTGACCATTCATACTGACTTTTCTAAACTGGAGAAAATTAAATTTAACAATGCATACATGGAAAGTGTATTTTTAAATTTACTGACAAACTCTATAAAATACGCCAGACCAGATTGCCTTCCTGTTATAGACATTACCTCTGAGAAGTTGAATGGTAGAAATCAACTGCTCTTTTCAGACAATGGAATGGGATTCGATATGGAAAAAGTGAAAGATAAAATATTTGGATTGCACCAAATGTTTCATAACAATATCGATAGTAAAGGCATCGGGCTCTATTTGGTTCATAACCACATTACCAGTTTCGCTGGTAAAATCACTGTAGAAAGTAAGGTGAACGAAGGGGCGAAATTTATAATGTCATTCAAAGATACTTAATAAGGGAAAGTGGAATGTTTTGCCAAATAAATCCTTCCATCATTTTTCTTTTCGTTCAATTCTGTTATCTTGTCCATGGATCATTTGATTAGATCATGGTCATTTTTAATAGAATAAACAGGAATGATTTCAGAAAGTAGTCTTGAAAAACTAAAGATATTAGCCGGAGCCGCCAAATATGACGTGTCGTGCGCTTCGAGTGGTACCAGTAGAAGCAACACCAATGGTGGCATCGGGAATGCTTCGGGATGGGGCATTTGCCATAGCTTTACCGAAGATGGACGCTGTGTCTCGCTGCTCAAAATCATGCTCAGCAACTTTTGTATTTACGATTGTGCCTATTGTATTAACCGAAAGAGCAATGACATTCCACGTACTTCCTTTACACCAGAAGAGATTGCCAACCTGACCATTGAATTTTACCGACGCAACTACATTGAAGGACTATTTCTTAGTTCGGGTGTTTTACGAAACCCTGACTATACCATGGAACGGATGGTGTCTGTTGCCAAACTATTGCGCATTGAGCACAAATACAACGGGTACATACACCTAAAAGCCATTCCAGGAGCAAGTCCCCAACTCATTGCTGATGCAGGCCGTTGGGCTGACCGACTAAGTGTGAACATCGAAATACCTACTGAGAACAACCTTAAACTCCTGGCCCCTGACAAAGATTTCAAGAGTGTATTGGAACCGATGAAAATCATTTCAACCAATATACTGGAATCAAAGGAAGAGAGAAAAAAGTACAGGACTGCACCCCTTTTCAGTCCATCGGGACAAAGTACACAACTAATCATTGGAGCCACTGACGACACAGACCATACGATCCTGAAGCTCTCATCTGCCCTTTATCTCAGACGTGATCTCAAGCGGGTATATTATTCAGGATATATCCCTGTGAACAGTTATGACAACCGTTTACCGGCACTGAATACTCCCCCACTTCGCCGAGAACATCGATTGTACCAGGCTGACTGGCTAATGCGTTTCTATGGGTTCAAGTCCAATGAAATTGTGAATGCCGACCATCCCAATCTCGATCTGGAACTTGATCCCAAAGTGACATGGGCCTTGCGAAATCCTCACCTTTTTCCCGTTGACATCAACAAAGCCGACCCATTGATGCTGCTTCGAATTCCGGGAGTCGGAACCCATTCGGTACAACTGATTTTGCTGGCACGAAAGCACAACCGCCTAAATTCATCACACTTACAGAAAATGGGAGTTGTAATGAAACGGGCAAAGTTCTTTATTACCTGTAATGAATTGTGTTCGCAAAACATACAGGATTTAAAACCAGAAATCGTCCGCCAGCTTTTGCTAGAAAAGAAAACTGTTGGAAATGACGGAGCCATTCAGCTCAAGTTGTTTAACCCTGGAATGCCAGCCTTGAAATAGTTTACAGTGGTCAGTCACAGTTGTCAAAAATAAACCATATTCAACCATTTAACCATTCAACCATCAAACTATCCAACCATTTAACCATCCAACCACTTAACCATTCAACCATCCAACCATGAATATCTTCTCCTTTGACAACACCTTTGAAGGATTATTAACCCTGGTCTATGAAAGCTACGAGCGTAAAGAGTTTCCTGATGAAATCCTTTGCGGAGAAGGAGGTCAGGGCGGTTTATTTGAATCAACAATTACCATCACAACTGACGATCAAAAAGCAGGGCGTGTGTGGAAAGGCATAGTATCGCATTCTTCGGAGGTCAATGCACACCGTATTTACAGGGTCTTCCTGGCCGGAATGCCTGACACTCCACTATTATTGGCA
This sequence comes from Prolixibacteraceae bacterium, assembly GCA_003450125.1. Lineage (GTDB taxonomy): Bacteria > Bacteroidota > Bacteroidia > Bacteroidales > Prolixibacteraceae > Aquipluma. The sequence continues at coordinate 1,018 of DMFR01000175.1, read as the reverse complement.
AAGTATATCCGTCTGGTAATTGATTCCTCCAAAAACGAAGAAACCAACTTCTCTGAGCCTGTAGTGCTTGAGATCAATAAACTTCACCAGAAAGTTTGCAAGGAAGCTCACCGGGTTCAGATGTTCGTAAGGTTTCAGAAAACGGTGGAAGGCAGCTATTATGCCTCCTTTGCTCCCCTGTATGATGTCCTTCCCCTTTGCATTCCCCATTTCAGGGACCGGTATGCCGATCAGCCCTGGATCATCTATGATTTAAAGCGCAACTATGGATTCTGGTACGATCTGAAAGATGTTTCAAGGGTCGTATTCGATGATCTGAAGGTCAATGTGCAAAACGGACAGCTTCATTCATCATTGTTGTCCCAAGATGAGAAACATTTCCAGCAGCTCTGGAAACAATATTACCACAGTATCTGCATCCAGGAACGAAAAAACGACAAGGTACACCGCCAGCTTCTACCCCAAAGGTTTTGGAAATACCTTCCCGAGAAAGGAATACTTTAATTTAAACACGATTCAACTTAGATTAAACTTATCCAAAGTTTAGAACTTTGGATAAGTCAGTATTTATCCATGGCTTTTGAGTACTTTCTGTGTACTTTCTG
>DMFR01000175.1:0-234 GCA_003450125.1 Prolixibacteraceae bacterium | reverse complement strand
TTTCTGTGCATTTTCTGTGTATTCATACATAAATAATACTCTTAAAGTACACTAAAAATACTTCGAAACAAACACCCAGGCAATACCTGTTAAGTAAGTCGGTTTGTTCATGGTATGAATAAAGGGGGAGAAAGGGGAATGGACAAATGTGGGAAATGAAAAATACCCGGTTTAATTTTATTTTGCCCTGGATGGGGTTCTGGTCAGTTGAAAGAATAATTAAATATAGAACCT
>DMFR01000034.1:10596-14111 GCA_003450125.1 Prolixibacteraceae bacterium | reverse complement strand
CTTATAAACTTTTCTAAATTTATACAAATTTTTCAGACATAACTTATACGTACAAGTTATTATTTCTACCTTTGCTTCTATTACAATTCCAACTATATAAATCAAAACTCCAATGAACGAAATTGTATACCAACTGGCAAAAATGATCGATCATTCAATCCTTCATCCAACGATGACTGATCAAGATCTGAAAAGGGAATGCGATATAGCCATGAAATATGATGTGGCCTCTGTATGCGTAAAACCTTATGCAGTAAGGCAAGCTGTTGAATTGCTTAAAGGCAGTGACGTATTGGTGGGCTGCGTAATTGGATTCCCTGCCGGAAATTCAGCCATTGGAGTTAAAGTATTTGAGGCTGAAAATGCCTGTAAAGATGGGGCTGTGGAAGTCGACATGGTCATCAACATTGGGAAGGCTTTGCAGGGCGATTGGGATTATGTAACCGAAGAAATTAAGTCGGTCACTGATGCATGCCATCCATCTGGGGCCATAGTTAAAGTAATTTTTGAAACTGATTTTGTGACCGAGGCAACGGATGTAATAAAACTTTGCCAGATTTGTACTGAAGTGGGTGCCGACTATGTAAAGACCTCTTCGGGTTTTGGCTTTGTCAAGCAAGCCAGTGGGGACTATAACTATGTGGGGGCCACTATTCCCATTCTGGAACTAATGAAAGTAAATGTAGGGCCGAAAGTGAAGGTAAAAGCTGCAGGAGGCGTCCGAACTCTTGATCAGTTATTGGCCGTTCAGGCTGCCGGATGCAGTCGTTGTGGAGCAACCGCTACTATTACAATGATGGAAGACGCTGTCAATCGTTTCGGAAAGTAATGTCGTGTAACAGATAATATGACGACTTCGGCTTCGATCATGTAAAGTTTGGCTTGACTTGCAATTGTCTCAATTACGGAGATTACGGAGATTACGGAGATATGTATTCTGATCACAGGCTCTGTTTAGAGTTGTTGAAGTTAAAATATAGGGTCTCCGTAAACTCCGTAATTCCCGTAAACTCCGTAATTCAAGTCACTGCAAAAGCTGAAATTTTCGTCCCCCGGAATTCCAGCCAACCTTTTAATCAAAATTAAAATCATTAGTAAAAGTATTCATATTTCTATTGTCGTGTTACGTTTATTCTACAATTAAGGCTGCGACAAATTAGCTGTTACACGATACTATTGTCGGATTGTCGGATTGTCGGATTGTCGGAAGTGCTGGTTTTGCTTGTGATTAAAATCATCTGGTGCAGATTTGAACAGCAGAACGATAAATCCGAAGAAGTTGGGGTTCAAATTATAATAAATACTATTCCATAACCCCATGATTCTTTGCAATATCGATCCAATGTTCAGCTAGAATTTCTGGATTTGCCCCTAAACCACGAGCAAGGTGCAATGCTACACCCATGATTAAAACAGAAGCTTCATGTAATTTTTGATTTGTTTGCAAGGCTCCAAATCTTTCCTGGATTTTTGATTGGAGTAAATCATCATGTTTTCGAACAAATGAAATTGGATCATCTATATTATCTGAAATTTCCGGGATCATCAAATTATCTATCCACTCCTGACCAATTCTATTTGTTAAAATTTCTGGAAGCTCGTTGCCCATTTTTCTCCACAATGGCAATGTTTCCTTATCTCCTGATTCGGCGAGGCCGGTATCAAGCAGAAGTACAAATGCGGTATCGGCTAAATTTTGCATGAGTTCTAAATATTCATCTTGAGCCTTTTCAAACTTATCAGTTACCTGGACATTAAGATATTCACCTACACTCAAATGAGGGAATTCGGAAACTTCTGAACATCCCTTCAAACACGGAAATTCATCCCCTTGGTACATGTAGTGAACCTCTCCTCTTTGTATTTCACGACCAAGTGGAAATAACCGACAGGCCAGGGGGCGACCCAAATGTACGCTACATCCAAAATCACCAATATATTGACTACAAGATTGTTTCCCTCTCCAATCTACTTCTCCATCAAACCGTAAACGAATTCCCCCAAACTCACAATAAAGATCACGAAATTCCTTTGGAGAAATCTTTTTCTCCTTGGCCAGACAGACCAGCTCCCATGGATTAATCATCACAACGTTACCATGACAGCAAGTTCCTCTCCGTGAGCAGGTGAGAGGCAATTTATCCTGAATACTGAGTTTGGTTGTTACCATCATTGTTTCTGTATTATTTATTTTACGCTATCTCCACATACAGTTGTGCCGCTTCAACCTTGGTGACCACAATACTTGTTCCTTTTTCAATCATTCCAGCTTCGGCCAGTGCATCATAGTTTTTGCCTTCGATGTTTATTTTTCCTGAAGGACGCAATGTAGTAACTGCAATGCCCTTCTTTCCTTTCAGTTGAAGCAATTCAGGATCAACACCCAGGTAACCGTCCTTCAGACTCATGACCTCGCGAAGTGACAGATGGGCAAATTGTCCGGTCTGAGCTGTAAACATTTTCTGGCTCAGGTAAATGGCTATACCAATTCCTCCAAAGGTTCCAACAAATACAGTAAATAACGCAATCAGTAAATCATTCATATTCACGTGATCGAAAGAGAAGCCCACATTCTTTAATAAACTTAAGACCAAGCCGGTGAAGGTGAGCGTAATTCCTGAAATACCGGTTATCCCAAACCCAGGAACAACAAAGATTTCGAGTGCTATGAGTATTATTCCAACCACAAACAAAAGGATTTCCCAATTGGCAGCCAAGCCTTCGAGATAAAGGGGTGAGAAATATAAAACAGCTGCCACAACAGCCACAACAAGTGCAAAACCGATTCCGGGTGCCTGCATTTCAAAATAAATGCCACCCAGGATAAGCATGATCAATATTCCTGAAACGATGGGGTTCACCATAAAATCAATGAAACGTTCAATCACTGATGGTTTATATTCTACGATCAGGGCATTGTCCATTTTATTCAGCTTCAGTACTTCATGAACATTTTCACAAATACCTTCGCAGTAACCGTTTTTCATGGCTTCCAAAGGAGTAAAGGTTAGAATTTTACCCGTGTCTTTGACTCCGGGAATATAGACGCGTTCATCCACCATTCCTTCAGCGATCAATGGATCACGCCTCCATTTGATCGTTGTATCCTGACCGCTGATGATGGTATCCTTTCCATGTGCTTCAGCAGTAGCCCGCATCGTTGAGCGCATATAGGACTGGTACTTATCAGGCATCTTCTCGCCTGTCTGGTTCACTACTGTTGCCGCACCGATAGAACCACCGCTGCGCATGTAAATGCGGTCACAGGCAATGGAAATAAGGGCCCCTGCCGATGCTGCATTGTTGTCGATAAATACCACCACTGGAATCTTGCTGTTCAGGATACGGGTACGGATCGAATCGGCGTCGACCACCGTGCCCCCATAAGTATTCATATGAATGAGGAATAAATCGGCCCTCAGGCTGTCAGCAGCGGCAAAAGCCTGCTGTGTTTGCCGCCAGACCGCCGGAGCAATATTCTCCTTGATATTGAACTTATAAACCAACTTCTGCCT
>DMFR01000034.1:3488-10450 GCA_003450125.1 Prolixibacteraceae bacterium | reverse complement strand
CCTTTTTTGTTTCCATTGAACCTTGTGCAAATCCTTCAGAAAAAATAGAAAGCACCGAGATCAGCAATGCGATTAATATCCCTGATTTCATATCTGAATATATTTTAGGTTTTCACTACTAAGCGGTTGACTTAAAGTCAACCGCTTAGTAAAGTTAACATTACTTTTCGGGCTGTGGCACTTTGTATAATTTTGAAAGATCGTATCCGCGTTTGCGGGCATTCTCGAGCAGCATTTCGTATGTTGTAGAATCCATTTGAGGAGTCCTGCACAAAATCCAGAAGTACTTATCCGAAGAACTGCCGATCATGACATATTGATAATTCTTGTCCAATTCCAGCACAAAATAATCGGCATAAAATATCCAGAAAAAGGAAACTTTCAGCTTACCTGGCTCCTGTTTATTGGGGATCTTGGCCTTCCCCACTGCCCTTGACCGTTCTCCATTGAGCGTATTTTTGTAGCCTTGGTTCGCCACTTCAATCTTGCCATCATCACGAAGGCTATAGGTAGCAGTCACTCCTACCAGGTTTTTCTCGAAAGAATGGGGGAAACGGGCAATTTCATACCATGTCCCCAGGTAACGATTCAGGTCAAGTTCTTTGACAGTGGTTTTATCAATCATCTTGCTTTGAGTTTGAGTACAACTACAAATAAAGAATAGACTAAAAATCAGTAATAGACGAATCTTTTGCATAACTAAAGCCGATTATTTGTTCAAATTTACTTAATAATCTATTGCGAAACATCAATTACAACTCCTATTTCCAAAATATGTTCGATAAGGTTCAGAAATGAAGTTCAGGATACTGCTATGGATATTGTTAACTTTTATCTTCCAATTATCCATTTCCTTTACTGCAATTAAAAATCGCAGTTCCCAGGCTTCGCAAAACACCTTTAAATTTTTTCTACCTTTACGGCTCGAAAAAAAAATCAATTCATGGAATTAAATTTACTCACCGCCATTTCACCTATTGATGGCCGCTATCGTTCAAAAGTTGAAAACCTTCAGCTTTATTTTTCTGAATATGCACTCATCAAATACAGGGTTTTGGTTGAGGTTGAATACTTTATTGCCTTGTGCGATCTGCCATTGCCACAACTGTCTACTTTCGATCAGACAAGGTATGCTGACCTACGTAACCTGGTAACCAATTTCACATTGGCAGATGCCCAACGCATCAAAGACATCGAAAAAGTAACCAACCACGATGTAAAGGCAGTGGAATATTTCCTGAAAGAAGAATTTGACAAACTCAATATCCAGGAATTCAAAGAATTCATCCATTTCGGTCTGACTTCACAAGACATCAACAATACCGCTGTTCCCAAGTCGATCATTGATGCCCTGGACAATGAATATTTTCCGGCATTGAATGATTTGGTGTATAAACTGGAAGAATTCGCTACTGACTGGAAAGATATCCCCATGTTGGCCAGAACACATGGACAACCGGCTTCCCCAACCAACCTTGGCAAGGAAATCCGTGTATTTTCTGAACGCCTTAAAGGCCAGATGGAGCAGTTAAAAGCTTTGTCATGCGATGCCAAATTTGGTGGGGCAACTGGTAATTTTAATGCTCACCACATTGCATATCCTGAAATAAGCTGGAAGGCTTTTGGCAATCATTTCCTGAAGAAATACCTGGGTCTGGAAAGATCCCAATATACTACCCAGATTGCCAACTACGACAATCATGCAGCCATTTTTGATGCCATGAAACGCATCAATACGATAATCATGGATTTGAACCGTGACATGTGGACTTACATTTCAATGGAGTATTTCAAGCAAAAAATTAAAGCCGGAGAAGTAGGATCTTCTGCCATGCCGCATAAAGTAAACCCCATTGATTTTGAAAATTCAGAAGGAAATATTGGTCTGGCCAATGCCATTTTTGAACATTTATCGGCTAAGTTACCAGTGTCACGGTTACAGCGCGACCTGACGGACTCAACAGTATTGCGCAACATTGGTGTACCATTTGCTCACACGTTGATAGCTGTGAATTCGACCATGCGTGGTCTGAAGAAGCTGCTGATCAATACCGATGCCATCAATGCCGATCTGGAGAAAAACTGGCCTGTAGTGGCAGAAGCCATCCAAACCATCCTCAGGCGCGAAGGCTATCCAAACCCCTATGAAGCATTGAGAAACCTAACGCGCGTTAACCGGAAGATTGACCAGGAAGTGATCCATGAATTTATTGATTCACTGGAAATAACTGATGCATTAAAAATTGAACTGAAGAAAATCACTCCTCAGAACTATACGGGTATATTTTAATTAACAATCACAATAAATACCTACAGTTTACGGTTATATAGCGGCATTTACTGAATACAAATTATTCAATGAACGATTTTTTTAAGATTTTAAGACGGTTTATACCTCCCTACAAAAAGCAGTTAATCCTTAATTTTCTGTTTAACTTACTTTCAGCATTGTTTACGGTCTTTTCTGTAACCATGATGATTCCAATTCTGGAGATTCTGTTCCAAATATCAAACGATGTACATGATTTAGTGCCATGGGCATTGAATCTGGGGGCTGTAAAACACAACTTGTATTATTACATCACGATATTTAAAGAAGCCCACGGAGCAGGACCTGTATTGTTGTTTGTTGGTTTTTTTGTCATATTTACCACCCTGCTGAAAGTTGGATTTTACTATCTGGGTGCCTTCGAGGCCATCTATATCCGCAATGGTGTGGTGAAAGACATCCGCGAACAGATCTATACCAAGATTCTAAAATTGGCCCTTCCATTTTTTTCTGAAGAAAGAAAAGGCGATATTATTTCACGCATAACAGGTGATGTAACGGAGGTAGAAAACTCCATCATGTCGTCACTCGATATGTTCCTGAAAAATCCCATTATTATTCTGGTGTTGCTTGCTTCCATGCTGGTTATGAGCCCAAGCATGACCCTTTTTATTCTCCTTGTATTGCCTATTGCCGGTTTTATCATTGGCCGTGTAGGTAAATCACTTAAAAAGGTATCTCGTGAAGGACAGGATAAAATGGGAATGATACTAACGGTTGTGGAAGAAACTCTTGGAGGATTGCGTATTATCAAGGCTTTCAATGCTGAAAGAAAAATGAATGCCCGCTTCTATTCAGAGCTTCATGATTACAAATCCATCATGAACCGTTTGATGCGCCGTAGGGAACTGGCCCATCCATTGAGCGAATTGTTGGGTACCATTGTAATCATCATCGTGGTATGGTATGGTGGAACTCTCATATTGGATAAAAAGGGAGAACTCTCAGGGCCAGAATTCATTGCCTATATTGCCATCTTCTACCAGATTATCAACCCTGCCAAAGCATTTACAACCGCACTGTACAGCATTCAGAAAGGACTGGCTTCAATGGACCGGATCGACAAGATTCTATTGGCTGACATCACCATTCCTGAAGCAACCAATGCACAGACCATCAACACCTTTAAAAATGTGATTGAATACCGCAACGTGAGCTTTTCTTACGATGAAAAAATTGTTATCAACAACCTCTCGCTCATCATTCCAAGGGGAAAGACCATTGCACTGGTGGGTCAATCCGGAAGTGGAAAAACAACCTTTGTGGACCTGTTGCCTCGTTTCTATGATGTGAATGAAGGCCAGATTTTGATCGACGGTATTGATATCCGTCACCTGAAAGTACATGCCCTACGCGACTTGATGGGCAATGTGAATCAGGAAGCCATCTTGTTCAATGACAGCATTTACAACAATATCGCTTTCGGGATTGAAAACGCAACGATGACCGAAGTGATTGCTGCTGCCAAAGTGGCCAATGCCCATGATTTCATCATTGAAACAGAACATGGCTATGATTCGATGATTGGTGACCGGGGAAGCAAGCTTTCGGGGGGACAACGTCAACGTTTGAGCATTGCACGTGCCATCCTGAAAAACCCACCTATCCTGATTCTGGATGAAGCAACCTCTGCACTCGATACTGAATCGGAACGTTTGGTGCAGGATGCCTTGGAGAACCTGATGAAAAACCGTACCTCTATAGTCATTGCCCACCGCTTGTCAACGGTAAGGAATGCCGACCTGATTTGCGTTTTCCATGAAGGCGAGATCATTGAACGCGGCACCCATGATGAACTGATCGCCCTGGATGGCCGATATAAAAGGCTTCACAGTATGCAGATGTTTTAGATTTTATGGCTCATTCCATTTTTCAAATAAAATAAAATCACTTTCAATATTTTATTACATTTACCCCGATTGAAAATCCTTGGCTCGGTTAGGACTGACGCGGTTTACAACAGTATTTAATGGACTATTTTTTATTCCTGAAATTGAATATTGATGCAGATCGTTCTTTGCTAAAAAAGAAACAAGTATTTTTATCCCATAAATCAAGTGTCTTTAAAAGGCATTAAAAAGTATAAACAAAAAATTAACTTTTGCTTAATGAGAAAATGGCGCATCGAAGATTCAGCTGAACTCTACAACATCAATGGTTGGGGGATCAACTTTTTTTCTATCAATGAAAAAGGGAACGTAACGGTCACTCCTAAGAAAAACGGAGTACAGGTTGACCTGAAAGAACTGGTTGAAGAACTTCAACTCAGGGATGTTTCGGCACCTATGTTGCTTCGTTTCCCGGATATTCTGGATAACCGGATTGAAAAAATGGCCAGTTGCTTTAAATCTGCCGCTGAAGAGTACGAATACAAAGCCCAAAACTTTATTATATATCCCATCAAGGTAAACCAGATGCGTCCGGTTGTAGAAGAAATTGTCGGTCACGGCAAGAAATTCAACATCGGTCTGGAAGCTGGTTCCAAACCTGAATTGCACGCTGTTATTGCCATCAGTACGGATGATGATTCGCTCATTATCTGCAACGGCTACAAAGATGAAAGCTACGTAGAACTGGCTTTGCTGGCTCAGAAGATGGGAAGACGGATCTACCTGGTGGTAGAAAAATTAAACGAATTAAAGCTGATTGTAAAGATTGCTCATCGCCTTAAAATAAAGCCCAATATTGGTATTCGCATCAAGCTTGCCAGCTCAGGAAGCGGTAAATGGGAAGATTCAGGGGGTGATGCCAGCAAATTCGGATTAACTTCCAGTGAACTTTTAGAGGCGCTCGATTACCTGGAGAAAAACAAAATGAAAGACTGCCTGAAACTGGTTCATTTCCACATCGGCAGCCAGGTGACCAAGATACGTCGCATCAAACTGGCCATGCGCGAAGCATCGCAGTTCTATGTTCAGCTTTATCTCAAAGGATTTAATGTTGAATTTGTGGACATTGGTGGTGGATTGGGTGTCGATTACGATGGTACCCGCTCATCAAGCAGCGAAAGCAGCGTCAATTACAGCATACAGGAATATGTGAACGATGCCATTGCAACAATGGTGGACGCCTCCGATAAGAACAACATCCCACACCCTAACATTATCACTGAATCAGGACGTTCGCTCACTGCTCATCATTCCGTGCTGGTTTTCGAAGTTCTTGAAACAACTACACTTCCCACCATGGGTGAGGATGAAGAATCCAAACCAGACGACCATGAACTGGTGCGCGAATTGTTTTCCCTGTGGGAATTGCTCAACCAGTCCAGAATGCTCGAAACATGGCACGATTCCCAACAAATCAGGGAAGAAGCGCTCGACTTGTTCAGCCTTGGATTGCTTGACCTCAAAACCCGTGCTCAGATTGAACGTCTGTTCTGGTCCATTACCAAAGAAATTCACCAGATGACAGGAGAGTTAAAGCACATTCCTGAAGAATTGCTTTACCTGCCTAAACTATTGTCAGATAAATACTTTTGCAACTTCTCACTGTTCCAGTCGCTTCCCGATTCATGGGCCATTGACCAGATATTCCCGATTATTCCTATTCAACGTTTGGATGAAAAGCCTGAAAGATCAGCTACCATACAAGACATTACCTGTGACTCGGATGGAAAAATTGACAACTTTATTTCCACCCGCAACTTCTCCTATTACCTTCCGGTTCATCCTATAAAAGCCAAAGAACCCTATTATATCGGCGTATTTTTGGTAGGCGCTTACCAGGAAATCTTAGGTGATTTGCACAACCTGTTTGGTGATACCAATGCTGTGCATATTTCGGTGAACGAAAAAGGATATAGCATTGATCAGATCATCGACGGTGAAACCGTTGCAGAAGTACTCGACTACGTTCAGTACAATGCAAAGAAGCTGGTTCGTACTGTTGAGACATGGGTGACTTCTTCCGTTAAATCGGGAATTATCTCAGCCGAAGAAGGAAAAGAATTTTTATCCAACTACCGTTCAGGCTTGTACGGATATACCTACCTGGAGTAAGAATATTAAGGTACCTTTTCCAAAGTTTTTATATTAAATTTAAAAACTTTGGAAAAGTTCATACCCTCTACCTGTTCATCATTCTTCTTTTGATCTCCTGCATGACCTTTTTGCGCAATTCAGCCTCTGTTTGATATAGTTTGATGATCTGTTGCGGAGAAATGATAGTTCTGAATTCTTTATAATATTTTTTGCGTATGTCGATCAACTGTTTAGCTGTTTCCATCTGGTTTACAATCATTTGATCGGCTTCTTCAGTAGTTAGACTGTCGGCATCTACCCTCATCAACCTTGACAGCTTTCTAAAGTCAATACCTGCAATTTCCTTTTCATAGTTCATGTAGATTGGACGAAACTGCTTAAAGGTTGCCGAATCAAGTTTTAGGCTTTGCCTGATTTCACGCAATTTGGCCAGTACAATTCGCTCCCTGATCCTCGGAAAACGTTCCATATTCTGTGATACTGCATTTAAACTGACAAACAGGGTGATGATGAAAAGCAAGGTTGATAATATATTTTTCATTGCATGAAATATTACAGCGTTAACAAATTGAATTTCTGTGCGTTCAAATAATTGATAGCTATTGTTCCGATTCCCCGATCATCGGATCGGTCTTATACATGGCATCCAA
>DMFR01000034.1:430-3371 GCA_003450125.1 Prolixibacteraceae bacterium | reverse complement strand
GTCTTATACATGGCATCCAATTCCAACAATTCTTCGTCAGACAAATCGGCTAGTACATCTACCAATACTTCAGTTTTGTCTTCCTTTGAAGCTATTTTTTCTTCCACTTTTGCGGCTATAGCTTTCTGGGGTGCTTTAACAGTTGGTTGCTGGTCAATTTTCTGCTGTTGCACAATTGGTTGTTGTGCTTGCGAATGCTTTTCCAACACAAATATATCTGGTTGATTTACAGGATCATGCTCTGTCATCAAATAGCCAAACGTAACCAGGGCAGCCAGTGATGCAGCAACCGCCATTGTTCTCCACAAAGTCAAATTTCTTTTGTGATTTTGTTCCCTCAGCTTTGCTTTCTGAAGGGTTGTATTGGTTATAGAATCAAAGAAACCGTCTGGTACCTTATAGGGTACGTTTTTCCCAAATTCCTGAAATTCAATTTCTTTTTTCATATTCATTTATTTAAACTTTTCATTTAAGCGTGTTCGATCAAGTACTGTTTGATCTTTTCGCTGGCATAATGATAGTTGGTTTTCAGTGTATTCACCGAAGAATTCAGTATTTGACCAATATCCTCATAACTCAGTTCATCGTAATAGCGCAGGTTAAAAACCATCCTTTGTTTTTCCGGCAATTGGAGAATCGCCTGCTGAAATTTAACCAGCATCGCTTCACTGCTGTCGGTATCGTTTCCAGAAATGTCTCCCATCATCTGATCAGTCATTAACTCTGCATTCTTCAGCCAGTTTTTATTTTTCCTGAAATGCTTCGTGCACTCATTGGTGGCAATGCGGTATAACCAGGTGTACACCCTGCTGTCCCCTTTAAATGAGTTGGCAAACCGGTAAACATTGATAAACGTTTCCTGCAAGATATCCTCCGCATCCTCATGCGAGACCACCAACCGTCGGATATGCCAGTACAGCGGCCTTTTATAGGCATCCATCAATTGCAGAAAGCCGTTATCTTTCGATGCCGGGTCTTTCATCAGGGAAAACAATTTCGCGTCAGCCGTTTCGTTCATTCATCAGGTTCATAAAGGACTGCAATATACTTTGGATGTATCAAGCGGCCAAAAGTTAAATTCATACTTCCACTATTTTTTATCCTTCTGAAAATGTACTTCTTATTGGCAAGTTGAACAAATTTATTTACAACCGGTTTTTTTATCAAATCCATCCCTATAAATTTACTATTAGACTGGGTTGAATGAACATTCTTCCTATAGCTTGATGGTAAATTTAGCTGTCTGTCATGGTATATTATTATTAGAATATTATTCGTTGGCTATTCGAAACTTATTCGAATGTTATTCGAATACGCTCGAACTATCTTCGAACTACCTTCGAATAACCTTCGAATAACCTTCGAATAACATCCTAATATGTTAGTACAATTTACATTAAAAAATCATATAGAAGAAGGACTGGTAATTTTATGGAAAGAGGGTATTTGGTAATGCAAATTTGGTATTATTTTTATAAGTCAGAAGGCAGAACTTCTGTTTTTGAATTTGAAAGCAAGATGGCTCTCATCAGGAATTCGGGTACAGTTGCTTGATGGTATAACGACGTTCAATTGACATTAACTTGAATTTCATACCGTCCAATTTAGACAAGCTATAATTTTATAAAAAATCATTTCTAAATTTAACTTTTAGACCTATATCGCATCTTAAGGGTATATCATTTAATTTTATAAATAATTTCGCCCCATGAAACAATTAAAAATGCTTTTCGCTATTTGTCTGATGCTTTTTGCATTCAACTCCTGTCAGAAAGATGATAACACTTCCGTTGTGGATGAAACCTCTTTAAGTGTGCAGGAAACACAAGCAGATGAAACCCTCGCTGACGTTGATCTTTTGGTTGATGAAGCCTTGGATTCAAATTTTAGCGGGCTTAAATCAGCCACCATTGAAAGTTCAGCTTACCTGAGCGATTGTGCGATCATTACGGTCAATAAAACGGCCACACCGCAAGTGATTACCATTGATTTTGGAACCGCCTGCACAGGGAAAGATGGAAAGGTGCGTTCTGGAAAGATCATTGTGACTTCCAATTCATTTACAACCTTCCCTTCGGTAAGGGACAAATCATTTGACAACTACATGGTTGACGGCAAAAAAGTGGAAGGAACCGTCGTTAAAACCATTTCCAAAGACCAGGAAAACAACATCCGCACTGCTGTTATTCAGGAAAACATTACCATTACGTTCCCTGACAACGAAGGAACGGCCACAAGAGTAGCCAACATGACCCGTCAATATGAACGGGGCCTATTGGCAACCCCATTGGACAATCAGATCATAACCTGGGGAACTGTTGAATTTACACGCCTTTCAGGAGTGAAATTAACAAAAACAATTACTGCCGCAACTCCTTTGGTATTTAAAGTTGCCTGTCACCACATCGTTTCCGGGATAGTTTCTGTTTCAACCAGCAAAAACCGTAGTTGGACCCTTGACTATGGGAATGGCGATTGCGACAATAAAGCAACCCTTACAATCGGAGATAAATCCAAAGAAATCAGGATTCGCTAATTAAAAAAAGGAACACTGATCTGACTGATGTTACAGATTTACACTGATCTTTAAAAAATTCAAATTACACGAATTAAGACAAATTACACTAAATTAAAGATCAGTGTAATCTGTAACATCAGCTAGATCAGTGTTCCTTTTCTTTCTTATAGATTAGTGTTTCTTTTCTTATTTCCTATAAATCGGTGTTCCTTTTTATTTTTTCATAGAAATCAGTGGTCCTTTATCGGGTTGATTATGAAAAAGTCAGCTCTTTAAATGCGCTGAAACGCCCCTCTTCATGCCCCTTTTTTCTTCCAAAAGCGTTATTTTCTCTAGGAGGTATAAAACTAATTGCTATATTTGCCATCGCAAAAAAGGATACGGGTGTAGCTCAGTTGGTAGAGCACTGGTCTCCAAAACCAG
>DMFR01000034.1:0-273 GCA_003450125.1 Prolixibacteraceae bacterium | reverse complement strand
GAGCACTGGTCTCCAAAACCAGGTGTCGGGCGTTCGAGTCGCTCCTCCCGTGCAAAAGCTGCTCTTTCGGGCAGCTTTTTTTTGTTTTAAGGAAAGTCTTTGGTACCTTCAACCCAAATTCAATGGCTATGATTGTTGATCTGTTTATACCCTGTTTTATTGATCAGATATATCCTGATACTGCATTTAATGTGGTCAAACTGCTGCGCAAGGCAGGATTGGAAGTGAATTACAATCCTGAGCAAACCTGTTGCGGGCAACCGTCCTTCAACA
>DMFR01000167.1:3025-3441 GCA_003450125.1 Prolixibacteraceae bacterium | reverse complement strand
TAAAGTATTTAATTATGAAATGGGAAGATAGCAAAAAAGGATTTGAATCCTATCTACGTTTAGAAAAGGGTTTATCGGCTAATTCAATCGCTGCTTATATCAATGATATAAACAAGCTGATGATGTTTGCTGACCAGGAACTCAAGAAACTGGCTCCGGAAAAGATGAAACTGAATCATTTGAAGAAATTCGTTGAATGGATCAATGACAAGGGAGTTTCACCTAGAACTCAAGCCCGGACGATCTCTGGTATCAAATCGTTCTATAAGTATCTGCTTATAGAAAATAAGATTACCAATGATCCGACTACCTTATTGGAATCTCCAAAGATCGGTCGGAAACTACCTGATGTTCTGACCATTGAAGAGATTGATCTGATGATCGACACGGTTGAATTAAACAAACCGGAAGGTCAG
>DMFR01000167.1:2345-2930 GCA_003450125.1 Prolixibacteraceae bacterium | reverse complement strand
GCAATGCTCGAAACTTTGTACAGTTGCGGGTTGCGTGTTTCTGAATTGGTGAACCTGAAAATATCCAACCTGTTCTTTGATCAGGGGTATATTAAAGTAGAGGGTAAAGCCGACAAGGAAAGATTGGTTCCGGTAAGCGAAAAAGCCATTGAGGAAATCAATAAGTATCTGGATGTTTACAGAAAGACCTTAAAAGTTTCCAAGGATAGCGAAAATATTCTTTTCCTGAATCGCAGGGGCAAGAAATTAAGCCGGGTAATGATCTTTACCATCATCAAAAACCTGGCCATCAAAGCCGGTTTTGACAAGAAAATCAGCCCTCACACCTTCAGACACTCCTTTGCTACTCACCTGATTAACGGTGGCGCAGATTTACGTGCCGTTCAGGAAATGTTAGGCCACGAGTCCATATTAACTACTGAGATTTACACCCATCTAGATCGGGATTATTTAAAGTCTACTTTGAATCAATTCCACCCCAGATCTTAGATTTCTCAGCTCATTAGCTATAAAAAAGAATGTTTTGAAATTAAGAATTTCTTAACATTCTTTTTTTTTGTGCTATATAACACGTAGGTTGAATAT
>DMFR01000167.1:1123-2087 GCA_003450125.1 Prolixibacteraceae bacterium | reverse complement strand
ATATTTTCCCATCTGAACAGGGATGAAAAAAAGCTATTTTTGGTGCTGAGAAAATTTTGAATTGTTGAAACTTGTTAAAATTTAATAACTTACTATGAAAAACACAGATTTGTTGAAGTACGGTATAGATACCAATGTTGAAGTTATTCATAATCCAACTTACGAAGAATTATTTCAGGCGGAAGTTGACCCTAAAAATGAAGGTTTTGAAAAAGGAATATTGACCAACACTGGTGCAGTGGCGGTTGATACTGGTGTATTTACCGGACGTTCACCCAAAGACCGTTATATTGTAAAAGATGCCACTTCCGATGAACACATCTGGTGGGATGGCAATATCAATAAACCAGTATCTACGGATATCTGGAACCATTGCAAAGGCCTTACCATTCAGCAATTAAATTCAGCCAAGAAGTTGTATGTGGTCGATGCCTATTGCGGCACCAACGAAGATACACGCATGAAAATCCGTGTAATCTGCGAAGTGGCATGGCAGGCTCACTTTGTAACCAATATGTTCATCCGTCCTTCTCATTTTGAGTTGGCCAACTTTGGTGAACCAGATTTCGTGATTTTCAACGGTTCTAAAGCAACGAACCCACAGTGGAAAGAACAAGGTTTGAACTCTGAAGTATTCGTCATGTTCAACCTGACTGAAAAAATCCAGATTATTGGTGGTACATGGTACGGCGGCGAAATGAAAAAAGGAATGTTCGCTATGCAGAACTACTACATGCCATTACGCGGTATTGCTTCTATGCACTGCTCTGCCAACGTAGGTAAAGATGGTGATGTAGCTGTATTCTTTGGTCTTTCAGGAACAGGTAAGACTACCCTTTCAGCTGACCCAAAACGTTATTTGATTGGTGATGATGAACACGGATGGGATGACAACGGTGTATTCAACTATGAAGGTGGTTGCTATGCAAAAGTAATTGACCTGAGCAAAGAAAATGAACCAGAC
>DMFR01000167.1:0-1000 GCA_003450125.1 Prolixibacteraceae bacterium | reverse complement strand
AATGAACCAGACATCTGGAGAGCTATCCGTCGTGATGCATTACTCGAAAACGTAACTGTTAAAGCAGACGGAACTCCTGACTTCTCAGCTGCTGCTTCAAAAACAGAAAACACACGTGTTTCTTATCCTATTACATTCATCAATAAAATCGTTCTTCCTTCACGTGCAGGTCATGCCAGCAAAATCATTTACCTGTCGGCTGATGCATTTGGTGTATTGCCTCCAGTTTCAATCTTGGATGAACAATCAGCACAATATCACTTCCTTTGCGGTTACACTTCTAAATTAGCCGGAACTGAGCGTGGTATTACTGAGCCTCAAATGTCATTCTCACCTGCTTTTGGTGAAGCATTCCTTACTTTGCACCCAACGATGTATGCAAAAACATTGGTAGGTAAAATGAAAGAACATGGCGCCAAAGCCTATTTGGTAAATACAGGTTGGAATGGAACCGGCAAACGTATTTCATTGAAAAACACACGTGCCATCATCGATGCCATCATTGATGGATCAATTGAAAAAGCTGAAACTGTTAACATTCCTGTATTGAACCTGGTTGCCCCTAAAACATTGAACAATGTTGATGCAGGCATTCTTGATCCACGCGATACTTATGCTTCTGAAGCTGAATGGACTGTAAAAGCAAAACAATTGGGTGCTAAATACATCAAGAATTTTGAACAATACTGCGATAACGAAGCTGGAAGAGCTTTGATTCCTGCAGGTCCAAAAGTTGACTAATCAATTTTACAACGAATAAATTGAAAACCCTGTTGGAAACAATAGGGTTTTTTTATGCTTGTTTTTTATTTCTGGTACAAAGTCAGTTCAATTCTAAGTGTAAAATGAAGGGAGGTTTCGAAACTATTTTAGAAATTTTCAGTACCTTCATCCCTGTTAACTGGTTTCACTGTAAGAGGGTTTTACCATCTTTCTAACTACCCTGAAGAGCATTGAACTTTGTCTTTCATTGGATACTGGTTGGGTACAAGTTGCCTGT
>DMFR01000338.1:19115-20866 GCA_003450125.1 Prolixibacteraceae bacterium | reverse complement strand
GGTACGCATTAGTGGGATGAACCCTATTTATAATCTAATAAAAGCATATTCAGACTTTCCTAAAGGGTATGATTACTCCTTGCTTGCGGATACAAATGACTTAGATCTTTATCATCAACAATTAAAAAAATTTTACACACAAAATCCAGACTTACCTGACACTTCAGAACAAGAGGTTGAAGAATACATACTCAATGAAATGATTAGAAATACAGATGAGAATCAAAAAAATAATAAGCGGAAAACTAAGTTTAAATACAACTGCGAGAAATATCTAATCAACTCATTTATTGTCATTTTTATTAGTTTGCTCTTATTCTGTTTAAATTATTCCTTAAAGTCACCAAAGAGGGATCCAATTGAAGTAAAAATTGATAACTCAATTGCCATCCCGTTGAATTTAGATTCAAAAGAAAATCGTAACTTTATCCAGAAAATTTTAAAAGATTCTATTGTTATGCCAAAGCAAGTTAAGACAACAACCATAACTCCACGCAAGCCTACGCCGCCCGTGAGTCAAACAATTAAGGAAGGTAAAGATCCAAAACCCAAAAAAGCAACTCGTTAATTACGAGCTATAGTCGTTTGGTAATTGCGCAATTGACCTGCCACATTTAACTTCATCAATTGTGGACAATGTCAACATTGAAATAAATCGGTGCAATGCAATTTCTATTTCTCAAATGAGCAACCTGACTCATTTTGAAAAATATCTTTCTTTCAGTTCAACCAGCTATTTATCCCCTATCGAAACAACTAAGCTTTCATAAATTAGAAACTACCTGGAACAGTCCTGAATAATCAATAATAAAAACAGCCTTTTTGATAAATAATCGTTTGAGTTTTTATATCTTTCGTGTAAATTTAAAATCAAGCCTGTGCTAAATATCGCATTGTTCGGTCCCCCGGGCGCTGGGAAAGGTACTCAGTCAGCCTTTTTAATTGAAAAATACGACTTGTTTTACATCTCAACAGGAGATATACTGCGAAAGGAAATTGCAGAGGAAACCAAGCTAGGTCTGGAAGCCAAAAGTATCATCGCAGCCGGGAAACTTGTTTCCGATGAAATTATCGTACAAATCCTTGAAAAAACAATCAAAGAGAATTCACAGGCAGGTGGCTTCTTATTCGACGGATTCCCTCGTACTTATATCCAAGCGTATATTTTGGAGGGTTTAATGATTAAGCTGAACACTTCGCTCAATTGCTTAATCAGCATTGAAGTGCCCGAAGAAGAATCGGTTGCACGGCTTTTAAACAGGGGATTAACTTCAGGCCGAAGTGATGACAATGAGCTTGTGATCAGAAAAAGACTGAAGGAATATGAGGAAAAGACACTGCCTGTGCTTAATTTCTACAAGGAAAAAGGAATTTATATTCCCATTGACGGTTATAAGCCCATAGAAGAAGTTACTGCTCAAATTGAAGACATCATCAATAAGGAATTGAGTAAAAAGCTCATGAACGTAGTCATCTTTGGCTATCCGGGTTGTGGAAGAGGCTCTCAGGGAATAGAGCTTTCCAAGAAATATGGCCTCGAATATGTATCAACGGGCAGAATGCTGGAAGAGGAAATTGAAGAAGGAACTGAACTTGGTAAAAGGATTACGGAGATCTATGAGAATGGAGAATTGGTTCCCGATGAAATCGTGGTTCCTCTTATAGTAAAGAAAATACAGAATTCGAAGACCGTTAAAGGCTTTATTTTTAAAGGATTTCCAAGAACATTGGTTCAATCGTATATCCTGGAT
>DMFR01000338.1:18696-19057 GCA_003450125.1 Prolixibacteraceae bacterium | reverse complement strand
ATCGTATATCCTGGATGGGATATTGAAAAAGCACAATTCCAAGATTAGAAAGATTATTGATATTCAGGTGGGCACCCTCGAATTGATTTCCCGTCTTGACAAACGCAGCAAAACCAGCCATTGTAAGCCGTATGATACAAGTACTGAAAAGATTGTACGTAGACTAAAAGAACATGAAGAAAAAACCATTCCTGTTCTGGATAAGTACAAAGAAATTCACGATGTAGCCATTGTAAACGGGGAAGCGCCCTTTGATGTCGTCTTTGAAAGATTGTCCGTTGAAATCGAAAAAGGGTTTAAGAATCTGAGGTAAAAGAAAAAGAACTCTGATATATAAAGAAAAAAGAAAAAGGAACACTGA
>DMFR01000338.1:9956-18545 GCA_003450125.1 Prolixibacteraceae bacterium | reverse complement strand
AAAAGGAACACTGATCTGACTGATGTTACAGATTTACACTGATCTTTTTATAATTCTATTTAAAAATCAGTGTAAATCTGTAACATCAGTCAGATCAGTGTTCCTTTTTAAATCAGTGTTCCTTTTTTTATGAATTATTTACTGAACTTTTCTATCCGGATAACCTGCTTGCCGGAAATCATTTTGCAAAGGTAAATTCCTTTCGTCAGTGAATTCACATTCAGGCTGATTTGCTGTCCCGATTCTACGTCATAGAACCTTTGAAGTGAAATACTTCTTCCGGTGATATCACAAATCTCCAGTTGCATTTCATCCAGACGGTTTCCTGAGTATTGAATATTCAGCACATCCTTTACCGGGTTGGGATAAAGTTTAACCGATATAGCCTTCTCTTGATTTATCCTGGTAATCAATGTTTCCTGGGAAATATTCTCTGTATAAACGACTGCCCCTGTGGCATCTTTTACATACATATACGTTTCATTGCCTCCGCAATTGATTGAATTGAAAGGAATACTATCGCTTTTGACTATGGTGCCGTCACAAAGTTTCCATTCAACCGTATAGTCTTTGCTGCCAGGGTCGCATTGAATAATTTGGTCATCCCGCTTGCCTGATACCCACCAGTTAAACGGGGCATCTGTTACCGTTCCATCTGAATTGAACAGGAAAGTTCCCGATACATAAGTGCCGTCAGGAGCAATTGCTTTTACCGTATAGATTTGTGTGGGGCACAGGCCTTTTACTTCCTGCCCTTCCGTTCCGTTTGACCACACATAATTGACAGCATTCACCAGCGAATCATTCATATATACCTGTGCTTTGGCCCATCCTGCACAAGAGGACATATAGATGGGGAAACTGGATTCATAACGCATGGTATACCTGTTGACCGGTTTGGTCACATAACCCGAATCCGGAGGTATGGTTCCTGATACATAAATTATTTCACACCAGCTGCTGGTACAACCTTCCGCAGTGTTGACGGTCAGACACACCTTCTGAGTAGGTTTAAACCTGTCAAACGTGACCTGTGGCTCGGCTTCTGTGCTGGTTGTTCCATCTTCAAATTTCCATAAACGGTTAAGCACTTTGCCTTGTGAAGCATCCACCAGTTTATAGACCACCACTTCAGGAATGGTAACCACATCGCTTACAGGGTAATATTTAATCCATGCATGGCATTGAGGAACAGTATCCACAGGTGTTGTATCCATGTAAATATTGATCGATTGGCAGCTTGAAGCAACACAGCCTGTCGATGTTTCAACAGTCAAACACACATTTCTGAATGGACTTTGAGCGCCCATTGCACTGTCCTTTATCAAAGGATAATTAAAAATATGGGTTGGATTGGCTACATCGCTTGAAGTTCCATCCCCAAAATCCCATCGCCATTTGGTTGTTTCAGGATAGGCCTTTGAATAGAAATCCAGCACCAATGCCGGGGCAAAGGTTTTGATATCGTGATTAACATTGTATCCGAAAGCAGTTTCACATTTAACTGGTTGTGGGGAAATAGTGTCTGTTGGTATATTCGGGTTGTAGATCGTCCCATCCATGATGTTGATCACTTCGGAATACATGCTCTTGCAGGTATCGGAAGTAAGAATCGTCAGGCTGACAGTTCTGTAAGGGCTCATTTTTACGTTGGGTCCTGTAAGGGGAAGGGTAAACAGATGCATCGGGTTTTGTTCGTTGGAGGTATTTCCATCGCCAAAATCCCAAAACCAAAGCTTTACATTCCCGACAGATTGGTCGTAAAAATTTATGGCTGTTGCAGCAATTGGTGACATCAATTTGTCATTCACCTCATGTTTAAAGACCGCCTTGCAATTGCCATTTGAAATACTGGTCTGTGCACTGGTAATCAGGCTTGATATCAGGAGTGCAATAAGTAAATATTTTCTCATAAAGGTCAGTTGTTTGATCATTGTTATCCCTAAGACGAGTCGATAAATAAAAAGGTTGCGTACCCGTGTAACTAAAAATTAATAATGCAAAAAAAAGTCCATCCTTCAATTTTAATTCAAATATAAGAAGAAAGTAATGTCCCAAGAGGTTAAACCAACAGCAAAATTGGATGTCGAATTAAATTATCATGATACCGCTAATCTGTCCATTCATCGTTCAGGAAACTTGATGATTGTCCCTATGGGGGAGAGTATTCCTACCTATCATCTGATACCCTTCTGATACTCATCTGATACCTTTCTGTATGGTGAGGTTACAGAAAGGTTACAGATGAGTTACAGATGAGTTACAGATGACAGAAACAGGAGGAGAAGAAAAGGGAAGGAGGAATGGTCGCCTGCCCAGCCCCACGCCCCTGCCCGATGCCTTTATTGCTCCAGCCGGTTGATTGGCTGTAAGGCGGCAAATTGTTTATTAAAAAACAACTGCCATCCATCAACACTCCAAAGAGTTCATGTTGATGAATGGCAGGTTTATTTTTTGTATCCCTTCCTTCTTGGGGAAATGTGATACTTCAAATCACGATGACTTCAAGGTCAATTCAATCCTTATAAACTTTTCTTTGGCTCAATTCCAAAGGTAAAGCCGGCTTTCACCCTTTCAATCAATTCGGGTAAGATATCCTGGTATTCACCAAGGATACCGAAATCGGCATTGTGGAAAATGTTGGCCTTTGGATTGTGGTCAATGGCAATGATCTTTTCAGATTCTTTCATCCCTGCAATGTGTTGGATGGCTCCAGAGATACCAACGGCTACATACACTTTAGGACGAATAGTCTTTCCGGTTTGACCTACCTGACGGGCATATTCTACAATTCCTTCGTCAACCACAGGACGCGAGCAAGCCCATTCGGCATTCACCCCCTGCTTGTTTAATGCATCGGCAAGCCCTTTGATCAGGCCTAAATTGTCATTGGTGGTTCCTCTTCCGCCCGAAATGATGATGTCGGCTTCGAAAAGGTTCTGTAATCCACCTCCGCCTCTGACTGTTTTCACAATTTCAACGGCAAAATCTTTCGCATTTAATACAGGCTTGAAACTTGAAACAATGCCTTGTCTTCCTTCCATGCGTTGAGGGACTTCAAATGTACCTGCACGGGCTGTTGAAATCTGAGGACAAACAAACCCAAGAATGGTGGCCAGTTTACTTTCCCCATAGGTAGGACGGCGCGATTCAAGAATGGGGGTATAGATCAACTTTTCTTTTTTATTTACATATTCTCCGATTTCAAGCCCGGTACAGTCGGCCGTTACCCCGCTATCGGTTTTCATACCGATGCGTGGAGCCAATTCCCTCCCGGAGGTAGTTGCAGCGAATAATGCAATTTCGGGCTTCCTGGCTTTAATGACTTGTTCAAAAATAGAGGAAAATGGAAGAACCAGATATTCTTCCAGTTGATCATCTTCAACCACAATCACCTCGTCGGAACCATGTTCAATGATGGTTTGAGCCAGGTGTTGAACATTTTTACCAATCATTAAGGTCATTACTTTAGTACCTTCGCCCAATTGGGTGGCAAGATTTCTTGCCGGGGTCAACAATTCAAGTGAAGGCCGGGAAATGGTCCCGTTGGTAATTTCAGCCCAGGTCATAATTCCTTTGGACCCATCCCTGAAATCTTTTTCAGGAAAATCAGGACGGTCGGTTTCTTTTTTAGCTACATCTTCTTTCTTCACCAGAACATTGCCGCCTTTTTTCAGGTTGGCAATCAGACTATCGACCAAAGAAGCTTCATTGTGACCTTCCGACATGGTAATGGGCGGGCGCTCACTAACGATATTTACAACTTTGGCTACAATGGTCGGTGAGCCGTTGATCCCGATCTTTTCGGTTCCTAAACCAATATCGTCAATTCCAAAGGTGGTAATATTCAAAAAGCGTGCTTTGATAGCTCCGCTTAAGGAAGGTTTACGTGGAGGTATCCCGGTAGGAGTCAATGAAATCACACAAGGCATGGGTAATTTCATCATTTGATACCCCCCTTCGATGATACGCTTGGCAATCACATTTCCCGAACCATCGGCATTCACACTCTCGACAAAAGTTGCCTGTGGAATGCCAATATTTTCGGCTACCTGTGAGGGAACGTGTGCAGTATCGCCATCGCTGGTTTGCCTTCCTGCCAGAATAATGTAGGGTTCCTTTGAATCTTTGGTAAAACCTAAATGCTTCAGCATGGTGGCAATAGCCAGTCCTGTAGCATAAGTATCGCTGCCCCCTAGTTTACGGTCTGATAAAAGGTAAGCCTCGTCATAGCCCATCGAAATGGCTGTACGGAGTGCAACTTCAAAGGAACCGGGCCCCATGGAGCAAACAATTAATCGTGCTCCGGGATTCTGCTTCTTCAATTGCAAGCCAGCTTCGAGTCCAAATTGGCAATCTATATTAATAATTGATTTTGCTTTGGTGCGGTCCATCAATCCATCTTCTCCCATTCGCATTTCTGTGGGAAGTGGAACTTGTTTTATTAAACTTATGATTGTTAAAGCCATTGTTGCCTAATCTTTTAAATGATTACATATTTTGAAAATCCGGACCATTGCCCCCGTTTGGAACTACCCATGTAATGCCTTGCCCTGGAGCTTTGATGTCGCAGGTCTTGCAGTGCATGCAATTCTCAGCATGTATGCGAAGCTCTTTCTTACCATCTTTGTTGACATGAAGTTCATAGACTTCCGACGAACAATAGAATTGCTCGGGAGCCCCATATTCTTCAATGTTAACAGTGGCAAACTTTTCAGGATTGTTGATATGAAGATGAACCACCTGTTGCTCATCGTGGTATACTCCTGAATGATAGATATCCGTAGCTTTATCAAACGTCAGCACCTTATCAAATTCCAGTTTGCCATTGAAGCGCTCTTTGAAAGGTTTCCCTTTGTATTCTTTCACCGTTTGAGTCGCCTGATAGTCAGCATGCGTTCTCAGTCTTCCTAAGAAACCGGCTCCTCCGCTGATTAATTGAGTACCAAATTGGATACCACCTAACATTAAACCTTTTGTAAACGCCTGTCTGAAATTACGGACAGGATACATATCTTTATAAATAAGACTGTTATTGACCAAAGTTTCGTATTGCTGAAGGCCCTTTTCCGAAGTATCGTTCTTTGACAATGCGTTGGCAGCAGTTTTTGCCGCCAGCATTCCTGATGTGATGGCCAAATGGACCCCTTTCAAGGCTGGCATGGTTAAGAAACCTGCGCTGTCACCAACGATTAAAGCATTGTCGACATACAGTTTGGGAATGGCATAAAAACCTCCTTCGGGAAGGGTCTTGGCGCCATATTCCAATAATTTACCTCCCTTTAAAATCCTGGAGACAAAAGAGGTAGTTTTCCAGACCTGCATGGCATCGTGAACATCGAATGAAGGATCTTTATAATCGAGCCCTACAACAAGACCAACGGCCACTTTATTGTCATTTAATCCGTAGATGAAACCTCCTCCAAATTCATCATTGTTGAGCGGATAGCCCATGGTGTGATAGACCTGACCGGCTTCAATATTGCCTTGAGGAACTACCCATATTTCTTTACAACCCAAAGAGTAAATCTGTTCGTTTCTACCTTTGTCCAGGTTGAACTTGTTAATCAACATCTTGGCCAGACTGCCTCGTGTTCCTTCTGCGAAAATGGTAATCTTGGCTTCAATGCTGGTACCAGCCTGAAAGTTGTCCAATTGGTTTCCATGATGATCCAGGCCGGTGTCTTTGGTTTTGGCGCCAATGACCTTTCCGTCTTTGTACAAAATCTCATCGACTGCAAAACCCGTATAGATTTCTACCCCTTTTTCCTGTGCCTTTCCTGCCAGGTACCTGCAAATCTGACCCAAGGAAGCGGTATAGTTGCCCAAGTTGTTCATATATGGAACATGGAAAGGCAATGTAACCGATCCGTTTTCACTCAGCAATATAGTGCTGTCCTTGGTGACTTTTGCATTGAAAGGAATTTCTGAGATGTCAACATCAGGCAATAATTCTTTAAAGACTGCAGGTTTAATCACAGCGCCTGACAATATGTGGCTTCCGATGGAACTTCCCTTTTCGATGAGCAATATCCGATGGTTTTGGCCATTTTTCTTGAATGTATCCGCTAAATGAATTGCTGTGGCCAGGCCTGATGGTCCACCTCCAATTATTAACACATCCGTTGATACAATATCAACATTATTCATTTTATGTCCTCCTATATACCTTTTATGATTCCGAAGAATTATATTTTTTCAGGGATCAAATTTACATTAAATATTCAATTTGGCACTTTAATAAATATCTTCTTTAATCAGTTGGGAACTAAATCGCTTGACAAGTCCACCACCAGTGAGTTGTAGCTATTTAAAGAATTGAATGGAAAGGAAAAAAGAACCCTATGGAAGATCCACAAGGTTCTTCAAATCAATTATTTATTTTCCCAATACGGCGATTTTATCATTTGTGATTTTACACCACTTTTCTGCCATTTGAATTTTTCGGCTTGAGGTAATGAACGTTGATGCGGACTTCCCTATTGCCAATTAACCGCAATCTCTATAGAAATTGCGGTTAATCATTTAGGTTTGATAGTTCCTGGTTGCCGGCTAGCAGCCAGAAGCCAGAAACAACAATAGCTTGTTTATTTTACTGAAGTACAAAGTTGATTGGAACGGTGTATTGAGTGGCTACATCTTTCCCATTTTGTTTGCCCGGTATAAATTTGGGCATACTGCTCACTACGCGCAAGGCTTCATTGTCAAGTAACGGATTAACTCCCCTGGCAATCTTTGCATCGGTTACAGAACCATCAATTGCAACCACGAAACTGACATATACTTTTCCCTGAATTCCTTTTTGAGTTGCCTCAGCAGGATATTTAACGTTGGTTGCCAGGAAATTACGCAATTCAGCTTCACCACCCTTAAATTCGGGCATTTGTTCAACGTATGTGTATACTTCCGTTTTAGCAGGTACAATTTCCGCTTGCTTTTTTTCACAGGCAAATACAGCGATCAAACTAACTGCCAATATCATTCCTACAAGGACTTTTACACTGGCTATCTTTTTGGATTTTATTTTTGAGATCATTTGGATTCGGTTTTTTACTAACGAATAATGGAAGTTGTTGGTCAATACAATTTGTTCGCCAACATACTGATTGATCAGGATCTGCTTGTACCACGAAGGTGCAGTTCCATGTGAGATTACGGCCTGGTCGGCTAAGAATTCATGATTTTCACGCAAGGCTCGTCTTAACATCCAGAAGAAAGGATTAAACCATTGAAATACAGCAAGCAGTTCAAGCAGTAACACATCAAAGGTGTGCCCTTGCCGGATATGTTGTTTTTCATGGTCGAGCATTTTTTCCCAACCCTTGGTGTTTTGCAGGTTATTGCTCACGAAAATGTAATTCAAAAAAGAAAACGGACTCAGCTCACGATCCAGATTAACTAATTTGATATTCCCGTCCAGAATAATTCGGTTACTTGCAATTAACCGGATAATCTGGTAAATCTGTATAAAAAGCTTTATTGAAAAGAAGATTACACCCAATAAATAGACATACTCAATCACATTGTAGGTCTGCACAAAACGTTCAGTTCCATTTAACAATCCGGTACTGTATACTGTAACTATACCCAACAAATTGGCATAGGGTGTTATCGTAACTTCAGGCAACAGGATTGCCTGAGAGGGATATAACGGGATATGCAGTAAAGGCAACAATGCGGAGAAACCTATAGAAACCAGCAGAAACCATCGGTTTATACTGAAAAATGTTTCTCGTCTTAAAAACAGGAAATAAACCACAGAAAAAAGGCTAAGGCTTATTCCCGATTCAAGCAGGTAATTGACAAAGCTAATCATTGGGTGATGGATTTTCAGGTTCTAAATCTTTTCCTACTTCCTTGATAATTTCTTCAAGTTCTGAGAGGCTCATTTTATCTTCCTTGGCAAAGAAGGATACCATTTCCTGGAACGAATTACTGAAATATCCATTCAGGAAATTCTTGAAATAGCTTTTCGTGTAATCCGTTTTACTGATCAATGGAAAGTATTGATGGGTTTTACCATACGCGTAATGATCCACAAACCCTTTCTTTTCCAAAATCCGGATGATGGTCGAAACTGTATTGTAGGCCGGTTTTGGCTCCGGAAGCTTGTCAATGATATCTTTGACAAACGCTTTTTCCAGGGTCCACAACTCCTGCATAATCTGTTCTTCCAACTTGGTTAGTTCCTTCATGATAAACAGTTAATTTCCAGTTTCAAATTTCAAACATTCTGCCAAAAACTAAACCACCAATTCGTCAACTGATATTTTAGTCATAAAGATAAAAAAAAGATCAATGCTATTCCAACTTAATCGGCAAAAGTGAATCTCAATTGCCCATTTCTTAGTTGAATAGATTTCCATGACAAATGTATAACTAATAATTTAGTTTTCAAACTAAAATGTTAGTTATATATAAATATTTTTTTTCTTTTCTTAAATCAAGTTCAATAATGCAAGACGAAAACGTTATTTATAACCTTTAATATCAATAGTTTGTACCTTCATAGGTTCCAGATTAACAGTTACTTTCTGAATGATACTTTTTCCATCTTTTGAACCGATTTCAATTTCACCACTCATCGGT
>DMFR01000338.1:362-9924 GCA_003450125.1 Prolixibacteraceae bacterium | reverse complement strand
CTATAAAGGTTCATCACAAATAGGTTTGTCTGCTGCCCATTGGTTCGAAGGGACGTGAATAAGTTTGGATTTGAACATTTTAAAATCCGTTTTATGCCCAATCCATTGAGGACTTCATCCATCATCTGAATGTGTTCTTTCATTTGATGGTACCAGTTGAAACCGAGGAAAATAACTTTTCCTTTTCCTTCAGTTTCTTCTTTCCAACAAACCGGAAGGTTACTATTTTCATCCCTTCCAATTATATCAGCCTTTACTGGCAGGTGAAGAGTGACAAAATTTTCATTGTTACTCATCACATTCTTTACGGTATTAAAACTGATACGCTGATTCTTTTCCTTGTTGAGAGCGACCTCAGGTAAACCTAAAAATTCCTTCAATAGCCTACAGGGTTCAAAGTTTTCATTGTATTCCGGGATTACTGGGCATAAAAGTACCTTCCCACCTTTTTTAAGGAAATCGATGACTCTTTTTTGAGAAGCTTCACTCATACACGATGAGGAGAGTACAATCAATGGAGTGGAAATTTCTGACATCCAGTCATCAGAGTCCAGATTACATATAGATGGTGAATAGCCTCCGCAGAATAGGGTATTGATCATTCCCTTTTGTGAAAAGGTGTACAATTCAGGATCGGTAACCAGGAATCCGGATTTTGCTTTCCAATATTCACCCGAACGGCTAATTTTTAAATCATAGGCAATCCTGCAATCATTGACTCTTTCGGAATTGGTTATCCAGGTATTTTCCTTTACAAATGCTCCAATCTTCTTTTCTGTTTCATAAAGCGGGGCTATTTTCCCATCAGAAGTGATGGCTGCATTATAACCGTAATCATCTGAAGTAAGGCCAAATTTCAATGGATTTGGGCCACCGGTATAGATATAATAATTACTTCCTTTTAACCCAAACCCCAAATGCATCATATAAGCTGCTTCCACATCAGTGGGAGTAATGGGTGGCCAGTCGGAAAGGCTCCCTGCAGGAAATTCTAAGACTGTAGGAGGATAACCCAATAATCGCAAGGTTTCAAGTGACTGAAATATCCGTATAGCCCATTGTGGATCAGGATTATTAACAGGGGCCCAGTTTTGTCCCAAATTGTAATAATGATCAATTCCCAACAGAAATTGTTCATTACCCAACCGATTGACCGCCTCCAGGTAGTGTGAGCTGGCATTGGTATTGTAGGCATTGTGGTCTAAAATGGCATGAATACCTGCCTTTTGGATCATCTCTTTCAAGGCCTGAAAATAATCAGCTATGGTTGAAAAATAGAAGTCCGTATAGTCCTTTGCCTTCCTTAAATCAATTGCATTATAAGCGCTACGATAATTAGATGGCTCCACCTGGGTAAATTCCTTATAGGTGGAATTATAGGAAGTGTTTAGCTTTTCTATCGTCCCGTATTTATTTTTTAGGAACAAGGTGTAACGTCCATTTGGTTTTCCAAAACCCATGGATTCTTTGTTGTAATCCATTCCTCCACCCCAAAGTTGCATCCCGTCACATTCATTGTCCAATTGAATCACAGCGATGGGACCTCCTTTATCGGTGGTGTATTTTGCCAAAATAGGACATACTTCATCAAACCATTTTTCTGTTTTCTGTAGGAATATCGGATGAACATAGGAGATCGCTTCGTTGTAAGAACCATCAAAGTTCTGAGCACGTATTTCAGGATATTTGGCTGTTAACCATTCAGGAACTCCTGAATTTCTCAATTCTGAATATTGATAGGGACCCGGTTTGATAATCAGGTAAAGTCCAACTTCTTTGGCCGTCTGGATAAACAATTCCAGATCTCTGATATCCGTATCCCCAAATAGAAAATTTCCTTCTTCAGGTTCATGGATGATCCATGGGACATAAGTGGCAAGGCAATTTCCACCTGCTGCTTTAAAAAGTTCCATCCTTTTCTTCCAGTCTTTTTTTGGAACCCGGAAATAATGAAATTCCCCCGAATACAGGTAAGATGGTTTGCCATCAATCACATAATACTGCTTAGTAAAGCTAATTGGTTGAAATTGAACAGCACTTGTTTCCTTCTTGATGGTTTTATTTTCAAATGAACTGAATACAATGACAACTACCAATGCAACGAAAACTGCTAAATACTTATGCTGAAAATTAAATTGAAAAACTGATTTCATTGCGATTTATAATGGTGACTGATTAATTTTTTATATTTTATTATAATATTGTCTGAACTGTGATTTTTTTGATTCATGGGATTAATCATCTGAATCAAATAAATCAAAGTTCAGACAATATTAGAATCACAGTTCAGATTTTATACTTCTTGTTTTGTAACCTGTGGAATTCCAGACTCGTATTTCCGAAATTGATCAGCAAACCGACTTCAAGATTGTAAGCTTCCAGATAATTGATCGCTTGTGCCAGATGAACAGCCTCCAGATTAATTAATGCTTTTATTTCAACACTAATTTTCTCTTCAACCAGAAAGTCAACCCTTCTTGTCCCTACCAGCAATTTCTTGTAGAAAACAGGCATTTCAAATTCCCGACTAAATGTAATCCCCTGGATTTCCATTTCATAAGCAAGTGCCCGCTGATAAATCACTTCCTGAAACCCGTTTCCCAGCAATCGATGAACCTCCATGGCACAGCCAATAATCTTGCCTGTCTTTTCAGAATATTTATACTCCGGTTTTATCATGGTATTTCCTTTTAATCATGTTTTTCACATTAATCAAAAAATCACAGCTCATACCTTCTTATCATGTCTTTTCCCATCAATCACCCTAATCACCGTTCAGCCCTTTTTATCATCTCTTTTCACATCAATCACACAAATCACAGTTCAGACCTTCTTATCACAGTTCAGATTAGTGTTTCTCTATTTCTCCAAATACCGCCTTAAAGCAATTGCTTGGTGTATTTACTTTCTCTTTGGGATTGGTTTTACGGCCATAAAATTCATCCATAAACTGATCGGCTCCCGACCAAACCGTCTGCATCATCCCCTGGAAACGATCCTTCATCTCGGGAGTCACTGAAGCCCGGAAGCGATACATGTCCTGGGTCTGTTTAACTCCATTTTCAGCATTGCGCCATGGACAGGTTACCACGCTCAATCCTTTGGTGGCAAAGTAAACAGCTGTCTGGTCAGGACGTTCGTAATGCCAGTCGCAGATTACCACATCTTTTGAAATAAGGTCGATGGCCCGATAGGTGTTGTTCATGCTCCCTTCCCACGCTCCAATGCCTGTTGTCTTACCGTCAATCAAGCGGTCGCCCCAAATCCAGAGTTTACGGTTCTTCAATGCCAGATGATTGCGGAGCAGGTTTACTTCCCCGGCAAACAGTTCTGCTTTGTCCCTTCCTGAACAGCGTGGACATTTGTCATCCCCGATGTAAAACACTTCATCCATACCGGCATGGAAAGCATCTGTTTCAAAAGCATCACAAATTTCATCCATCAAGGCAAACACTACTGTATGTACATCAGGATGCAGCGGACAATAGCTTTTACAGTATAACCCGTCAGCATTGGGCCATTTATAGTCTACAGGCATCTTCACCCAGGGCGTTTCATCAAATTGCGGATAAACAGTAAGCAGTTTGTTAAGTTTCCCGGCCCATGACTGATGTCCCAATAAATTGACCTGGGGGATCAGTTCAATCTGGTTTTTGCGGCAAGCCTCCACCATTTTTTTCACATCCGCTTTGGAAAGCGCTGCCGAGTCTCCCAATTCTGGATGGCTTGTATATTGGTAATTGTAGTCCACCCGCAAAATCAGGGTATTGACTTTCCTGGGGGCCAGTTCTTCGTTGATGAACTTCACAAATTCATCCACCCGGTCTCTTCCCGGAGCAGCGATGCAGAATCCTCTTATGGGTAATTGATCCTTTATAGTGGCCTGTGAATAAGACGTTATGGAACAGATGCAGGCTATCAATACAAGCAGAAGGTTAAATAATTTAGTCATGATGTCAAAGGTTTTAGTTGAATTGGTTAATGGGAACAAGTTGGTAAAAAAAGTCTATAATTCCTAATAATAGAGATAGAATTTGTGCTACGAACCACAAAGGAATTCACCACAGATTACACAGATTAACACAGATTAAAAAATAAGAATAATCTGTGTCAATCTGTGTAATCTGTGGTGAATTCCTTTGTGGTTAATCATTGCTGATCACTATCTTCTGTCGCTTTTGGGCATCTTTCGTTTGAACTTCTACCACATACATCCCATCATGTAGCTTACTGATTTCAACGCCCGAATCCCTGTCTTTGAGCAAAGCCGTTAAAACTGTCCGACCATTTAGATCAACGATCCGCAGAACTCCTCCTTCTGGAGATGGGGGCATTATGATCCTTAGCCTTTTGGTTGAATATTCATGAAAAATCTGAATGAAAGCAGGTTCCAGAACTTCAGCAACTCCTGTTGTGATATCAGCCTTGGCACACAACCATTGCTGGGGATCAAACTGAATGGAGTCCACCTTTTCATCTGAAATAACAAATTCCTGATCCTGCAGGGTATTGTACAAACGCAGATCCTTGGAAAGGCCGTTTTTCCATACCCTGATGGGGATATGCATTTCGAAAAAACTTACCGATGAATTGGAAGGAACCTGTTTAACCCTGATCATTTGCCGGTTGGTTGCCAAATCTGTAAATTCATCGATACGATAATTGGGATAGCCTTCGCCATAATACCAATCTTTGAAGTACTCGGTCAATGAGGTGTCGCCTGCCATTTCCATGTGCTGTAAGAATTTCGCCTGACTGGCATAACGGTAGGCAAGAGAAGGATCGGTCAGGTAATCCTTCAATCCCTTGAAGAAGTTGGCATCACCCATTTCCCATCTGAGCATGTGCAGCAAATAAGCCCCCTTTGCATAGGTGAGCCGGCTGTCGAATAGGCGGTTCACGCTTGTTGTATCAGCCACATATACCGAACCATCATCCGCAGAGGTAATTTTCTTGACCTCCTGATCCTTCCAGATAGGCCAATAAAACCCTTCTTTCAAGGTTTCATATACCAGGCCGGTCATAAACGTTGCAAATCCTTCATTGAGCCATATATCATGCCAGCTTGCCAGGGTAATGTAATCGCCAAACCATTGATGGGCCATTTCATGGGCCACCAAATCAAAACTCAGGGAGGTCATAAAACTCATCGTCTGGTGTTCCATTCCCCCACCCCATCCAAATTGGGCATGTCCATATTTCTCTGCGGCAAACGGATAGGTGATCAGCTTCGTATTGTAGAAGCCCAGTATATCCAGGATTTCACCCGATCTGGATTTGGCATCCTGAAGGTATTCAGGATAAACGTAGTTAAGCACCTCTATCTTTTTCCCGTCAGCGATATCCAGAAAGTCGGAATACGTCTCATAATTGGTTACTGCAATCCCCACCAGGTAGGTTGCAATGGGATAGTGGCTCTTCCAATGAGTTGTACGTTTGGTTCCTGAAACCTGGTCAGTATAAAGCCTGCCGTTACTGGCCCCCTTGTATTGGCTGGGACAGGTGATATACACATCAATGGAATCAATTTTATCGGAAAGGCTTTCCTTGCAGGGCCACCAATCCTTGGCGCCATAAGGCTCTGAGAGCGTCCAAAGTATGGGTGCTCCGGCATGGGTAGAAACGGTGAAAGATCCAAATCCTGTTACAGGTGGGATACCGTGGTAGAATACCGTTGTCAGGTGAAAGCTGTTGTTCTGAACAGAGGAAGGAATCGAAATGATGATCTTATCGTTTGTGTGCTGGTAGTCGATCTTTCCCAAGTCAAAATGGATGGAATCAACGACCAGGGCAGAGGAAAGATCAAAGGAGAGCGTACCGATATTATCCTTCAGAATCTGAACCTGAGAAGTGACTGATCCTGAAATATACCTTACTGCAGGATCCAGCTCCAGGTCCAGCTTCTGGTATACCAAATCGTAGGATGCATTCTCGGCCGCTTCGATGAATGCCGCTGATTTCATTCTGGATGGACCTTCCCTCAAAGCCATTTTATCGGTAAAGTCAGGATCGGGAGCCTGCCCTGAGACTGCCTGTACGGCAATGACCCAAAGAATAAACAGGAGCTTTTTCATTGTCTTATATTTTATTTCTGCCACCAAGTCACTAAGACACTAAGTTACACTAAAATATATTTTCTTTGGTATAACTTGGAGGCATTGTGTCTTTGTGGCCCTTTTTTCAATCATTCTCCCTTACTTAGTATACCAATTTCAACCAAAGATAACCAATACACTTGTAATTAACCCCTTTGCCATTTCTTTTGTTCAGGTATATGGAATGATATCTGGAACGGACTTCCCTGTTACTTTCTTCTTGTTTCCTTTTTCCTTTCTGTAAGCTTTCTGTAAGCTAACTGTAAGGTATCTGTAAACTTTAATACAGATACTTTACAGTTAGATTACGGAAAGCTTACAGAAAGGAAAAAGGAGGTAATACTCAAAGGTAAAGAAGATAAGTTTTGTATGCAATCAATTCAGGACTAATTGACCATTAAATACAGGCAGAGGGATGAAAATTTAGAAATTAAAGATTGATTAACCATATTTCAAAAATGTTTCCTACATTACGTTGAAATTAATCATGCATAATAATGGCCAAGAATAAAAAAAATAAGAAAGCTCAGTTGGCAGAAATATTCAATAAGCCAAAGCTTAAAACCGCGATTCTCAATGTTTTTAGCGATCAACCCGAAAGAACTTTCAATTACAAACAAATAGCCGATCTGCTACAGATCAAAGACCCTGAAATTGTCAAACTTGTTTTTGTCGTGCTGGAGGAACTGGCCGAGACTGGTAAGTTGCAAAGCGTACAACGGGGCAAATACAAGCTCACCTCGCAAGGCAGCGCCATTACCGGAATTGTTGAAATACAGCGGCAGGGATATGCCTACATCACTACCGAGGAAGTTGAAAAACCCGTTCTGGTATCATCGAGAAACCTGAACCATGCCATGGATGGGGATAAGGTAAAGGTGCAAATGTATGCCATCCGAAAAAAACAACCCCCGGAAGGCGAGGTGGTTGAAATCATCGAAAGGGCTAAGTCGGTCTATGTAGGTACGATCTCTAAATCACGCAACTTCTCGTTCTTTATTCCCACGGGAAAGTCGGCTTTCGATATTTTTATTCCCAATGAAAAGCTCAATGGAGCCCAGGATGGACAAAAAGCCATTGCACGAATTACGGAATGGCCTGCCAGGGCAAAGAACCCTTTTGGTGAAATCATTGAAGTATTGGGTAATGTGGGCAACAACAATACCGAGATGCACGCCATTTTAGCTGAATACGATCTGCCCCTGCGCTTTCCGGAGAATGTACTGAAAGCGGCAGAGAAGATACCGGATGAGATCCCTGCTGATGAAATAGCACGACGCCGTGATATGCGAGGGATAACCACCTTTACCATTGATCCGCGTGATGCCAAGGATTTTGACGATGCCCTTTCCATCCAAAAACTGGACAATGGATTTTGGGAAGTGGGAGTCCATATTGCCGATGTGTCCTATTACGTGCACCCGGGTTCCATCCTGGATGAGGAAGCCTACGATCGGGCCACGTCGGTTTACCTGGTCGACCGGGTAGTGCCTATGCTTCCTGAGAAACTGTCCAATGGCGTATGTTCACTGCGACCAAACGAGGATAAGCTTTGTTTTTCGGCCATCTTTCAGCTGGATGATGAGGCCGAGATCCAGAAACAGTGGTTTGGACGCACGGTGATCCATTCCGACAAGCGCTTTGCCTACGAAGATGCCCAGGAAATCATCGAAACCGGTCAGGGCGATTTAAAGGAAGAAGTGCTGACCATGAACCGCCTGGCAGTTAAACTGAGAGAGAGCCGATTTAAAAAAGGATCAATCGCCTTTGAACGGGTTGAAGTGAAGTTTATCCTGGATGAAGAAGGAAAACCGCTTTCGGTTTATTTTAAGGAAGCCAAGGAGAGCAATCAACTGGTGGAGGAATTTATGCTCCTGGCCAACAAACGGGTGGCCGAATTCATCGGCAAGCCGGAAGATCATAAGACACCCAAGACCTTTGTCTATCGGATTCATGACAAGCCGGACCCGGATAAGCTAATGAATTTCAATCATTTTATACACAAATTTGGATACGGGTTACAACTGGGAACCCCGGGACAGATCTCCAAGTCGATGAACATGCTCATGACCAACGTAAAGGGGAAGAATGAACAGAATGTGATCGAAACACTGGCCATCCGCACCATGGCAAAGGCCGTTTATTCGACCCGTAACATTGGTCATTACGGTCTGTCGTTTGAATATTATACCCATTTTACTTCGCCCATTCGCCGCTACCCCGATGTGATGGTTCATCGCTTGCTGGAACGTTACATGGAAGGGGGGAAAACTGCGAACCCACAGAAATGGGAAGAGATGTGTAAACATTCCTCTGAAATGGAATCCAAGGCCGCCAACGCCGAAAGGGCCTCAATCAAATACAAGCAGGTAGAGTTCATGATGGATAAAATCGGACAGGAGTTCAAGGGGGTGATTTCAGGGGTGACCGATTGGGGTATTTTTGTAGAACTTGAAAATAAATGTGAAGGCATGGTGTCGGTTAGTTCATTGGACGATGATTTTTATACTTTTGATGAAAAGAATTACTGTTTGGTGGGAAGGCATTCCCATCAGAAATATCAATTGGGTGATGAGCTGAACGTGGAAATTATTCGGGCCAACCTGGAGAAAAAACAACTGGATTTCCGTTTGGTTAAAGATAAGGCTGAAAAAAGAAGGCGCTAATTGATCCAGGATTCACAGATGTCGATCAAAAATAAATTGAAAGATTAAAGCACTAAAATTGACCCTTTATTTTTGAAAAGTAAAGGGTTACACCATTTTCCGGAATTAACTTTATATTTGCTCACTGAAAAATACTATTGATTATGGCGATGAACTTTGAAAATGGAACCAACAAAAAGGATGCAAACAGAGAAGGCATCTTAAAGATTGCCCAGGAAATATTCAGCAAATACGGATACAAAAAAACAACGCTCGACGATATCGCCAACGCTGTCAGAAAAGGGAAAAGTTCCCTTTATTATTATTTTACCAGCAAAGAGGATTTGTTTCAGGCCGTGATCCAGAAGGAAGTCGATCAACTGAGAAAAGAACTTGAAATTGTCGTCAACCGCAACACCGATCCGGTGGATAAACTCAGGGATTACATCCTGACCAAACTGACCACCTTCAGGGGAATGGCCAACTTTTACAATGCCCTGGAGAATGATGTGACGGCCATCGAGTTCATCGAAAACATCAAACATCGTCATCAGCAGGAAGAAATCCGGATGATCAAACGGATCCTCATTGAAGGGGTGCGCAAGAACATTTTTGAAGTCTATGACCTTACCCTGGCTGCCACCGGAATTACCACAGCCATCAAAGGATTGGAAATGCCATTGGCTGCAGGCGACTACAGCAAGGTAAACCTGGAGCAGAGCGTGGATAACATTGTAAAAATACTCTGTTACGGGGTGATGAAAAGGTAAATTTATTTGAACTAAATACTTATTATTTTGTTCTATTTTTTGAATGTATAGG
>DMFR01000338.1:0-170 GCA_003450125.1 Prolixibacteraceae bacterium | reverse complement strand
TTCTATTTTTTGAATGTATAGGAGGATGATTTTCCGCAGAAGGAATGGTCAGTGTAACTGGCAATACCCAAAACCTTGATTATTCGATGGGATTGTAAATCTTGGTTGTGATGGCAACGGGACAATTCTTTTTAAAACAATAGATTACTATCATAAGTATAGACAAATAT
>DMFR01000097.1:6908-8087 GCA_003450125.1 Prolixibacteraceae bacterium | reverse complement strand
GGAATTAGGCTGAACAATAGGCTTTCGCTTTTTGAAATTGCACAATATAGCAAGGAACGTTTAAACCTGTTACCGGAGGAATACAAACGCTTTAATTATCCTCATATATTCAAAATAGGATTAAGCGCCAGTCTTTTGGCAGAAAGGGATAGACTAATTGCAGAACATAAAACCTAATGCTATGAAAACGCTCATAATAGTCGATGTACAGAATGATTTTATGGAAGGTGGCAGCCTGGAAGTACCACAAGCCAATAAAATTATACCAGTGATAAATCATATACAGAAACAATTCAATCTGGTGGTTGCAACTCAGGACTGGCATCCGCAGAATCATCAAAGTTTCGCTTCGAACCATTCCAATAAAAGTCCATTTGAAAAAATATACAGGAATGGTATTGAAGATACCCTTTGGCCCGATCACTGTATTCAGGGATCGAAAGGTGCAGAATTTCACCCTGATCTTCAAACCAATCAGATTGCAGCCATTTTCCGCAAAGGAATGGATCCTGAGATAGACAGTTACAGTGGCTTCTACGATAATGACCATCACACAAGTACCGGATTGTCAGGTTATCTGAAGGAAAAAGGAGCTGCCGAATTGTATTTCTGTGGCCTTGCTTCGGATATTTGTGTTTATTATTCNNTCTGTGATGCAATCCATAAAGGTTTCTCTGCCACTTTAATTGAAGATGCCTCACAGCCGCTTAACGAGGAAGAATTTGTCAGGTTAAAAAATGAACTCAAAGAAAAAGGAGTTAAATTCATAAACAGTCGTGAAACGAACTAGAAGTAAATTTTTCTCACCTATAAGAAAGATTATTGGCGAATTTCCCTGTCCGCAAGGCAGGTATCTCACCAAAGAAAAATAACTGAATAAAATAGTGACTCCAACATTTCAGCCCCTCCCAAAATAACTTTTGTCGTGTAATAGCCAAGAGGTCAATTCATGGTTCATCAACCTTGACTGGATGAGCCTTGCAAACTAGTGGAGGCAATTTGCTGTTAATTAGCTATATAGATTACTCTACCGTGTCCTCGGAACTACCTATATCCTTAAAACGTTTTATCCTTAATTTTTTTTAATGTCCTATTTTATCATTTTAGCTTTGAGACTAAAATAGGTACTTCCAATAGAGATTTCACCCGGTGAAAGAGGGTATGAAAAGCTATCATCTG
>DMFR01000097.1:0-6795 GCA_003450125.1 Prolixibacteraceae bacterium | reverse complement strand
CTATCATCTGATACCCTTCTGATACCTTTCTGATACCTTTCTGTAACCTCACCTTACAGAAAGGTATCAGAAAGGTATCAGAAGGGTATCAGAAAAGTATTAGATGATAGCAATACAAGGAGATGGAAAAGGTAGGATGAACGGCTCTCTATAATCGGCTCCATGCCCAAGGCCATTCTTCCTCCAGCCGATTGATTAGTTGTTTCAGGAAGCTATTGTTTATCTTCGTTTAAGGGGCGTTAAAATCCAGTTGTGGCTATCCTTGGCAATGAGCGCTTCTGCCCCCTCTGGGCCTTGCATTCCAACAGTATAGTTGGGAAAGCCTGGAGTGGTATTGGCTGCCCATACATCGATAATGGGCATAAGAATACTCCATGCCGCTTCTACCTGGTCGGCACGCATAAAAAGTGTTGCATCGCCCATCAAGGTATCAAACAGTAAGGTTTCATAGGCCTCGGGTGGACCCAATGAATCAGGGTTATAAAAATCGTAGAGCATGTTAACCGGATCAAGCAGCATTTTTAAGCCTGGCCTTTTGGCTTGGAAACGGAGTTGGATGCCCATATTGGGCTGAATGTTCAGAATAAGCCTGTTGGACTCCCAATTGTTAATGGATTCAATGGGGAAAGATTGGTGTGGTACAGGGCGAAATTGAATGGTAATAACAGATATGGTTTCATTCATTCGCTTGCCTGTGCGTAAATAGAAGGGGACACCTTGCCAGCGCCAATTGTCAATATATAACTTGATGGCTGCAAATGTTTCAGTATTGGAGTTCTTGTCAACACCGGGCTCTTCCCTGTAGGCTTTGACTTTTTTACCTTCAAACCACCCTTCATCATACTGACCACGAACGGCAACAGCATGTACTTCTTCCCTCTTAATTTTACGAACTGCATGAAGGACATCCACCTTTCGGTTACGTATTTCATCGGCATCAAATGAAACGGGAGGTTCCATCGCGATGAGGCAAAGCAATTGCATCAGGTGATTCTGAATCATATCACGCAGTGCACCAGCATGATCGTAATAGCTGCCCCTGTTTTCCACCCCGATTTGTTCTGCTACTGTTATCTGGACATTGTCAATATAGTTTCTGTTCCAGATGGGTTCAAACAGGGCATTTGCAAACCGGAAGGCAAGAATATTCTGCACGGTTTCTTTTCCCAGATAATGGTCAATACGGTAAACCTGGGACTCTTGAAAAATATCATCCAATAAACTATTTAACTTTTTCGCACTATCAAGATCGTGTCCAAAAGGTTTTTCTACCACTATCCTACTCACCTGACTGTTTTGCGCTAATCCTGCTTCCCCTATTTTTTGGGCGATGGTCTCTATGAACATTGGAGGAATAGCCATGTAAAATATTCGGTTAACGATACAATCACATTCCTTTTCAAAAGCACTAATTTGTTTGTTCAGTACCGTATAAGTAGAATCAGCTGTGAAGTCAGCTTTTTGATAATGAAGGAATTCTTCAAATACCTTCCATTTACTTTTATCTATTTTTTCCCTGCGCGAAAATTGATCAACCCCTTCAAATAATCCTTTCCGGAATGATTCATCACTCAAATCCTTAATATCCAGCCCAAGAACAGCAAACCTTTGTGGAATCAAACCATCCAGATAAAGATTATAGATGGCAGGCATCAATTTTCGATGGGTAAGATCACCACCGGCTCCAAAAATGACGATGATCGTTGGATTGGCAACTTTATCTTCATTCATCTTTAACTCTCCTTTTGATTCCATTGTGTGTGAAATATGCCTTCTCTGTCAATGCGCTCATAGGTATGAGCACCGAAATAATCCCTTTGGGCCTGCAATAGGTTGTCAGGTAGCCAGCCACTACGATAGCTGTCGTAATAGGCCAAAGAGGCCATCAATGCAGGTAATGGGATACCGGTATCAATACCCATACAGGCCACATGACGTATCTTTTCCTGCAAACTAATTAGTCTGTCCTTAAAAACATCACTGAGCATTAAATTGGACAAATTAGGTTGTGTAGAAAAGGCGCTACGTATATCTTCCAAAAGAGATGCCCTGATGATACAGCCTTCCCTCCAGATGGCAGCAATATTTTCCAGGTTAAGTTCATATTTATAGACGGTTGAAGCTTTTTGAAGCAGTTCCATGCCTTGTGCAAAAACAGTGATGAAGGAAAAATCAAGGGCATCTCCAAGTAGATCAACCAATTCGTTTTTACCGTAATTGATTTTTTTACCCGGCCCTAACAATAGTGTTTCTGCAATGTTGCGTTCTTCCTTTAGAGCAGAAAGATTGCGCATCGAAACAGAAATATCAATCACAGGCACAGGAACCTCGATCGCCATAGCATCTTCTGTTGTCCAGGCTCCGGTACCTTTTTGATGTGCGCTGTCCAGAATCATATCCACCAGATCGTTTCCTGTCAGATCATCCTTCTTCATAAAAATATCAGCAGTAATAGAAATGAGAAATGAGTGCAGCGAGCCAAGATCCCATTTAGAAAAAACATCATGCAACTCATTGTTGGTCATGCCTGCGCCTTGCTTTAACAATTGATAGACTTCTGCAATGAGTTCCATCAAGGCATATTCAATTCCGTTATGTACCATCTTGACATAATGACCAGCCGATCCTGTACCAAGGTATGTTACACATGGTTCTCCATTGGCTTTGGCAGAAATAGCTTCCAACATGGAAGACACTCTTGCATAGGTTGCTTTCGAGCCTCCGGGCATGATACTTGGACCATTTCGTGCACCGTATTCCCCTCCGGAAATGCCTATACCCATGAAATGGATATTATCCTTTGCCAGATTTTTGATGCGCAGATCAGTATCGGTAAAATGAGAATTTCCACAATCTATCACCAGATCTTCCCTTGAAAGGGATGGTTTTAATCCATCAATGACAGCATCAACGATTGACCCCGCAGGGACCAGCAAAAGCACTACACGGGGTTTCTTTAAGGCATCAGTAAGTTCTTTTATACTACGTGCCCCAACTATTTTATAATTCCCTATCCCCTGTTTCAGCTTATCTACCATAGATAAATCCTTGTCATAGCCAGCCACTGAAAATCCGTGGTCACACATATTATAAACCAGGTTGCGCCCCATGGTGCCCAACCCAATCATACCATAATCGTAGCCTTGCTCTTCCATTGTTTATACACTTATGGTTGAAAAATTGATTGCCTTTACAAATAATTTTGCATCATCCAATCTCTGGAAATGATAACTAGTAATTCCCAACGATCTTGCTACTTCCACAAACATAAGCCGGTCATCGAAATAGAGGATTTGGGGAGGTGAAGCTTGAGCAATCCCGCAGGCCATACGCCACATTTCCAGATCAGGCTTACTCCTATGCACATAGCAGGAGGAAACAAATGCATCGAAAAGCAAGTCCAGGTTGTACTTATGGATTCGATAGTCGTTGAGTTCACGTGCTTCATTGTTAACTGCAATAACCTTCAATGAATGTTCACCTTTAAGGGATTTAAAAAACTCAATTGATCCTTCAATAGGCACGGATTGTTCAAACATAAACACCTTGAAATCCTCTTTTGAGAAGTTCCTTTTTTGATGGAAAATAACCCTGTTAAGGTATTCATCCATAGACAGCATTCCAGCATCGAATAAGCCTGAGACAAGATGATGCCGGTCTTCCATTTCTTCCTGGTCAAGGTTAAATCTAGTTACTGCCCGATGACGTGAGTGACGGTCCCAACCGCTGGTAAGTATTACCCCGCCGATGTCTAAAAACAAGGTTGTGATTTTTTGTTCCATGATCCTTCTAGTTTAAAAACTCTTGTTTGACCCCATGACAAATTCCATCAATTCGTTGATCCCCTGTTCCACATCTTGTCCCAGCTGAAGGAGGATAACCCTTCTTCCCTTTTCATTCAA
This sequence comes from Prolixibacteraceae bacterium, assembly GCA_003450125.1. Classification (GTDB taxonomy): domain Bacteria; phylum Bacteroidota; class Bacteroidia; order Bacteroidales; family Prolixibacteraceae; genus Aquipluma. The sequence goes on along the minus strand of DMFR01000097.1, from coordinate 2,893 downwards.
TGATTTGAAATCTCCAAGGGCCTGAGCCTGATGCAAAATTGAAAAATCATATTCTTCTCCCGGGATTGGTAATTCTTCATTTTCCTCTTTGAACATGATTACGAATATTCCTGTATCCGGACCTCCCTTGTGAAGCTGGCCTGTGGAGTGTAGATAGCGAGGCCCTTCTAATAGGGTGGTAGCTACCTGAAACTCATCCCGTATTTCCTGTCGCCAGGTTTCGAATAGTCTTGTACTTTCATCGGTAGGAAGAAAATATGGAAGCAAAGCAATATAATCACCCGGTTGAGCCTTTGATGTAAATTCATGGACGAAAGAAGTTACGGTTAAATGTTGTTGATTCAAAAGCGGCGCTGCTTTTATTCCTGGATAAACAGCAACAGGTTCAGTGATCAACACCTGCGATGGTAGATCAAAAGTCTTCTTCTGTTTCCATTCGTTGAGCAGCTGATCGGTATTTCTTTTGCTTTCTGCAACATTGGGTTGGTCAAATGGATTGATGCCAATGATCATCCCTGCTATGGCCGTTGCAATTTCCCATCGGTAATATTCCCCTCCCAAGGACAGTTTATCAGGTAACCCGATCCTCACAATTGGGTAACCAGCCTTCTCCAAAGCTGATAGCTTTAGTTCATGTGGTGTATTGTTATCGGTGGTAAGGAAGAGATGTACGAATATACGGTCTTTTCCATATACTTCGGGATCTCCCAGCGATTCGCCATGAATAGGAACAATTCCCAATTCTTCTTTTCCTGTACTCTCTGCCAGAAGCTGTTCGACCCAAAGACCAAAGCTCTTTATGGAGGGAGAAATAACAAAAGTAACCTTGTCTTTTCCACTTCGTTGGGCCATCCCCAGCAAACAGCCAAGGCCAATACCCGGATTAATGGAAGCGGGTACAAAAGGATCACAACTATCTTTCATTTGTCTGGCATTCAACAAAAGTGCCTTGATGTCAATTCCCATCAGGGCCATAGGCAAAAGTCCGAAATAAGAGAGTACGGAATAACGGCCCCCAACATCGGAAGGATTGATAAATACTTTTCTGAACTGGTATTCCTCTGACGTTTTCATTAGGGGAGTGCCAATATCTGTAATCGCCACAAAATGTTTTCCGGGATCAACCGCATTTGTTTTTTTTATCTGTTCGTAGAAATACCTAAAAAAACACAAGGATTCCAACGTTGTTCCTGATTTACTGGCTACAATAAATAAGGTCTTTTGTAAGTCAATCTGATCTTCGACTTCATGTATGGCAGCCGGATCGGTGTTGTCCAGTACAATCAATTTTAAATATCCGTTTTCGATAGCAAAGGTTTTACAGGCCACTTCGGCACACAAGCTGCTTCCTCCCATACCGAGCAAGACAGCAAATTGATATCCTTCATTTTTCAACTCACCGGTAAATGAAATAAGCTCTTCTGTTTGATGGGCAAAACTTTCAGGCAATGTTATCCAACCCAATCCATTTAGGATCGTTTCCACCTGATTTGGATCATTCTTCCACAGATATGGATCTTTGGCAAACAGGCGCCTGCCTGCCTGCTTTTCATCCAGAGATGTAAATGCCGGATCTATTTCCTTTTTCAAAACACCAAAACTTATTTGCTGTTTGGAATAGTGCTCTCCAAGTATATCAACTCTTTTCTTTGTCAGGTTTTCAAGCAACTTGTTATAGGATTCCTTAAATTTTTGAATTCCTTCATTCTCCAGTTGCTGTGCAACAAATTCAATATTGATATCGAAGGTCATTAGCTGACCAAATAATTGACCTGCCTCTCCCAATCCATCATCTACCGTGTTATAAGAGAGATTACCATGATCGGCAAGCGCCGCAATGGTTTCATCGGGAAGCGTATTTACCGTATCCTGTCCAATTAGTGATTCTACATACCTTAGATCTTCATACAAAGGATCCTTATTCCCAGTGCTGGCCCATAGAGGTCGTTGAACATGAGCACCCTTGCCCTCCAGTAGTTTCCATTCTTCACTGCCAAACATTTCCCTGAAGCGCTGATAGGCAAGCCTTGCACTGGCTATACCTGCCTTGCCCAATAAGGAGGCTGGTAAAAGCTCTTCACTTCCCTTAGATCCCCACTCGGGAATCATATGATAGCCCAATAACTGATCGGTCAGTACCTCTATTCTGCTGAGGAAAAAGCTTGCTACCGAGACTATATTGTTCACCGGTTTTCCTTCAGCATCCCTGCGTTGAAGAGCACGGATATATGCTTTGGCAACTTCAACATATCTTTCCACTGAAAACAGCAGGGTGATATTGATCGGAATCCCTTCATAAAGCATTTGTTCAATGGCTGGCACCCCTTCTTTGGTGCCCGGAATCTTAATATAGCAGTTGGGCCTTTTCACTTCCTTAAAAAGCCTGTGTACTTCATCAATGGTTCCTCTTGTATTGCGCGCCAGGTAAGGTGATACTTCAAGACTTACGAATCCATCAATTCCACCAGACTCTTCATAGACTGGTCTTAAAATATCGCAAGCCTCCTGTACATCTTTTACTGTCAGCAATTCATAGATCCTTGATGGGCTATTACCCTGCTGGACAAGTTCTTTAATTTGCTGGTCATAGCTGTTGCCCTCAGCCATTGCCTTGTTGAAGATGCTTGGATTGGAAGTTATCCCCCTTAAGCCCTGTTGGGTCACTCTATTCTCAATTTCCCCACTGGTGATTTTTTCCCGGGTAAGATTATCCAGCCAGTAGCTTTGTCCATAGTTTAACAATTCAATTAAGTTATTCATGTTTATTCCTCCTTCATACTTTTGTTTTCAATAGCTTCTATTTTGCCAAGTCTCCTGAGCTGTCTCTTATACACATCTCCGAGCCCACGAGACTAGGCATGATCTCGTATGCCGTCTTCTGCTTGAAAAAAAC
>DMFR01000202.1 GCA_003450125.1 Prolixibacteraceae bacterium | reverse complement strand
CACGAATTAAAACGAATTACACGAATTAGTTCGTAGGTTAATAGATGGTATGTTTATTTAAATATGTCTTAAAATCTGTGGACTCCCTGTATTAATGCTGATTCCACAGTTTGTCTATAATAGAAAGAATGCATTGACAACCATATTGTCGGTGCTATGCACCTTTAAAAACCGCGTAGCGGTGAAAATATGGTAGTAAAGAATTCATTTGCTACCATACTATCTGTGCTACGCACCTTTAAAAACCGCGTAGCGGTGAAAGTATGGTAGAGAGAGAATGAATTGACTATCATAGTTCCCTTTTTAAAAATCGTTAATCGTTAATCATTAATCATTATTTACATAGGATATTAGTTTGATTTTACCCGATGAAATTCTACTTTTGTCCTTTGTCACGATAAAGGTAGGCAGGCCGCATCCGTAAATCCAAAAAACGGTGTCGTTTGCCGTCGTTTGCCGCTATTTGCCGTCGTTTGCCGCCGTTTGCCGCCGTTTGCTTCCATTTGCCGTCATTTGCTTAGTTGGCGTTCATATATTGTTGTAATTGAATGATCTAGCTGTTTGTGCTTAAAATGAAATAGATGGTTTTGTCGAACTATTTTTTTTTAAATCGTTAATCTTTAATCTGCAATCGTTAATCGTTAATAGACAATCGTTAATCTTTAATCATTAATCACAAGAGGTTTTTGGTTTGATTTTACCCCAATGATTTCCCCTTTTTGTCCTTTGACCCATTAAAAGTAGATACACCTTTTTCCTGCTCCAAAAAAGTGTGCCGATTGTAGTGTTTTGCAAGGTGAAAAAATTGCAAAATGTTGTAGCTGAATGAAATAAAAAAGTAATCTAACCTGATAAAATCAATATTCTTAGTAGGCCGTACCGTTAAACGGTACAATTACAATCCCATCCTTCCGGTAAGCGGGAAGCCTGTTCCTTGTCTGATGATAGTCATACAATTGCCAAAGGTCATGTGTAGATTGTGTGTACATTGTGTGTTGCTCCTGTGTATGGATACACAGAACCTACACACGATGTACACTCAACCTGCACAAAATCTACACATTAAAATTGATAATCGTATGATAATGAGGGTGTCTAAAAAAAAATAATTAAACACAGAGACACAAAGGCACGGAGAAATAAGTTATTGAAAAACAGATCTTTGTGTCTACGTGTCTCCGTGTTTAAATTTGTTTATTCGGCTTTTTGGACACCCTCATCGGATTTTTAACTTCTAAAAATTAAGCTATGCGAAAGTCCTGGTATTGTCAGTAAGGACATTGCAGGATTGACATGCCACCAGAGAGTCTTTAATCTATCCAAAGGGTGAGTAAAAATAAAGGACAAATATGTATTTTATTTTAATGACCAAGCAGCGTTTTCGATTTTCATTCCGTATGGATTATAGAAGCATTTATTAAAAGGCTTTTAACACGAAAACATTGTAATCATTTTTATTCATAACTAACAATTAGAGCCATGAAAACAATTATTAAGTTTATTACGATTAATGCCCAAACAGTTGGAATAACTGTTCTTGTTCTTATCATTGGATTTTCATCTTGTAAGAAGGATGATAACACCGTTGTGAATGGATCGGTGAGTTATTCAGGAAGTTTTGTCAAGTCTACTGACGCCATTGTAACATCGGCAACCGGAACAGCAACCGGAACCTTTAATGCGACGACCATGGTTTTAACCTATACGGTGACCTGGAGTGGCTTAACATCAAATGCTGCAGCGATGCATTTCCATGATGCAGGTCCTGTTATCATTCCAATTACAGGATTTCCTACAGCCACCAGTGGTACGTATTCGGGGACTGCTACTTTTACTTCTACTCAGGCTACTGATCTGGCTGCGGGGAAAGTTTATATACAAATACACACTGCCAATAATCCAGGAGGTGAAATTATAGCAACTTTAACAAAAGCAAGCAGTCCAACTACCACTGGAGGTGGGGGCGGAGGTTATAATTACGGTTACTAATTATGCAGCGCGTCAGGCCCCGGTAATGATTGATGCCGGGGCTTCTGGCTTTGCTTTTTGCCTGTAAAAAATGTTAAGAAAGATACGAACCATACCGATTACATAGGGTATTGAGGAAAGATTAAGGTGGTCTCTTTACACTGCATCATAGAGCCTTACAGGGGATAATCTTTCTATAAATATCTAGTTCCCGTGCACCTTTATCGGGGGAGAATCCGTATAAATCGTTTAAATTCGTGTAAACCGTAATGCAAACCAACAGATGAAAATCAAGCATAAAATACTGATTGTAGGAATTACCCTCCTTATTTGCGGATGTACCAACATGGCCCCTGAAACCATTGATGAAAGTCAGGGACCGTCCAATTGTACACCACAATTCCCAGGTATGAACATTACCTATGACAATTATGTGAAAAACATTCTTTCCCGTAACTGTATCATTTGCCACCAGGGAGGCAATTCCCCTGGGCTGGGAAATTTCACCACCTATAACGGTGTAAAACCTCATCTTGACTACTTTTATGTCAGGGTCATTCAGGATCGTGCAGATATGCCACAGGGCCATGCCCCGCTTCCCAAAAGCACACGTGATTCATTGAACATCTGGATCAGTAACTGTTCGCCGGAAAAGTAAAACTGTACGAAGTCTATGGTTAGTATTCATGTACTGGTACCAATCGTAAAAATTAGCCCAATGAGAACAATTCTAATACTGTCATTTTTCTTTATTTGCATTCCCTTGCTGAAGGCACAGGAAGATTTGGATCAACAGATGGATGAATTAGTTCCAAAGAGTAAGAACATTCCGGTAACAGCAACTTTTAAATCACCGCAAATCCTAAACGGGCAATCCAATGAAACGATGCACAAACATGACATGCTTTTTGTAGTCATGCACCGTTTCGGCGATATTGCAGGAAGCTTTGGCGGGATCCAGACCTTTTATGGCCTGGATAATGCTTCAGACATCTTGATTGGGTTTGACTATGGAATCACCAATCGGTTGAGTTTGGGGGTTGGCCGAACCAAAGGAGCACCCAATGGCACCAATACCAGTCAGAGGGAATTGTTCTATATCAAACCAAAATTCAGGTTAATCCGGCAATCTACCGATAATCGAATACCTGTCTCGGTCACTTTATATGCCAATGGGGTGGCTTCAGGGATGCAAAAGCTGAACCTTACAACATCAGATGCCGATTTTCAAAAGTTCTCCGATCGGCTGAGCTTTCTTACCCAGGCCATTATTGCCAGGAAGTTCAACGATGACCTTTCACTGGCCTTGTTGCCGACTTATGTCCGAAGGAATTATGTCTCCTTTATGGATATGAACAATCTATTTGGCCTGGGAATGGGAGGAAGGATGAAACTCAGTCATCGAATGGCCCTTATCGCCGATTACTTCTATAGTTTCAGAAGTAAAGAAAGCAAAGATTATTTCCTTCAGCAAAAGGGATTTAAGTTCTATAATCCTCTGGGAGTTGGCCTTGAAATGGAAACAGGCGGTCATGTTTTTAATTTCATCTTTACCAATTCTACCGCCATTCTGGAAAACCAGTCTATCCCAAGTACCAGCAGTTCGTGGACCAAAGGCGGATTTCGCTGGGGCTTCAGCATTACCCGCACCTTTACATTTAAAAAACCAGATACGTTAAATAAAAAGCCAGATTCATCAATGAATTGAACCCATGAATTTAAACAAAGGCATCGATAATTTCGTTAACTTGTACATAGATGATTTACTTTTTGGATGAATGGTTGAAAAGGAATTACAGCGGATTATTGATGGTTGTATGGACAATGACCGGAAAAGTCAGGAATTGTTGTACAAAGAGCTTTATGGTTTTGCCATGAAAATTTGTCTGCGATATGCCGATAATCGATATGAAGCTGCTGAAGTATTGAATGAAGGTTTTTTTAAGGCCTTTACCAATATGGAGAAATATGATAAAAGTAGATCTTTTTTGGCTTGGCTGAGTAAAATCATGTACAATGCTTCCATTGACTATTACAGGACCAACCTTAAATGGAGTCAATATGTAGGATTGGAAAAATCAGAACCAAAAACCAATGAGTCCTCCGTTGAGCATAAATTGGACTATGAGGATTTGCTGTCATTGATCCAACGTCTTCCTCCTGCCTACCGGATCGTTTTTAACTTATATGCCGTTGATGGTTATTCTCATGAAGAAATTGCCGAAATGACAGGGATCAGTACAAGTACTTCCAGGTCAAACCTACACAAGGCACGGCAGAAATTACAGCAGATGTTATCTGTTCCCCAATCGGTTATTATCCTGTTGGTACTGAAATTTAATAGCGTATAAAACTCTGGGAAAGATTTACAAAAAATATCAATCTTTCCCAAAGTTAACAATTGACAAACATGACTAAGAGGAATTTAGAAGATATAGACCAGTTATTTCGGGAAGGACTTCATCCTGGAGAGGTTCTTGTGACTTTTCAGGAAGGCGAATGGTCAAAACTAAAGCAGCGTCTCGACCGGCATGAAAGAAAGAAGCGGGGTCTCTTCTGGTTAAGTCGCCTGGGTGGTGTTGCCGCATTGATCCTATTGTTTTTTGCCATCCGTATCTTATGGCCTGAAGGCACAAATCAAGTCATTCAGCAGGCTGAAGTTCAGCAGAAAGATCAGAATAAAAAACCAGAGCAATATCAATCCATCACTTCACCGAAAGGAAAAGAAATAGTCAGTACAACAAAACCAAGGTCCAAAGTCCCATTGGCACAAAACAAGCCCCCGAAAGTAGGGTCTGCTCAGCAACGTTCAATTGCCAGTAGGAGAGAAAAGCAGATGACAGATCATGATACCATAGGGATGGAAAGCTTAAAGGTTCAAAAAGCAACCACAGCTGCCAACGCCAGTTCAACAGAACATTCTCTAAATCAGACTACTCTTGTGGAATCTGCTGATCGGAAACTTTATTCTGCTGCTGATTCCCTGCGGGAGGAAAACTTAACCGGCCAAAAGGCAACGACCGAGTCAAAGGTCAGGCCAAAGGAACAGCCTCCAACTCAACCGGAACTGGCGAAATCTCCTGAGCGCAACCGGTCCTCTGCTGATGAACCTCTATTTGCAGCCATCGGGGAACCCAATGAACAGCCTATCTCAGAACCTCGAATGCGTCGATTGGCTTTGAGTGTGCTGGCTGCTCCTGATTATAATGGGGTAAATAACCTGAACAATGCCAGTTTGGGAAATGATTTTGGTCTTTTGGTATCCTATCGGATTGCAAAAAACTGGAGTTTCAGTACAGGGGGCATTTATGCCAAAAAACTGTACGAAACCGCATTTGGCAACTATACCCCAACGCGCAATATCTGGACGGAATACTTTCCCAAATCAGTCAGTGCAGATTGTCGTGTACTTGACATTCCATTAAATATCAATTATACTTTCCTCAGAAGGAAAAATAAAACAATCAGTGCAGGCTCCGGTATTTCTTCCTATATGATGCTCAGGGAAGATTATCGTTTCAATTATGCTCAAAATGACAACAATAGCCCGCTGTCCTATCATGTGGCCAATGAGAATCAGCATTGGCTGGGTGTTTTGAATTTACAGGCCAGTTTCGAGCAGCGTTTAAGTTCCAGGGTTAGTATCGGTTTACAGCCCTACATGAAAATTCCTTTTAAGGATATAGGCTTTGCAGGAGTCAGACTTCAATCCTTTGGCATGGCGGCCAATTTGAGCTGGAATTTTAATCTATAAGACGACCTCTATGTATTCAGAGGATGTCCAAAAAGTAGAATAAACAAAATTAAACACCAGGAAAGATATGTTTATCAATAACTTATATCTCCGTTCCTTGGTGGCTGTGTGTTAATTATTTCTTTTTAGACACCCTCATTCCTCAAAATATTTCATCGAAAATACCTTCTGCTTCCCCAGATGGAAAAGCATCCATTGAAATCATTAACTTTACCCAAAAATAGATCCAATGGAGTCCCCAATGAGTTTGCCTGCCTGGCTTTTTTATGGATTGATCGGCCTGCTGGCCTTATTAACGGCTTTGGTCATTTACCTGGTCCTTGGGATCCGTCAGTCAATAGACAGGAAACGAACGCTGGAATTGAAATACCAGGAACTGGAGACCAAATTCAACGAAATACAATTGGACAACCTGGATTCAAGGCTCAATCCCCATCTGTTCAAAAATATACTCAACTCGGTACAATCCCATGCCTACCAGACCTATTTTGCATTGGACAAGCTGTCCAACGTGCTGGATTATATCCTTTACGACAGCCGCAAGAAATTCGTAACCCCCAAGCAGGAAGTGGAATTTGCCCTTAACCTGATCGAAATCAACAAGATCAAGTTAAGCCCGCTGTTTGATTTAAAGGTCAAACTGAAAATCAATGAAAATGAGCCCTTGTATCATCAACACATGCTTGCCCCCTTCATTTCAACTGATTTAATTGAAAATGCCTTTAAATACGCTGACCTGCAAAGCCATGAGGCCTTTATCTCTATCGTTTTTGAATTCAATGACAACACTTTCGGCCTTACGGTGGCCAATAAAATATCTGCCAAATCGCCCATTAAAAAGGAAAAGGGAGGTTTTGGGAACCATTCCCTGGAGCAACGCCTGAAGATCATTTACAATGATCATTTCAAATTTGAACGTTTTACCGAGGACAATGTCTATATCGCACAATTAAAAATCGACTTGCTTGAATACAAAGCTAAAGTGCTTGCTGCTGGACGATGAGTTGCCAGGCCTTTCGTACCTGAAACTGCTCTGTGAACAGATCCCCGAACTGGAAGTGATCAGGGCTTTTAATGACCCGGAGGTGTTTCTCAAAGAGTTTCCCAACCTGGCATTCGATCTTTGTATCCTGGACATTGAAATGCCCGGTATCAATGGGATACAGCTCGCTGCACTGCTCAAGGACAAACCTGTTATCTTTACCACCGCTTACAGGGATTATGCCACTGATGCCTTCGACCTGGATGCCATCGACTATGTGATGAAGCCCGTAAAGTTTGAACGACTTCAACATGCCGTAAAGAAGGCCATTCAATGGATTGAAAACCGGAGCAAGCCTGCCGGAAACTTTAGGATCAATACCAGCAAGGGAATTTGCGTGCTGCAAGGTGATCAACTGGTCTATGTCAAGACTTCGGAAATAGATCCCCGTGATAAAACAGCCCTTTTGGCCGATGGTACCACTATGCAGTTGAAAAACATTTCGTTTGAAAAACTGATGTCCCTTTTACCGGTGGAGGAATTTTGCCGCATCAACAAAAAAGAACTCATTGCCATGAGTTGTGTCAAGTACTTTTCATCCGAACAAATTATCCTCAACATTCTCTCTCACTCAGAAAATCCATTGGTATTGACCCTTGGAGAACCCTATCGGGCTGAGTTCATCAGTAAAATCAAACACTAGCTGATCTTTCTGGCCAGTAACTACCTGCTATTAACCCATAGCTTATGCCCGGTATCGTCTCAAAAGATGATACCAGGCATCGACATTCCCCTTTGATTGGTTCACTGATATTTTTTCCTGTAATTTCTATCTGGTTTGTAGGATACTTGTGTCTTATTGATGTCTTATTTATGTCAGACTTAATTCGAAGATAATAGGTAGATAATAGGTAGATAATAGGTAGATAATTAGTATCAATATGTATTAGGTTCGAATTATCTACGAATTATCTACCTATTATCTACGAATTAAGTCCGACTTAAATAAGACACGAAACAAGGAGAGGCCTCACCAGAACAGGACGCTTTAGAAAGAGGATACTTCCCAATTGATCAGGGGAAAGGTTCATTACAAAATTTGTCCTGTTCATTACATTGTGAGGGTTTCTCTCGATGAACATTTATTTTGTTTATAAATTTCATCGATATTTGGATGAAAATTAAACACGGGGACTCATAGAACAGATAGAAAATTTATTCACCACAGATTAATCAGATTAACACAAATTAATTCTTCTTATTTGTATTAATCTGATTAATCTGTGGTGA
>DMFR01000026.1 GCA_003450125.1 Prolixibacteraceae bacterium | reverse complement strand
GTAATGTATTGAAGGTAAAATGAACCCCGGCCCCCCGGCAACCCGGGGAGCGGGCCACAACTCAAAAAAATCTTACGCAATGAAAATTGCCAATACACAAACGATCACCGCAAAGAAGGCAACACCTTCGATCAAAGCGGCTGAAACAATCATGTTCGAACGAATATCGCCTACAGCTTCAGGCTGACGGGCAATGGCTTCCATTGCACTTGCACCAATTCGTCCAATGCCGATACCAGCGCCAATCGCTGCCAAACCTGCACCCAATGCAGCTCCCATTTTCGCGAGAGCCAATTCTGCTAAGATGATTAATAATGCAGTCATAATAATGAATGTTTAAATATAATGAAAAACTAATGATGATCCTCTGGTGCTGCCATACCGAAATACAGGGCCGATAACAAGGTAAACACATACGCCTGTATGAAGGATACCAGCACGTCCAAAAGCAGCATGAATACTGAAAATAAAACCGATATTACCGATACGCCCAGCCCTGCCTCAACGCCCATTAATTTGGCAAAGACAAAGATCAGGCTTACAAAAACCGTCACAATCAAATGACCAGCCAGCATGTTGGCAAAGAGACGAACCATCAGTACAAATGGCTTGGTGATCACGCCCGTAAGCTCAACAATGGGCATCAGCGGGATGGGATACTTCAGCCACCATGGAACTTCCGGGTTGTATATTTCTTTCCAGTAGTGCTTGTTGGTATTGAAGGTGGTGAAGAAAAAGGTAAATAGGGCCAGAACCATTGTAACGGCAATGTTCCCGGTCACATTGGCCCCGAAGGGGAAAATGGGAACAAGGCCCAAAAGGTTGTTCACCAGGATAAAGAAAAATACAGTCAGCAGGTAAGGCATAAACCTTTCGTATCTCTTTTCACCGATGGCAGGTTTTGCCACATCATCGCGCACAAAAAGGATGACCGGCTCTAACAGGTTCTGCAGTCCCGAAGGAGCCTGGTTAACGCGTTGTTTGGCCTTTTTGGCGATACTGAGGAAAATAAGCAAGAGGATGATTACACTGACAAATATCCCGGCAACGGTTTTGGTAATTGACAAATCGATGGGCAAATCAGTTTTGGCTTCCCCACTTTCGTTCAATTCAACAATTTTCCCTTCATTCTTGCCTTCTTTTTCAATCCTGTAGCCCATATAGCTTTCCTGGCCATGATGAAACCCGGAGGACATGAAAACGTTCCATCCTTTGTCGGCACTATACAGGATAATGGGTAAGGGGACGCTGACCTGGGTTCGTCCAAAAGTGGCAATGTGCCACTCATAGGCATCAGAGACATGCTCCATGACAAACTTACCGGCGTCAAAGCCTTCTGAATGGGCCCCCTGCTGGGGTTCCTCAGCAGCCTGAACAAATCCTGTCCCGATAAAGACGGCTAAAATGATTATGAATATAGGTCGTAGAATGTGCATCATTTTTTTCTCATTGTATTCAACGGTCAGCAAATTTAATTTATTTAAATTAGCTGAAGAAAGTTTTGTGGGTAAAAGAATGATTACTTGTTTTTTTGTCTGACTATTTTCGAAAATTCTATGACTTCAAAAGTAGTGTAAACGGCATAAAGAAGTAAAAAATTAATTAAAAAAATCTTTGCTTCTGCTTGATATATCATTGCATAAACAATGCCCACAGCCAGGTAAAAGAACATCTTTGAAAAACTTGCCGCCATATAATGGGAGGTAAACCGTGATCCTGAACCAACGGAGATCTTTAACAAATAGGCATGTACAAGGTTTGTTCCAAGGAAAAAAAGGACTACTGCCCAAGGCAGAATATCCAGGTAAAATGGTCTTAACAGGGTGGAATAGAACAACGCCCCGATGATTAAAACAATGATGGTCAGTACGCTGGATTTTATTATAAAGCTTTTCATACTAAAATTGAGGGTGAATTACAAAAACTTCCGGATGGCATGATAGATTGCCCCTATGACGGCTAAAATCATCAAACCCAGGGTAAAAGCAGGGAACTGAAGATCCAGCCACTGGTCTATTTTGACACCCGCAAAAGTTCCCAGGCCCATAATGGCGATCATTTCGAATCCCAGGCTGGAATAGCGGATGAAATCATCCAGTTTTTTCTTTGGCTTTTGATCCTTATCTGGATTCATTGTTGGTGGTTTCATCTCCCATTGTGCAAGTGCCCATAAAGAATGCACCAGGTTCTATGGTCAGTTTACCTGTTACCATATCCCCTGAAACTGAAGAAGAAGCCTTGAGCGAAAGCAACTCGGCAATAAACAGCTTGCCTTTGAGAGTGCCTGCAATTTCGCAGCTTTTACATCTGATCTCCCCTTCTACCCTGCCTGATGCACCAATCACCAATCTTCCCCTGGTTTCCAAATCCCCCATCAATTCCCCATCAATGCGTATGTCCCCATCCGAGAGAAGGTCTCCGGTAATTTTGGTTCCTGTAGCAATCAGGTTAATTACCTGCAGATTGATCACATTGTTTTCCTTTGCCATAATTGATTTGTTTTGAACAAGCTTCAAAGATAATAAAGCGGGTGAAGGTAGCCTAAATTCCTTCAAAAACATAGGACCATTCTAAAAAGTCGGTGAACAATTCCCCGGCTCAGGACCAGTCAGCCCTGCTGGAGCGGTTAAGCCCTTTCAATTGCAGGGCATAAAGTTCACCTTCCCCGCCTCCCTTTGGCCTATTATTCTTCCCCTGCCCGGTATCCCTTTCATACCTGTTTGAGATACCTTTCTGATACCCATCTGTAACCTTTCTGTAAGGCAAGGTTACAGAAAGGTTACAGATGAGTTACAGATGAGTTACAGATGACAGGATTCGGGTAGGTTCCCTCCATTGGCTTTGTACCTGGTCCAAACATACCTTCTGAAAGCAAAAAAAACGTGTCCCCTATCCGGGAACACGTTTTGAATATCTTTTTAACCTGTATGGATTCTATATAAAATGATAAAGGAAAGTGATATCGCCTTCAAAAGCCGGTTTGCGGTTTCCTTCAATTTCCATGGTGACATCCAGGTGTACTTTTGAAATTCCCCTCAGGTTGGTGATCGAATGCAGTTTAACCCTTGTTCTTATTTTGCTGTTCACCACCACCGGCTGGCTGAATCGAAAAGATTCAATTCCATAGTTGACCAGCATCTTGATGTTTTCGACCTGGACGATTTGATCCCACATATAGGGAAGCAATGACAGGGTCAGGTAACCGTGGGCGATGGTACTTCCAAATGCCCCTTCCCTTTTGGCCCTTTCTTCATCCACATGAATCCATTGGTGGTCAAAAGTCGCATCTGCAAATTTGTTGATCTGCTCCTGGGTAACGGTCATATATTCTGAAACCCCTAATTCCTGGCCAACATGTTTTTCAAACTCTTCGTGACTTCTGATAATCAACTTTTCCATGGTGCAATGGTCTGGTATATTTTGGTTCTTATTTGGAATCGTAAGCCCATTTCAGGTAAATTGTTCCCCAGGTGAATCCTGCGCCGAAAGCCACCAGAATGATATTATCTCCCTTTTTCAATTGTTTCTCATAATCATACAGACAAAGCGGAATGGTCGCAGCGGTGGTATTGCCATAATTCTGAATATTGACCATCACTTTTTCCTTGTCAATTCCCATCCGGCGGCCCACGGCATCAATGATCCTCATATTTGCCTGATGTGGAACAAGCCAGGTCAGATCTTCAGATGAAATCTGATGCTTCTGCATCATTTCAGAAGCGATATCAGCCATATTGGAAACTGCGGTTTTGAAAACAGTTTGTCCTTCCTGGTAGATAAAATGTTCATCATTATCGATGGTTTCATAAGAAGCCGGCTTCAACGATCCCCCGCTTTTAATCTGAAGGTATTGTGCTCCAGCCCCATCCACCCGATTGATGTGATCAATGACCCCTAGATCTTCGGTTGTTGGTTCCAGCAATACGGCCGCAGCGCCATCGCCAAACAAAGGACAGGTTGCCCGGTCTTTGTAATTGGTCACTGAGGACATCATATCGGCCCCTAAAACAATGACCTTTTTATACTGACCACTTTCAATAAACTTTGCCCCTGTTGTCAAACCGTAAACAAACCCTGAACAGGCAGCCGTCAGATCAAAACTCCAGGCATTGACAAGTCCTGCCTTGTAATTGATAATATTTGCAGTGGCCGGCAGAGGATTATCGGGAGTCATGGTGCAACAAATCAACAATTCAATTTCTTCAGGTTTTGTACCTGTCTTTTCAAGAAGTTGTTTAATGGCCGCAACCCCCATATCAGAGGTAGCCAATCCTTCTTCTTTCAAAATACGGCGTTCTTTAATGCCGATACGCTGCATGATCCATTCATCGGAGGTTTCCACCAGTTGACTAATCTCCTCATTGGTCATCCTGTACTCTGGAAGAAATGCTCCAATGCCTGTTATTGCAGCACGAATATTACTCATATATAGAAAATTTTTAATCAAATTTATCAGCTGAAGTTTCCCAATGTAGGGAATATCAACAACCTAAATTGTAAATTTGGAAAATAGAAATGCGGCGCAAGATAGAATGAAAAAAACAAAAAGCCAAACAATATCGGGCAAAAGTAGTCTAACTCATTTTTAAACAATCAGTTAGAACATTCGAATATTTGAATTGGAAAGAATAAAAATGATCAGAAAAATGTTATTTTTCTGATCATAATAGGGCAGCTATTAAACTGTTACGTCTTTTTCAATTGCCAACTTGCCTCTGTAATATCCACATTCGTTACAAACAGTATGGTATTTTACAGTGGACCCACAATTTGAACAAGCTGCCAATGTTGCAGGTATCGCTTTGTAATGTGTTCTTCTTTTGTCTCTGCGGGTTTTAGAAACCCTGTGCTTAGGATGTGCCATCTTAACTTATTTTTTTATTCGTTATCTAATAATTTCTTTAAATCCTTCCAAACAGGGTTGCTTTGCTCTTCTTCCCTGATGATATATTTGTTCAGCTTTTCAATCATTTCCGGATCACAGGTTGAATTCCCGTTTTCGTCATCGGGATGAACCTTCTTGATCGGAACAGCCAGACAGATAAACTCATAAATCAACTGAGCTACGTTCAGTTGATACTCATTGGTACTTACCCAAATCAAATCATCGCCCTCGGCACTCTCCTTTTCGCCCAAACGAACAAAAATCCGCTCCCGGCTTTCAATGGGCTGATCGTACATTTCAAGGCAGCGGTCACATTGAACCCGGACAGTCCCTTCCACCTCAAACCAAAAGGTCATCAGCGAACTCTGCTTATCCAAGGTTAAATGAACATTCACCTGGCCCTGATCAACAACGCCCCCGTCAAACTCACCCAGGAATTTGTCGTCAATCGCGAATTCAAAAACATGCTTCCCAATGGAAAGGCCTTTGAATGCAATGTTATATTGTGATAGAATGCTCATTGCCTTAAAAAAGTTTTGCAAAAGTATAAAAAATACCCAAACCCAAAAAATATATTGATTTTTTTAACATCGTTTCTTCCTAAAAAATATTGCGCTCAATAATATATTATCTATCAACAGCTTAGCCTTTTGTTGATTGTTCATAAGTTATCCTTTCTGGAGGATAATCCGAAAGGTGGTCCCTTTATTGATTTCAGATTGCTTGAGGAATATTTTCCCTTTATGATAATTTTCTACAATCCGCTTGGCCAGTGAAAGGCCTAAACCCCACCCTCTTTTCTTGGTGGTAAATCCGGGTTGAAAAACAGTCTTGTGGTAGCTTTTCGAAATTCCCTTTCCCGTATCTGCCACATCGATAATAACATGGTCCCCCTTATCCTGGAGCGAAATATGAATGGTTCCCACATTGTTCATCGCGTCAATGGCATTTTTGCACAAGTTTTCAATCACCCAGGTAAAGAGCGAGGCGTTTAAAGGAACCTCAAATTTGGCCTGCTCGTCAAAATCCAGGATATACTTCACTTTCAGGGACGAACGGGTCTTCAGATAGGAGACCGTCGAACGGATGGTTTCTGCCACATCCGTATCAATCAACTCTGGGATGGAACCGATCTTGGAAAAGCGTTCGGTAATTTTCTCCAGTCGTTGGGTATCTTTTTCAAATTCCTCGATCAGTGAAGGATCAATATTTTGCATTTTTAGCAGTTCTACCCAGGCCATCAATGAAGAGATGGGGGTTCCCAATTGATGGGCCGTTTCTTTTGACATGCCTACCCATACCTGGTTTTGCTCTGCATTCCGGGAAGAATTAAAAGCCAGGTAGGCCACCAGGATAAACAGGAATATGACCCCAAACTGAAGCAGGGGATAATATTTCAGGTTCTCCAATAAAATGGAATCCTTGTAGTATAGATATTGCTTTTCGGTATCAGAAACAGAAATGATGATCGGTTCATTCTGCTCTTTCATCTTGTGAAGCTCCCGTTGCAGTACTTTTTCCCGGTTCGCTTCTGAGAATGAAATGTTCTTGATGATCAAAATTTGATTTAAACTGTCGGTTACGATGATCGGAATGTTCGTATTGCGGTTAATGATATCCAACTGAAAGGAAATATCCTGGTTAGAGTTGATATCGTAACTTGCAAGAACCTGGGTGGCTTTGGCCAGCAATTCAACATTCTTGCGTTCTTCAATTGACATTTTATTGACCAGCCAGTTGGTATACAAAAATGAACAAATGCCTATGGTTACAGCCAAAAGCAGAAGCAGTATTTTCCAGCGACGTTTCTTAAAATAAAAATCCAAAATGAAAATGTTTAATGTATAACGCCTGATAAACGACCATCCTATTTAAAAAGTATCTTTTAACTTATTCTTATCCCATAAAAGCTTTAATGGATTGATAGATCCCTTGCTGATCCAGATGATGCTCCCGGTACAACTCCTCCGGGCTGCCATGATCAATAAACTGATCGGGAATGCCAATACGCTTGAGATGGGCGCTATATTCATGATCCGTCATAAACTCTGCAACAGCGCTTCCGAATCCTCCCTGCAAAACTCCATCTTCAATGGTAACGACATGGGTAAATTTGCTAAAAACAGCATCAAGGGCTTTTTCATCCAACGGTTTTACAAACCGCATATCAAAGTGTGCTGCCTTTATTCCCTCCTTTTGAAGCATCCTGACCACTCTGCTGGCTGGAATGCCAATTGTACCGATCGTCAGGATGGCTACGTCAGATCCTTCAGAAAGCTGCCTGCTTTGACCAATAGGAATGGCTGTCATGGGTTGCCTCCAGTCGATCACACAACCACATCCCCTGGGATAGCGTATGGAGAAAGGCCCATGGTTTTCATTCTGGGCCGTAAACATCATATTGCGCAATTCCAGCTCGTCCATCGGGGCCGATACAATCATGTTGGGAATCGAGCGCATGAAGGCCAAATCGAACACCCCATGATGGGTAGCGCCATCAGAACCGACCAAACCTCCCCGGTCAAGACAAAAGACCACGTGCAGGTTCTGGATAGCCACATCATGGATAATCTGGTCATAGGCCCTTTGCATAAAGGTAGAATAAATATTGCAAAACGGGATCATTCCCTGTATGGCCAGCCCCGCGGAGAAGGTAACGGCATGTTGTTCTGCAATCCCTACATCAAATACCCGGTGAGGCATTTTCTCCATCATCATATTCAGCGAACAGCCTGTAGGCATGGCTGGAGTAATGGCAACAATGCGCTCATTCATTTCAGCCAGCTCAATGATGGTCTGGCCAAATACATTCTGAAATTTAGGGGGCTTATTCACCAGGCATTCACAGTCCAGGAATTCGCCCGTTACCTTGTCAAACTTTCCAGGTGCATGATACTGGGTCTGGTGAAGCTCGGCCAACTTGAAACCCTTGCCCTTCTTGGTGATCACATGTAAAAGCTTGGGCCCGGGAATTGTACTTAAACTTGCCAGTACTTCTGAAAGGTAAACCACATTATGCCCATCAACAGGGCCAAAATAACGCAGGCCAAGTCCTTCAAACAAATTCGACTGTTTAAGCAGCATGGATTTCACTGCGGTTTCTGTTTTTTGAACCAGCCGGCGGGCCTTGGGTCCAAATCCATTGAGTTTTCCCAATCCATCCCATATCTCCCGCTTAAGCCGGTTGTAGGTCTGTGACTTGGAAATCTTCAGCAGATAATTGCTCATCCCCCCCACATTGGGATCGATGGCCATGTTGTTGTCATTCAGTATAACCAGCAGGTCTGAATTGTTGACCGCTGCATTGTTCAGCCCTTCAAAGGCCATTCCACCCGAAATAGCCCCATCGCCGATGATGGCCACAATCTTGCGGTCCTTTTCGTTTTTCAACTTTGAAGCAACGGCCATCCCAAGGGCTGCAGAAATGGAGGTACTCGAATGCCCCACCCCGAATGAATCGTAGATACTTTCCGAGGGCTTTGGAAATCCGCTGATCCCTTTGTATTTCCGGTTGGAATGAAATCTGGCCTTGCGCCCAGTTAATATTTTATGTCCATAGGCCTGGTGACCAACGTCCCAAACCAGCAAATCGTAAGGCGTTTTAAATACATAGTGCAGAGCAACGGATAGTTCAACCACCCCAAGGCTAGCCCCAAGATGACCCGGATTGGAAGAAACGGCATCAATAATAAAATTCCGAAGCTCATCACAAACCTTGGGCAACTGATCAACTTTCAACTTTCTAAGTTCGGAAGGATCATTAATCTGATCCAATAGACTTCCCGTATTTTCAACCATCAACTATCAATTTTGAATTCAAATATACAACTTATGAACAGTTAAGTTCACATCCGGAAGGGATAATGCATCCCTTCTGAATGAGCAAAAATGCTTAATTTGCTTGTTATCTTCATTTTTCAGGGGATTTGTCCCCCGGCAATTTAATTTATAAAGACCCGGCAAAGTTGTCTATTTACACCATAAAAACACCTGTCCCTTTTAAATATTGTTTATTTTTCGTCAGAAATATTAATAAAAAAGGAAAACTGATCTGACTGATGGTACGGATTTACAC
>DMFR01000374.1:2696-3121 GCA_003450125.1 Prolixibacteraceae bacterium | reverse complement strand
AAAAAGTGATCAAATATATCAATCAAACGGGCAATATCCGATAAATTCAAACAATAGTTGATCTTCATGCCGTCAATTTTGCCACGAACCAGGCTCGGGTCACGCAATTCCTTCAAATGTTGTGCCACTGTGCTTCAACCCAAGGGCACATAGTCTGAAATATCCCCTGAAATGCAGGTTTTGGTTTCAGCCAGGTGTTGAAGAATGGATAAACGTGCCGGATGTGATATCGCCTTTGCAAACAGTGACAGTTCTTGTAAGTTAACATCAAATTTTCCAGATTTGTTCATCGGCGGCTATTGATGGCCCAAATATACGTTCAGTATTGGTTCCAAGAATTACAAAACTACTAAAAGTGGGTTTACAACCATGGCTTTTCAAGTGTTCATTTGACTGTCATGTTGTATAGTTATTCGAAGGTTATT
>DMFR01000374.1:0-2550 GCA_003450125.1 Prolixibacteraceae bacterium | reverse complement strand
TATAGTTATTCGAAGGTTATTCGAAGATAGTTCGAAGGTAGTTCGAAGGTAGTTCGAAGGTAGTTCGAACATATTCGAATTACCTTCGAATAAGCTTCGAATGGCCAATGAATAACTTTCCAATAACTACTGGCAATGGCAAACAGCAAATAAAACGATCCTTACCGCTTAAGAAGGGTAAACTATCCATCGTCTATGAATTGAAGAATGATGGATGAGACCAGAATAGAATATCAGTTCCACAATACCCATTAACTTTACTAAATTCTATATATTTGTAAAAATACAATAAAATAAATATTAAGGACATGGTTTGCGGTCAAGAAATTGGAATTAATTTAAACCTTTAAATGATGATCACTGAAATTCAAATTAAGGACTGTGCAAGTTATGATCACAATGGGGTGACCTTGAGAGACTTGAAAGAAATTAATTTCATCTATGGACCAAATGGAAGCGGTAAAACGACCCTTTCAAATGCAATAGCCTACCGGGAGAAATATCCGCAATGCCGGATAACCTGGGAAAACAATATCTCCCTAAAAGCCTTTGTTTACAACCGAAATTTCATCAATGAGAATTTTGGAAGTAACAAAAATCAAAAGGGGATCTTCACATTGGGCAAGGTTGAAAAAGATGCCAAAGAATTGATCGATGCCCGGAAATTAGAAATGGCCCAAAGCAATACGGATATCATCAGGGATATTACCGCAATTGAAGGGCTGAATGCAAACATCGAAATAAAAGAAACTCATTTAGCAGAAGATTGCTGGAAGGTATACACCCCCCTAAAAGATATCTTCAAACCGGCATTCAAGGGAAGCGCGTTTAAAAATACGTTTAAGGACCGCTGTAAGGCGGAGGCTCACAATTCATCTGACTTATTGGACCTTACATCCCTAAAGGAAAAAGCGGCCCGTATTTATTCAGGTTCTACAGAACCCAAAACGGATATTTCGTTGATTCATTTTAATGCCCTGCAGGCAATGGAATCCCATGAAATATGGGCAAAGCGAATCTTCGGAAAAGAGGATGTGGACATTGCAGCGTTGATTAAGAAATTGAACAACAGCGATTGGGTCAAACAGGGTTTGGTATATTATTCGGGTAAAGGAGATGTATGCCCATTTTGTCAACAGAAAACACCGGATAATTTTGAATCTCAGCTCAATGAATATTTTGATGAAACTTATCTGTCACATTTAAAGGTGCTTACAGATATAAAATCAGACTATTGGGCCAGAACAGAAGGGGTTGTTGCTGAAATACAGATGCTTTTAGAATCCAAAAACAACATGGTAGACCATGAGCGTCTGGAAGAATTTAAAACCCGGCTGACCCTTAAAATTAAAGCCAACAAGGAGCGGATTGATTCAAAAATCAAAGAGCCTGGTAGTATCATCGAACTGGAAAGCTTAACTCCTGAATTGGAATCCATCAATGAACTTATCCAAGATGCAAGGAAGAAAATAGCCCTTCACAATGAAACGGTTAAAAACCTTGCGCGGGAAAGCTCCCAATTGACAGGGGAAGTCTGGCGTTATATCATTGAGCAATTAAAGTTGGTATTTCAACGATACCATTCCGACTTGGCTACTTCTGTTAAAATCATTGAGGATTTGGAATTGCGCATCAGCCAAAATGAAGGAAGCTTAAAAATGCTGAGGGAGGAGATTGCAAAATTGGAAATGCAGGGAACCAATGTTGCACAAACAAAAAATGAAATCAATGCCTTGTTGGGTAAATTTGGTTTTACAGGCTTTAAATTGGCCGAATCAACTGAAGAAAAAGGGAGCTATCAGATGATCCGGCCAAACGGGGAAAGGGCTGAACGCACTTTAAGCGAGGGCGAAAAAACGGTGATCACTTTTTTGTATTTCTATCATTTGCTCAAGGGAAGTGTTGAACGGGATTCGATCAATGTCGATCGGATAGTGGTATTTGATGATCCTATTTCAAGTTTGGATGGCGATGCATTGTTCATTGTCAGTCATTTGATTCGAAGAATAATAGAAGATATCCGCTCTAAAAAAGGTAATGTCAGGCAACTGTTTGTTCTTACCCACAATGTTGATTTTCATCAGGAAGTCAGTTTTAGGAAAGTTAAGAACTTGAATGATGAGACTTACTGGATATTGCGGAAGGAACATGATTTTTCCACCATTGAGCAATATGACAGCAATCCGGTCAATAGCTCCTACGAATTGTTGTGGCGGGAGGTAAAGGAGCATCCTGACAGCATTACCCTGGATATTACTTTGCGGCGAATCATCGAGACCTATTTTAAAGCCTATGAAGGGATTTCTACCGATGTTATTGTCAATCAACTGGATGAAAAGGATAGAATGTTGGCCGGGTATTTATTCACAGGATACGATGAGGGTGTGGATGGATCAACCGGCGAATTGTATACTACAGTTGAAAGGGATAACTATTTAAGAGTTTTCAGGAATGTTTTTGAAAAGACCAACCATCTGGATCATTATCATCAGATGATGGGAACAAGCGTCTAAATTCAAGTTCCAGGTTTCAGGTTTAAAGTTTAAAGTT
>DMFR01000102.1:12210-21905 GCA_003450125.1 Prolixibacteraceae bacterium | reverse complement strand
AAACAACAATGAGAACCTTGATACAAGGGAAGAACTCGAACAACAGGAAACTGTTGAAACACCAATGGCAGTAGTGGAAGAGACTGTTGCAGAAACACCTGCAGTGGTAGAAGAAACTGTTGAAACACCAGTAGCAGTAGTAGAAGAAGCAGCTGCGCCTGTAGTCCAGGAGGAAGTTGCTGCACCAGCAGTAGAAGATGAATTTGTTGCACCTGTAAAGATTGCAAAACAACCAAAGGCAGCAAAAGCAGCAAAAGCTGTGGTGGCTGACTCAGCCGATTTTGACTGGGATGCTTTGGTAAAGGAAGACAAAGGATTCAATGGCAGACAGGCCAATGACCTGGAAACGCTGTATGAAAAAACCCTTACCACCGTTCAGGAAAAAGAAGTGGTTGAAGGAAAGGTTATTTCAATGAACAAACGTGAAGTCGTTATTGATATCGGCTACAAATCAGATGGTATTGTCAGCTTGAACGAATTCCGTTACAATCCTGAATTGAAACCAAAAGATTTGGTGGAAGTTTACATTGAAAGCCTGGAAGATTTAAAAGGACAAATGATCCTTTCACACAAAAAAGCAAGGGCATTACGGTCATGGGATCGTGTAAACGAAGCGCTTGAAAAAGATGAAATTATCAAGGGTTACATCAAGTGTCGTACCAAAGGCGGTATGATCGTTGATGTATTTGGAATCGAAGCATTCCTTCCAGGTTCACAGATCGATGTGAAACCAATCCGCGATTATGACATGTATGTGGACAAAACGATGGAATTCAAAGTGGTTAAAATCAACCATGAATTCCGTAACGTGGTAGTTTCTCACAAGGCATTGATCGAGGCAGAACTCGAATTGCAGAAAAAGGAAATTATCTCTAAATTGGAAAAAGGCCAGGTACTCGAAGGAACGGTTAAAAACGTTACTTCTTACGGAGTATTTATTGACCTTGGCGGCGTAGATGGATTAATCCACATCACCGACTTGTCATGGGGCCGTATTTCTCATCCAAACGAGATCGTTGAACTGGATCAGAAACTGAACGTTGTAATTCTTGACTTCGATGATGAAAAGAAACGCATCGCTTTAGGTCTGAAACAATTGACACCTCACCCATGGGATAGCCTTGGCGCTGAACTGAAAGTTGGCGACACAGTTAAGGGAAAAGTAGTGGTAATGGCCGACTACGGTGCATTTGTAGAAATTGCTGCCGGTGTTGAAGGTTTGATCCACGTTTCTGAAATGTCATGGTCACAGCATTTACGCTCTGCTCAGGACTTCCTGAAAGTTGGCGACGAGGTAGAAGCTCAAATCTTAACCCTTGATCGTGACGAACGCAAAATGTCTTTGGGCATCAAGCAATTGAAATCTGATCCTTGGCAAGATATCGATACCGTATTTGGCGTTGGAACAAAACACAAAGCCAATGTACGTAACTTCACCAATTTCGGTGTATTTGTAGAAATTCAGGAAGGTGTTGACGGCCTGATCCACATCTCGGATCTTAGCTGGACCAAGAAAATCAAACATCCTTCAGAATTTACTTCCATCGGCTCTGAAATCGAAGTAATTGTTCTTGATATTGACAAGGAAAACCGTCGTTTAAGCCTTGGACACAAACAACTGGAAGAAAATCCATGGGATGTGTTCGAAACGATTTTCTCTGTGGATTCAGTTCATGAAGGAACCATCGTTGAGTTATTCGACAAGGGTGCAACCATCGCTCTTCCTTATGGAGTAGAAGGATTTGCAACTCCACGTCACTTGGTAAAAGAAGACGGAAGTCAGGCTCAGTTGGAAGAAAAACTGGAATTCAAAGTCATTGAATTCTCGAAAGCTGCCAAACGGATTATCTTATCTCATTCAAGAGTATTCGAAGATGAGAAAAAAGCTGAAGAAACAGCCAAAAGAAAAACCAGCAAGGCCAAACCAACTACAACAAAGGCTGTGAAACCAGTGAAAGAAAACAATGCAGAAAAGACTACATTGGGCGATATCTCTGAGTTGGCAGCTTTAAGAACACAGATGGAAGCCGACGAGCAGAAAGAAAATTAGTCTTTGGTAATTGAAAATCCATTGGAATTTAATATTTTTAGACTATGGATTTCGAGATACAAAAAATTACAGACTATACACTTGTAAAGGTTCTGAAGGAAAGGCTGGACATTAACAATGCTCCGGACTTAAAATCAGAACTGGTAGCAGTCAGTGCCAAGGGTGAAAGGAACATCATACTGGATATCAGTGAATGTGAATACTGCGATTCTTCAGGTTTAAGCGCTATTTTAGTGGCCAACCGCCTGTGTGAAGAAGCATTGGGAACATTTGTTTTAACTGGCTTACAGCGCGATGTTGAGCAGATTATCAGGATTTCAATGCTTCATACGGTTTTGGTTATCACCAGAACGGCAGAAGAAGCAGCAGGGATTCTGTATGAAAAAGGCAAACAAACCATCTGACCCAGTCAGACTACGCTATGTCTTTTCAACTGACCATACTCGGCACTAGTTCTGCATTACCTACATCAAACAGATATCCAACCGCCCAGGTACTCAATGTACTTGGGCGGTTTTTTTTGATCGACTGCGGGGAAGGTACCCAAACACAAATGAGAAAATACAAGATCGGTTTTTCTAAAATTGATCGCATATTCATTACTCACCTTCACGGAGACCATATATTTGGATTGATAGGCCTTATTTCAACCATGATATTGCTGGGACGCGACAAGGATCTGCACATCTATTCGCATTCGGAACTTCAGAAATACCTTTCTGCACAAGTGAATTTTCTTTATGCGGATGAAATCCCTTTCAGGATTATCTACCATCCCTTGAATTTCAAGAGTGTACAGATGATTTATGAAGACAAGAAAGTGACCATATATTCCTTTCCCTTATCTCACCGTATTCCTACTTGTGGCTTCAGGTTTGAAGAGAAACCGGTGTTGCCCAATTTAAAGAAACAGAAATTAGAGGAATACAATATTCCCATCCGTGAACGGCAACGGATCAAGGAAGGGGGCGATTTTATCACCAGTGACGGAAGAGTCATTCCACATTCCGAACTGACTATTTACCATTATAAGGCACGTTCATTTGCCTTTTGCAGCGATACCCGGATAGATGAGTCATATATTGAATCGGTCCGAAATGTTGATTTACTTTATCACGAGGCCACTTTTGCAGAAGATAACCAGGAATTGGCCAATATTACTTACCACTCCACAGGAAAAGATGCGGCTACAGTTGCACTTAGGGCACAAGTGGGAAAATTGCTCATTGGACATTTCTCGGCCAGGTACAAAGACAACAGCCCTATTTTAGAGGAAGCAATAAAGATTTTTCCCCAGACAAGGGCCATTGCTGAGGGCGATGTGATTGATGTCGAAAAAAAGTTACTCTAAGAAGAATTCCTTGTTGAAATTGACCAGGTACAAACGCTCTGTAGGACGGGTAAAAGCGGTGTACATCCACCTGAGGAACTCTGTATTGAGCATCTCTTCAGTTAAGTATCCCTGATCGACAAAAACAGCCTTCCATTGACCTCCCTGTGCCTTGTGACAGGTAACGGCATAGGCAAACTTTACCTGAAGGGCATTGAAATAAGGATTCTCCTTTATCTTTTCCCAACGGGTTTTCTTATTTCGGATATCAATGTAATCTTCAGCTACGGCATCAAAGAGTTTGCGGTTCTGTTCTGAGGTCAGAGAAGCCGATTCAATAGCCAGGGTATCGAGGATAATCTTGCAGTCAAATTCAATGTCCGGATAATCCAGCAGACGAAGACTTACATTGGCGAACTTAAAGCCATACAATTCCTCGTATTTACGGATCGAGATGATTTCGGCAATGTCCCCATTGGCAATAAAATCAATCATTTCATTTTCCTCCAACCAGAAATAATTGTTCTTTACAATCATAATCAGGTCACCCACTGATATATCAGCCTCCTTATACAGAATTGAACTGCGGATACCTTCATTGAACTTATTGGCGCGTTTATTGGACCGGGTGACCACAATGGTTTCAATCAATCCGAAGCGGTCGTAACAGGTGGAGATTTCCTCGATCAGGTCAGCACCTGAAACACGACGGACATCTTCAAATTGTTTACATTCCAGATGAAAGTATCCCGACTCATAACTTCCATCGGTTATCAGGTTGCGAATAAAAGTGGCATTGAATAAGATACCAGAATTCAGATCCTGTCTGACCACTTCGGTCAGTTCATACTCATGGACCTCACGGTCATAAAATTCAAGTTCATTTCTTGACAAAGCAGGACTTACATCCAGGCCCACGGGAGGAAGCTGAGCGGTATCCCCCACCAGTAAAAGACGGCAGTTGGAACCGGAATAGACATATTCAATCAAGTCTTCCAGCAAGCGTCCTGATCCAAATATGGAAGTTTCACCCGTTGAATTGGAAATCATGGAAGCTTCATCGACAATAAAAAAAGTGTCTTTGCACAGGTTCTTATTCAGCACAAATCGTCCTGCCCCATCACTGGAAGACTGTTGCCTGTAGATGTTTTTGTGGATGGTATAGGCATTTTTGCCTGCATATGAAGAGAGCACTTTTGCCGCGCGTCCTGTGGGGGCCAAAAGGACAGAGTTAAATTTGAAAGTGGTGAAGGTTTTTACCAGTGAACTCAGCAGGGTTGTTTTACCCGTACCGGCATAACCTTTGAGCAGAAAGATAGCATCCAGGTTTGATTCTGCAATAAAATCAGCCAGTTTCAGACAAAGGGCTTCCTGTCCGGGGGTCGGTAACTTCCCCAGGTTTCTAATTATTTCGGATTGAATGTGATTTTTAATCATATGCTGCTAAAATACGACAAAACAAAGATTCTAATTTATATTTTTCTAAATTTGTAAACAATATCGGTAACCAGGAATTACTTTTCTTTTATGCATGAATTAAATTTTGTTGATGAATCTTTCGATTTAAGCCGGGCTACAGAATATCAACTATCCATCCAGGTTGGCCTTGATGGATTTTCTTTTTGTATCCTGGATATCATATCCAGGAAATTCATCGTTATACAGCATATTCCCCTAATTGTTGGGAAAATACAATTCCTGGCAAAGAAAATGGAAGCGGTATTTGAACTGGAAGATAAACTTTCTGCTTCCTATCAATCGGTTTCGGTTATTTATTCGACCAATAAAGCCACGCTGATTCCAAAAGCCTATGACGGTTCGGAATTGGTCGCCAGAATTGCTGAATTGACCAACGATATCAACAGAAATGAAGAGATTGCTGTAAACGATCTACCGGGGTTCAACCAACAGGTGATTTTCAGTTATCCCAAAGAATTAATGACTTTGCTGAACCGCAAGTACACGGAATTCACCTTCATGCACAAATCAGTTCCCCTTGTAGCGAAAGCTGTTGATCAACGGGATGAAAAAAAGAATACCCTGATGATCAATTTTGAAAAGCAATATATCAGGATCATCGCGATCAAAGACATGCAGATTGTTTTATACAACAGTTTCTATTTCAAAAATGAATCCGATTTTTTGTATTACACCTTAAACATATGTCATACCTTGCAAATTGATCCCGAACGCGATGAACTATTAATTGGAGGATATGTGGCCGATGATTCAGGTTATATCCGACAGCTCAAAAAGTATATCAGTAATGTCCATTTTTTGAAACCATCTGAGGATTTCTACTACAGCAATACCTTTGACAAGGTTCAAAAACATCAGTTTGTAAGTCTCTTAAATTCTTTTCAATGCGGATAGTTGGCGGAAAATACAAAGGCAGGGTATTCAGTCCCGGCAAAACTTTTAAAGCAAGGCCAACCACTGACATGGCCAAAGAAAGCCTGTTTAATATCCTTCAAAATTCAATTGATTTTGAAACGATCCGGGCACTCGATTTATTCTCGGGAACAGGGAGTATCAGTTATGAATTGGCCTCTCATGGATGCTCCGATGTTACAGCCGTTGAAATTAACCCCAACCACCTGCAATTCATCAAGGAAGTGATTGAAAAGCTGGGTGAAAAGCACATCCGGGTGGTTAAATCCAATGTTTTTGTCTTTGCAGCCAGGATTAAAGAGCAGTTCAATTTTATTTTTGCGGATCCGCCCTATGATCATCCTAAGTTTGCCGAGGTTGTTGACCTTGTTTTCAAAAACAACCTGTTAAAACCAGGAGGCACATTTGTTTTGGAACATTCAGGCCAGTTCGATTATTCCAAACATCCTGCCTTTAAAGAATTACGCCGGTATGGCAGTGTGCATTTCAGCATATTTGAAAACCAGATCACAGGGGAATAATTAACTATTGCCAAGCTCAATGAAAATGACTTTACGATACATGATCATTTGTCCAATTTTCATGTTTACATCTTCTTTTTATGCTAGTTCCCAAGTTGTTAATCCAGCAAAGGACTTGCCCCTGGAAGTATCCAAGACAAAAGGCAGTCTTGAGGTTTTAGTGCTCTATCTTACTGGAGACGGGGGTTGGAATGATTTCAACCAGCAAATGACCCAGCAGTTTGAAAAGAAGGGGTATGGCATGGTAGCGCTCAATACCCGGAAATATTTCTGGGATGAGAAATCGCCTCAGGTATTTGCCAATGATATGGAACACCTTTGCAACTATTACATGAAAGCATGGGGAAAATCATCCCTGATCATCGTAGGCTATTCCTTTGGTGCAGATGTAGGTATTTTTCTCCCCAGGTTTCTATCCGCCAATTTACAACAAAAAATATCCAGAATGGTATTAATTTCGCCTTCTGCGAGTACTGATTTTGAAATCAAATTAAGCGATATGGTTGGAGAAAATGAAAATTTGAGCAGAAAATACAAGTTGGAACCAGAAATTGCCAAAAATAAGTTACCATTAATTTGTATTTTTGGAGACAGTGAAGAATTAAGACTCAAAAACAGCTTGAAAAGCAATAAGAATCTCACAACCCATATTTTGCCCGGCGACCACAGATATAATAACAATTTTGACTTACTTTTAAAAACGATCGTACAATAGTTTACAATAACTTAGTACTTTCGCATAAAAATTACTGATCACTTTTAGAATTAAAATGCAAAAAGCCAAAACCTTTATATCAAATATTTTCCACAACAAGTTTTCATGGCAATTGATTTTAGCCGCCTCCATGATTGGTATGGCAGTGTTTTTTATCAGCCAGGAGCATCTGGAAGTAATACAAATCCGCAGGCAACTGCTTGAATCTAATCCCTGGTATGTATTTTTGGGAATAGTCCTGACGATCGTCTATATCCTTCTTCAGGGTCTGATGTATGTCCATAGTTTCCGGGCCCTTGGGAACAAAATACCTTTGATGGTAGCTGTGAGGTTATTTCTCAAAAGAAACCTGGTGAGTGTATTCCTTCCAGCCGGTGGGTTTTCATCCTTACTGTTTTTCACCAATGAAATTAAGAGTGAGAAAGCCACCAAATCCCAGATTCATTTGGCTTCAACCCTTTTTGCCATTATAGGCATCCTGTCAGTTGTCGTGGTAGCTATTCCAATATTGGGTTATGCCATGCTCGCCTACGATTTGCGGCAAACAGAACTATTGGGATTTGGATTCCTTCTTTTGCTCTCATCAAGTTTCATTTATTTTATCTTCTCCATTTCCAAAAAAGGCAAAACTTACCGTTGGTTGTCAAAGATAAAGCCATCAATGGCGATTATTCTGGACGAGATGATTGAGCAAAAGATCGACCGTAAAGAAGTTTTAAAAACCCTGGCTGTATCCACCGTAATTGAATTTATAGGCATCATTCATTTGTATGTTGCCATGCGTGCCCTTGGATTTGATGCCTCATGGCCTGCAGCATTTATTGGTTACATCGTCATGGTAATCCTATTGATAGCCTCTCCATTTCTGAGGGGTCTAGGGGCCATTGAAGTATCTTTAACTTATATTTTAGGACAATTTGGATTTCCCCTGCTTGCAGCAGCTACCATTACCTTACTGTACCGTTTCTTTGAATTCTGGCTCCCTTTACTGGGAGGCCTGATTAGTTTTATTACCAAAAAAGACAATGTCATCCTAAGGATTCTACCTGCAATAATCATATTCATCCTGGGGGTAGTCAACATTATTTCTTCGGTTACACCAGCAATACCTACGCGGTTGCATGTAATGGAAAGTCTGATTCCTGAAGATATCATCACCACCAGCAATGGCTTCGTACTTGTTTCTGGATTACTGTTGGTCATCCTAAGTGTATTTCTCTTGCAAGGTTCCAAAAGATCCTGGTATATAGGTTTAGTGATTACAGTCCTTTCTTTTGTTGGTCATTTATTGAAAGGAGCTGATTATGAAGAAGCAATAATCGCATTTATTGCATTTTCGTCTTTGCTTTACACCAGAAGGCTCTATCAGCTCAGACCACACCCTAAATTCACGCGCATCAGCTATTTAGTCTTGGTATATAGTGTGATCGCCTTATTAGCCTTTGGGGCTACGGGATTTTACTTTATTGAAAAACGTCATTTCGGCATTGATTTTAGCCTTTGGCAGTCAGTAAAAACGATCTTTCGCTTGTTTTTCCTCTTTGATGACTCTGGCCTTGAACCCAAAACAGTATTTGCCCAGAATTTCATCTATACCATTTATGCTTCGGGTGGATTGGTCTTGAGTTTTATCTTTTTCAGTTTGCTGAAGCCTTATTTTACAAGCCCATACAATACGGAAGAAGACAGGGAATTGGCCCAAAGCATTATTGAGAAGTACGGAAACTCGCCCCTTGACTATTTCAAAACCTATCCCGATAAGTTCTTTTTCTTCTCAGAAAACAGGGAAGGATTTATCTCCTTTAAGGTTACCCGTCATTTTGCGATCGTACTGGAAAACCCAGTTTGCAAGGATGAAGAAATGATGATCAGATTAATAAAAGATTTCGATCAATTTTGTGAAGAAAACGGCTTTGTAAGCGTTTATTACCGGGTTCCACAGCAATCATTGGAATCATACAAGAAGTTGGGTAAAAAGAGCCTTCCTGTAGGTGAGGAAGCCATTGTTGACCTGACCACCTTCTCTCTGGAAGGGGGTAAAATGAAACCCACCCGCAATGCTCTTAACCGGCTTACTTCAGATGGATATGAAACAAAAATATATACCGCACCCATTAAGGAAGGGTTATTGCAGAAACTGGAGCAGGTATCAAACGATTGGCTTGAGGGATTGAACAGAAAAGAAATAGCCTTTAGCCAAGGAGTTTTTGACAGTGGTATCCTTAAAAACCAAACGATTATCACCCTGGAGGATAAAGAAGAAAAGGTCTATGCTTTCCTGAATATTATTCCTGATTATGCCGCCGGAGAAGCCACTTATGACATGGTAAGAAAGAGCTGCGATGCTCCTCATGGGGTATTGGATATGCTGATGGTCAATACGCTTCTCTATTTGAAACAACAAGGATTTCAATCAGTGAATCTGGGTCTTGCACCACTTTCAGGGGTAGAAGGGGTCAACCTGACGGAGAAAGCCGTTAAATATGCCTATGAAAACTTAAAAGCTTTCGGCAATTTTAAAGGCTTACGCAAATACAAAGAGAAGTTCTTTCCCACATGGGAACAAAAATTCCTGATTTACAGTCACAATTATCATTTGATTCAATTGCCCAATGCCATAAAAAGGGTTTCAGAAGGGAGTTAAATAAAATTCACAAGTAATCAAAATGCCATAATGCCATAATGCCA
>DMFR01000102.1:7636-12039 GCA_003450125.1 Prolixibacteraceae bacterium | reverse complement strand
CATTATGGCATTACACGAGAACGGGAATGTAATGATTCATTTCATTGTTAATAAAATTTTATACTATAAACATGAAGTTGTTGTTTTTAAACCTATTTTAAACACAAAACTTTGTAACTTAGATTATCCTTGTCATTTAACCAGAATACCATTTGATTCGATTTAATTCAGATTAAGAATGGTTTCGAGCAACTGACAGGAGACATTAATAAAATTCTATTCAAAATGTGTAATAATTATCATTCAATTGACACCCATTCATAAGTTTCCAATTATTATATCATGGATTTATTTCAGGCGAACAACATTGTAAAAGAATATGCCGGACATGTGGCTTTAAGCACGGTCAGCATTTCTGTTAAAGAAGCTTCTGTTTTTGGTTTACTGGGCCCCAATGGAGCAGGAAAAACAACGCTCATCAGGATCATCAATCAAATTACAGCTCCTGATAGTGGGGAGTTGTATTTTGAGGGAAGAGCTTTGAAAGCTGATGATATTTCCCAGATTGGCTATCTGCCTGAAGAGCGAGGCCTGTATAAAAAGATGAAAGTTGGCGAACAGGCACTGTATCTTGCTCAGCTCAAAGGTATGTCCAGGAAAGATGCCCTGAAAAGCCTCAAATATTGGTTCGAGAAGTTTGAAATCCAGGCCTGGTGGGGCAAAAAGGTGGAAGAATTATCCAAAGGGATGGCCCAGAAGGTGCAGTTTATTACCACGGTGATCCATCAGCCCAAGCTATTGATCTTTGATGAACCTTTTACCGGTTTCGATCCCATCAATACCAACCTTGTAAAAAATGAAATCCTTGAATTAAAAAAGCAGGGAACCACCATTATTTTCTCCACCCACAACATGTCATCTGTGGAGGAGATCTGCGATCACATCGCCCTGATCAACCAATCAAAAAAGATCCTGGACGGTCAGATTGATGATGTAAAGCAACGATTCAAGACCAATACCTTTGAAGTCATTTACAGGGACGTGGCCAATGACCTGGACCATGGACTGGGCGTGCACTTTAACATCCTGGAACATACTCAAACGGCCCATTTGAACCAGATGAAGATTCAGTTGAAGACCGGACAAACCAACAATGAATTGTTGAAATTGCTGATGAACCAGTTTGAAATCGTTTCATTCAATGAACTTATACCCAGCATGAATGAAGTCTTTATCAATGTTGTAGAACAATCAAACCGCGTAAACAAGTCATAAGCCATGAACAAATCATTTCTAATCCTTAAGCGTGAATACCTGACCCGGGTAAAGAAAAAGTCGTTCATCATCATGACTTTGCTCATTCCACTCTTCATGGCTGCATTCACTATTCTGCCGGCATACCTTGCTTCTATGGACGACAAGGAAGAACGCACTATTGCCGTTTATGACCCTACATCGCTTATCCTGGGTAAACTCGAAGACCAGGGTTATACAAAATTCCATTATATTCCAGAACAGCAGTACAATGAATTAAGAAAGGACTTCAAATCAGGCCAGTTTTATGCCTTGCTGTATATTCCCGAAAATATCCTGACGACCAACCAGGCAGAATTGATTTCAGATAAACAAATCACTTTTGATATTAAAAACATGGTCTCAGGCCGCATAGGAACGATCATTGAAACTGAAAAGATGCAACAGGTTATCAATGAAACAGGGATGCCTGACCTGGAAAAGAAACTGGCTGCTACAAAAACCCACATCGAACTCACCACCATTAAATTGGGAGAAGAAGGGAAAGCGGTTAAAAGTTCTACTGAAATTGCAATGGCCATTGGCTACGCTTGCGGATTCCTGATTTACATGTTTGTTTTATTGTATGGAACCATGGTCATGAGAGGGGTAATGGAAGAAAAATCAAGCCGAATTGTTGAAGTAATCATTTCATCGGTTAAACCTTTTCAATTGCTGTTTGGAAAGATCGTGGGAATCGGTTTAGTCGGATTGACCCAGATTGCTCTATGGATTATTCTTGGGATAGGCATCAGCACCGGGGCAACCTTCTTTATGGGAGGAGGATCGGCTGCAACAGCCGTTCATGCACAGGACATCATGTCGGGTGGAAAGGCCATGGAACAAATGGCCTCTTCCAATGCAGCACATGGCAATGTAGCCTTAGACATTATTCAAATGATCGGTAACCTGAATCTACCGCTGATCTTTTTTGCTTTGTTTTTCTATTTCATCGGTGGATTCCTCTTGTATGCTTCCCTCTTTGGGGCCGTCGGATCGGCTGTTGACAGCGACGAAGATGCACAACAAATGATGTTTCCCATCATGATGCCCCTTATTTTTTCGATCATCATGCTCTTTCCAGTGGTTAAAAACCCGGAAGGGGCCCTTGCTTTCTGGGTATCCATGATCCCATTTACATCCCCCGTCACGATGATGGTCAGAATTCCCTTTGGGGTGCCCGTATGGCAGATCATTTTGTCCATGAGTATATTGGTGGCTACCATCTTGGGGACCATTTGGGTAGCAGGAAAGATCTATCGTACCGGCATCCTGATGTATGGCAAAAAAGTCAATCTTAAAGAAATTGTTAAGTGGTTGTTCTATAAAAACTAAAATAAAAGACAAATTAGTTTGTTATATAATAATTTTCCTTATACTTGCATTAAATAAAACGCATCAATGACTACAAACTTCTCATACCTATATATGTGTTGCTGTTCTAAACAGTCAGGGGAAGGAATGTATTCGATGGAAATGTGATTCAATAAAAAAAATGATAAATAAATCGAAGCCTTCCGAACACCGGAAGGCTTTTTTTGTTTTAAACCATAAAATTCACAGCAATATGAAGCAAGCCAGTGAAGATAACAGTAACAGTAAACAGTAACAGTAAGAAGTAGAATAAGGGTAAGTAACAACAATTCAACAGAATCCATAAAAATCAATTGATAAGCATATGAAAGTAACCAACATTTTGGAAACCATCGGCAATAGTCCACTGGTCCGCGTTAACAATCTGTATCCTGAAGGATACGAAGTGTATGTAAAACTTGAAAAAGCCAATCCGGGTGGCAGTATCAAAGACCGTATCGCCCTTTCGATGGTTGAAGATGCTGAAGCTCAGGGAATCCTTCAACCAGGAAGTGTAATGATTGAACCTACTTCTGGAAATACGGGGATTGGGTTAGCCATCGTTGCTGCTGTTAAAAAGTACAAACTGATTTTGGTAATGCCTGAATCTATGAGTATTGAACGCAGAAGAATCCTTACTGCTTACGGCGCTGAACTGGTACTTACTCCCCGTGAATTGGGAATGAAAGGTGCTATTGCCAAGGCCCATGAAATTGCCGATGCCACTCCCCTTTCTTGGATACCTTCTCAATTTGACAACTATTCAAACATCAAAACACACAAGGAAAATACAGCCCGTGAGATACTGGCAGATTTCCCTGAAGGATTTGATTACCTCATTACAGGTGTTGGTACTGGTGGACATATTTCAGGGGTGAGCGAAGTGCTCAAGCAAAAGTTCCCAAATCTGAAAACATTTGCTGTTGAACCTGAATTGTCGCCTGTATTAAGTGGAGGAGCTCCCGGACCACACCCCATCCAGGGTATTGGTGCTGGTTTTATCCCCGTAAACTGCAAAACAGAATTCATCGATGGGACCATTCAGATTTCTAAAGATGAAGCCTTTGATTATACACGAAGAGCCGCCAAGGAAGAGGGTTTATTTGTAGGCATTTCTTCAGGGGCTGCTTTTGCGGCTGTTGCCAAAAAGATTGCAGAATTACCTGTCGGATCCAAGATACTTACTTTCTCTTACGATACCGGTGAAAGATACTTATCCATTGAGGGGTTGTTTTAATCAAGATATTTTAAAACTTCAATAGAAAGAAAAAGGCTGGTTAATACCGGCCTTTTTTTGTAAATGAACCTGAACTTTCAACAAGGAGTAGCCAATTGATTCTTTTCACCCAAATTGACCGTCCTGAAATAGCTTTACTTTCTCAGTAGCTTTAGTTTGCGGAAATCACTTTGCCTCTGAACCCAATGTGCCCATGTTTACAATGTCAAAATTGCGTTCATAAGCTGTAATAAACAAACTATGGTTCATATATCCTCCCATTGGAGTAACTCTGCTGAAACGAAAATCCATCTGGGTTAATTCCATCGGGTACGAAGGAAGGCAGGCCCTGAAATCTTTTCCATATTGGTACAGGGCACTTAGAAAATAGTAGGAAACATCGTATCCCTGGTGGCTGAACTGCGATGGCTCACCTGAAAATGTCTCCCGGTATTTACCCACAAACCGACGAACCAGGGGCTTGGTATAATCCACAAAGGTGGGTGATAAATAACGCAGCCTGATGTGGTGATAATTCTCGGTCTGGATACTTTTGAATTTGGGCAAATTGGAAGTTCCCATCAAGATGATATTATAATTC
>DMFR01000102.1:2895-7474 GCA_003450125.1 Prolixibacteraceae bacterium | reverse complement strand
TATATTATAATTCTCAGCCAAAGCATTCAGGTTCGTCACCGCAACGCTCACCTGGGCTTCATTGTCCGAAGGGATCATAAAAACATTCTCACCCGTATCGTCTAAAAGCGGCTTTACCGAATTTAATCCATCAGTCTGGAAATTGTATTCGTGAAACAACCCTTTCCCGTTTCTTTTCGATTGACGGGCTGCCATCAGTTTATCCTTCGCCATTTCTGCCAGTTTTACCTCTGTTGAATTGGAATTG
Organism: Prolixibacteraceae bacterium; assembly: GCA_003450125.1. GTDB lineage: Bacteria > Bacteroidota > Bacteroidia > Bacteroidales > Prolixibacteraceae > Aquipluma. The sequence continues at coordinate 7,227 of DMFR01000102.1, read as the reverse complement.
CCGGACTGGGGAAGAAGTATAAAATTTTTGTCCCGAAACTCACTGGCAATGTATTGGGCGGTCTGTTCAATTTGGTATTCTTTGGCAGGATTGACTTTAAAGTACCAGGGATTGTTTTCTTCATAGTTACCCGTTGAGGCCAAAGGGGAAACCATGGGAATCCTGTTTTTGGCGGCAAATGAAGCAACGTTCTGTTGTAATTCAGGATATACAGGCCCTATAATCAGATCCAGTTCACGAAACTCATCCAGCTGCAGCAAGCCGTTAATCATGTTCTGGTTACTGGCATCAAAGACACACAACTCTATATTCATTCCCTTTTTTTGCAGGCTGTCGATCGCCAAAAGGGCCCCCTCATAGAATTCAAGGAAACTTTCAGCCCGCTGATCGAGAACAATTCCATTGGAAACAGTTGAAGAATCAACACTAACAGCATTCACCCTGTTACTGAAGTCGATATGCTTGAGAAGTGTTTCCGCATTCAGGGCCGATGGATTGACCTGGTCATTGCCCGGAAGGTATAAAGGCAGCAAGAGGGCAACTTTATATTTTTTGTCATTGTGAGCCAACGGACTGCAATTTCCGGGGTCAGTCTCTTGTGGGGCCTGGCTTGCTGTTCTGGTGACTGGTTCCTGCTCAGTTTTAACCGTATTGGCAGCAACCGAAGACTTGGGAATCAGAATGATCTCACCCGTTTCAAGGCTTCTTGCAAATAGTGAAGGATTGGCCTTTTTAATCTCTCCAACTTCAATACCAAAGCGCGAGGCCAAAGAAAAAAGCGTTTCTCCCTTTTCAACTTTATACTTTTCAAAAGCAGTCTCTGGAAGTTCTTTCACTGTTGCCTGAGGGGTATTCTTCTGGGGAATTTTTAACCCGGCATCTGTCTGAACAGGGGAATCAGTTGTATCCACCTTCTTTACCGGAACTTTCAACACCTTACCCGCTACCAATCCACTGGCAATTTCAGGATTATACCGGATTAGTTCATTGGTCGTAATGCCGTATTGCCTGGCAATGGAATAGATGGTTTGCTCCTTGGTGACTTTGTGGTAATAATATTCGGGTTCAGGTGCAACTGCCTTGGCGATGGATGGTTCAGTTTTTTTAACTGCTGTGGCTTCCTTTTTAACGGGTATTTTTATCGTAGTTCCTGATTTCAGAACAGCCGTCAAATCAGGATTGGCATCCAATAATTCAGCCTGGGTTACATTGTATTTCACGCATAGCCCATAGGCTGTTTCCCCTTTCTGTACTTCATGCAGCAGGTATTTCTTACCCGAAACTTCAATCTCCTTCTGAGAAAATCCAGGTTGAGCATTCAGAATGAATACTACGAAACAACAAATCGAGATAAATAATTTCATGATTGCGAGAAGAATTTAATCCGATTCAAAAGTAAGAGAAATGTTTGGTCTAAAAAAGCCTTTCTGCCGATTCCCTGGTTTCAGAAATCAGGCCGGAAAGAGGGCATTTAAAGCAATCAAATTATTGGAGGAACAGTTATGGCCCATTCAAGACAAATTAGCTACAGCAGGCTATTTGGCCTAAAAAAAAACCTGGTTGCTCTATCAGATGAAGACCCGATGTAGCAACCAGGTTGAATTTATCGCCTGGAGAAAGATGGCAGACCGTTAAAAAGCTTTTTCTCCAAAGTATTTCATAAACTGAACCCTTTCCCATGCCTGTGACGAGGAAGCCGACTGGCTGAGTGATCCTCTGAAATCGGCAAGGGTTGCATATCCCTTCTGATCCATCCAGTTCGAAATCCCTTGGTTCATCCGTGTGATGGCGCCAGGGCCTTCAGTGTATAAAACAGAAGATATTTGTATGGCGGAAGCACCTGCCAATAAAAACTTCAAGGCCGTTTGTGTGTTGTGAATTCCCGTTGTTGCCGCTATTTCACAAGCCACACAACCCGATAAGATACCTGTCCACCTCAATGGCAAAAGGTATTCATTGGTGGAACTTAAGATTTCAGCTGAAACAAGTCTTTGATTATCTACATCAATATCGGAGGTATAAAACCGGTTGAAAATAGTAATTCCCGCAATCCCGGTTAACGCAAGCTTCTGTACCATCTCTGCCAGGTTGGAGAAATAATGACTGATTTTGATACTTACCGGAATATGGACCACCTGAAGCACCTTGCTGATGGTTTCAAAATAGAACTGTTCGTTGGCAGCTCCTGTTTTATCAAAATCGGTAGGACATACAAACATGTTCAGTTCCAGTGCATCTGCACCCGCTTCTTCGAGTTTGCGGGCAAACAGGGTCCATTCCCCTGAACTGATACAATTGATGCTGGCCACGATGGGCACTNNAATCAAAATAATCAAGATATTCAGGATCAGCATGTAATTCGGAGCGAAGACTAAGTTCTTCCTGAAGTTCATGATAAATCTCTTCTTCGAAGATAGATTTTAAAACAATGGCACCGGCACCGGCTTCTGCCAGTTTAATAATTTGTTCTTTATTGCCGGTCATGCTGCTGCTCGCTGCAATTACGGGACTTTTTAAATCGAGTCCGAAGAATCGTGTGGAAATATTTGCCATAACTCTGGGTTGATCGTTTAAAGATAAAACTATTTATTGGTTTGATGCTTCTGCTGTAAATATTCATGCATGGATGCTGCCGCTTTACGCCCATCGCCCATTGCCAGAATAACGGTTGCCCCTCCCCTTACGATGTCGCCACCGGCAAACATCTCCGGAATTGAACTCTGCATAGTATCCTCATTTACCTCAATGGTTCCCCATTTGCTCACTTTCAGGGCTTTTACCTCGGATGGGATCAACGGATTGGGTGAAACACCCACAGCTACCACGACCAAATCAACCGCAATGTCGTACTCTGAGCCTTCAATGACCATTGGACGACGACGACCCGATGCATCCGGTTCGCCCAGTCCCATGCGCTGAATGCGCATCCGGTTCACTTTTCCCTTTTGATCGGCAAAGTATTCTACCGGATTGGCCAGATTGATAAATTCAATGCCCTCTTCTTCGGCATGATGAACTTCTTCCACACGGGCAGGCATTTCGTCCCGCGAGCGGCGGTAAATGATCATCGCCCTTTCGGCTCCCAGGCGCTTGGCCGTACGAACCGAATCCATGGCTGTATTTCCACCTCCGATAACAGCTACGTTCTTCCCCTTAATAACGGGTGTATCAAATTGGTCGTTGGCCGCATTCATCAGGTTGACCCTTGTCAGGTATTCGTTGGAAGAAAGGATACCGTTGAAATTTTCCCCCGGGATATTCATAAACCGTGGAAGTCCCGCTCCACTGGCTACAAAAAAGGTTTCAAATCCTTCCTCTTTCAAATCCTCAAAACTGGCCGTCTTGCCGACAATAAAATTGCGCACAAACTTGACGCCCATACTTTCCAGGTTGGTCAGTTCAACATCTACAATTTTGTTGGGAAGCCTGAATTCAGGAATTCCATATTTTAATACCCCGCCAATTTCATGCAAGGCTTCAAAAACTGTTACATCATAGCCCAGTTTACACATGTCCCCAGCAAACGAAAGCGATGCAGGACCGGAACCGATAGCGGCAACTTTTATCCCGTTGGGTGCTGCAACTTCAGGAACCGACATGGAGCCGCTTTCCCTTTCATAGTCGGCTGCAAAACGCTCCAGATGGCCAATGGCCACAGGCTCTTTTTTCAACTTCTGGGTATAGAAACAACTGGCTTCACATTGCTTTTCCTGAGGACATACCCGGCCGCATACGGCAGGAAGCGCTGAGGTTTCCTTCAATGTCCGGGCTGCTCCAAGGAAATCGCCCAATTCAATGTATTTGATAAACTTCGGGATATTGATGCTCACCGGACATCCTTCAATGCAGGTTGGATTGATGCAATCCAGGCAGCGCGAGGCTTCCATCTGTGCTTCGTTTTTGCCAAGGCCGATGTTCACTTCCCGGTCCTGGTACTTGATCCTTTCAAAGGGCTCCATCTCCGGCATCTTCACCCTTGTTTTACTGGTCCGGTCCTTGCTGGCAATTCGTTTTCTCAGTTCAGTGCGCCATTCCTTTTCACGTTCACCCTGAAGATATTCTTTATTTGTTGACATTTCTGTGTGTGTTTAATTGAATTACAAATACCGTTCGTTGGCCATCTTTTCTTCATCTGCATATCCACCCAGACGCATGATTAACTCATCGAAATCAATCTGGTGAGCATCAAATTCCGGTCCATCGATACAGGTAAACAAGGTATGTCCTCCCACACTTACACGGCAGGCTCCGCACATTCCGGTTCCGTCGACCATGATGGCATTCAAACTGGCCTGTGTAGGTACTGTCTCTTATACACATCTCCGAGCCCAC
>DMFR01000102.1:2303-2810 GCA_003450125.1 Prolixibacteraceae bacterium | reverse complement strand
ATTCAAACTGGCCTGTGTAGGTATCTGGTATTTTTTGGTCAGCAGGGAGGTAAATTTCATCATCACTGCCGGACCTATGGCAATACATTCGTTCACGGTCTCGCGCTGAATCACCATCTCGGCCCCGGCAGTTACCAGTCCCTTGGTTCCATACGAGCCGTCATCGGTCATCACAATCACTTCATCCGACCATTGACGAATCTCATCCTCAAGAATGATCAGGTCCTTATTTCTGGCCGCAAGAATAGAGATCACGCGGTTTCCTGCCTTTTTGAAAGCTTCAACGATGGGCAACATCGGAGCCACTCCTACCCCGCCCCCACAGGCCAAAATGGTACCTGCCTGGTGAATATGGGTTGCTTTGCCCAGGGGTCCTACCATATCCAGGATCACATCGCCCACATTGAGTTCAAAAAGCTTTGCAGAACTAACGCCCATCTTTTGAACAACCAACGTGATGGTCCCTTTTATCGGATCAGCGCCGGCAATCGTGAGCGGAATGCGTTC
>DMFR01000102.1:1693-2134 GCA_003450125.1 Prolixibacteraceae bacterium | reverse complement strand
CCCTTCTTGTCCACCCGCAAAATCACAAAATGACCAGGCTTCCGTGATTTTGCAATTCGCGGAGCATCAACAACAAACTTGGCTACCTTTTCGGAAAAAAGCACCTTCTCTACTATCTGGTTCATCAAAAACGTTTTAATTTACTATTTTAAAATTGAGCCCAAAAATAACAATGAACACAGAATATCAAACTATAAAGTTAATCTTTTTAATAGAGGATTAACATTCATTGGCTAAATCAATGATTAGCAGTCGATAAAGCTACTTTTCATAAAAGAACGCATTGAAGTGTTAGTCCCTTATTTTTAGCCTCTTACCCCAAATGAGTTGTACAGGGGTCGTTGTAGTGAACCTGTAAAATAAAACCGGGACAACCTTTTCCAAAAACTTTTTTAACGTAAATTGGCATGCATTTCTGCCTTGGTTCTTCAGAGTAAATTG
>DMFR01000102.1:0-1522 GCA_003450125.1 Prolixibacteraceae bacterium | reverse complement strand
TAGTTCGAAGGTAGTTCGAAGATAGTTCGAATAGGCTCGAAGAATCTTCGAACTACCTTCGAATAACTTTCGAATAATTTTCTAATAACAGCAAGCCATGGTAGACCGCTCAATCTACTATCATGCCCTAGTGGGGTGTCTCATATCAATTAAGGAAAAAAGCAGCAAGCAATTGGTGCATAGGAAATAGACAATCATCCCTTAAGGAAATTCCCTACGGGAAATCCGGCTCCTGAGTATCTATCTTTTTAGGGATATCCCTGCGGAAAACCTGTCATTTCGACATGGGGGCTATTAACAAACGGAGGACTAATAACCGGTTTTGGGAATCAGGTAATTGGTGACGTAATCGCAGATGCCATCTTCCAGGCTCATAAAAGGCAACTGATAGCCGATGCCTTTCAGCTTTTGGATGTTGGCACAGGTGTAATACTGGTACTTGCCCCGTAAATCTTCAGGGGTATCAATAAACCCGATATTTTCATCCAGGTTCATCGACTTGAAAACGGCCTTTGTAAGGCTTAAATAAGTGGATGCTTTTCCGGTGCCGACATTATAAATGCCAGAATCCCGGCGGTGATTCATAAAAAACAGGATGACCTTGGCGATATCCTCCACATAAATAAAATCACGGGCCTGCTCTCCGTCTTTAAAATCAGGATGATGAGAACGGAAGAGTTCCATTTTACCTTTTTCGGAGATGGTATTGAAGGCCTGAAAAATAACGGAGGCCATGCGGTCCTTGTGATATTCATTGGGGCCAAAGACATTGAAGAATTTCAATCCGACCCAAAAGAAGGGGTGTTTTTCCTGTTTAAGGGCCCAACAATCAAAATCATGCTTCGATTGGGCATATAAATTAAGGGGTTGTAGTTCCGGGATAAGGGAATGATTGTCGTCAAAACCCAGGTGTCCATCGCCATAAGTAGATGCCGAAGAAGCATAAATCAAAGGCAGGCCATACTGAATACAGGCATTCCATATTTTCTTGGAATATTCCAGGTTGAGCTTCTGGTAGATTTCGGGTTCCTGACCAACGGTATCGGTGCGGGCGCCCAGATGAATAATGATTTGCACGAACTTTTCATGAATAGCCAGCCATTCAAAGAAATTATCGCGGTCCACGATTTCTGTATAGGTCTTTGTGGTATAATTTTGAAACTTCAGGGGGTCGTCATACTTATCAACTAAAACAATGTCCTTAAACCCTTCCCTGTTCAACTTACCAACAATATAACTACCAATAAAACCAGCTGCTCCGGTAACTACAATCATAAATACAGTTCATTACGTTAGTTAATTTCTGATACATTGTTTTCGTTCATTCAAACTTAATTACCGGGATTATATTGTATGAGAGAGTTAAAAAAAATTAACAATTTTTAAACTTTCTTATCTACAATTCCTAAGTTCCTGAATAACTTTAACTTAATTAATTATTGAAAATATTGATTACATTAAAGTTAAGCCTGTCTCTTATACACATCTCCGAGCCCACGAGACTAGGCATGATCTCGTATGC
>DMFR01000163.1:2250-7201 GCA_003450125.1 Prolixibacteraceae bacterium | reverse complement strand
CCCATAGCCGTCAGGCTTATATGTATAACATTCAGTTATTCAATGACATATAGCATGTGTTTCTTTTTTTACCCCATTTCTTTGGGAAATGGGGCTTGATTTCGTAATTTTAACCATTTCAAATAACTTTTAGTTAATAATTAGGGGACGGGTTGGGATTTGTCCCCTTTTTAATGTCTTCAAGATACACATATAATTTTGATTTACAAACTATTAACTCTATTATTTCAATTAAATTTATCTTGTTTTTTCGTTTTTCTTTCCAGTGATTTGCAGAGAACTGACCCACCAAATTCTTCAACCTTTTCTCTGATTTCTTCCCTTTCTCCTTCCATATGCACCTGAGAATACTGAATGACTCACTCAATGTTTTAAAACACTTATTCTCACTGAGGAGCATTTTTCGTTCCTTAAAGTAATACACCTGCATGTTGCAGATGATCTGTATGTTGAGAAGGATCAGTATCAGCTTGGCAAACAGTAAACATGCAAAACGCTCATATTTCATCGGCTGTATTTTGTTGATTTTACATACCGACTTCCAGTTTTTAAACATCAATTCTATTTGCCAACGTAACCGGTAAACCAGCATGGTCTGTTCAATGGTAAGTTTCTCATCCGGAACATTGGTAATAAAGAGATTGAATCGGCAACGTGCCTTAAATTCCTCTGAGGTTGCATATCCCTTTTCCCTGTTTTGTTTGTTTATTTTTCTTATCCTCTCTTCATAAACCTGTTGGGGGACAATGTCAACAATCAGCCGTAGTTTCTCCAGTTTACCTTTTCCTACCAGAACATGTTTATCACACCGTGTCTGTTTTTGCAGGCGCATCTGGTCATACAATGCTTTAAATCCAATTTTCTCTCTCGTGTCAGGATCGAGAACAAAAATGGAAGTGTTCAGACGACTTATAAACCAGGCTCCCTGGTCTGTAAATCCAGAGAGAACTGACAGGTTAAAATAACCAAGGTCCCGAATAACTAAATCGCCTTTGTTAATTTGCGTCTTTGTTTCACTGGCATCAGTGGCATCATTTCGTAGTCCGGCTGTTACGTTCAAATCAAGTATCTTCCCACTGCGTGCATCATATTCATATTGAATCGATACAGAGGCATTTGACATTCCCTGATTTCCCCCGCAACCTTTAAAATGTTCCCTGAGCTTGTCGGGAACAATAAACCGGGTTGAATCTTTGATGCGAACATGGTTGAACTGCGATAAAAAATCTTCACAAAAGACCTTGCTCAATTGCCTTTCCAGTAATACTTTCAGAATTTCCTTCACAAATGAAACCGCCTCTTCTGTAAAACGACCATCTATGGATTGCCTGGTAATTTTAAAACCGTGCATTGCGCGAACCTTGGATGAAGCCCGGGATAAACTATAGGTTTCTGGTTGGGAGGCACAATAGAGCAATATTTCAAAGAACATGGTTGGTGTGAAATCACACTTACGCTTGTAAAACCCACTTGCTGCGGCTTTCTTTTGAAGTTCTTTTGCCGAAAAAACATCACGCAACATTGCCGAAAAAGAACCTGTGAATTCGGAAAGAATACCCCTTTCTTTATAGCACCTAAATCATATAAATTTCAAAAAAATTATAACAGGCTACAATTGGCTAAAAAACAATTAATTGTACACTTTAACCTGACGGCTATGGGGTTGCCCCTACAGACAGATGTAGTATTTCTACTACATAAATTAAGTCAAATCCCTACAAATATAAGGCATTTCCCTTACAGTCCATGCTAGTGGTCTGTCCTACTTTTACCATGTCTAACATACACAACAGGCATGAAGATTTTAATTGCTGATGATTCCGTTTTAATCCTTGAAAGGCTCTCCGAAATGTTAAGCTTTCACTCCCAGGCTGAGGTGGTAGGAAGTTACAACAATGGAACCGAAGCCCTTCAGGCCTTAAGGACCCATCAACCTGATTTGGCCATACTAGACATCAACATGCCGGGATTAAACGGACTGGAAGTTCTAAGCACTTTCAGGAAAGAGAACAAGACCATTAAATTTATCATCCTCACTTTTCATTCTTCCGAATATTATCATCAACTGGCCATTCAGGCGGGTGCCGATCACTTTTTCAATAAGATTGACTTCGAGGAACTATCCCCTGTAATCGATGAATTACTTGCAAAAAAAGAAACCCACAAGACAAATAATCTAACAGATATAATTCAACAATACCGATAATTAGAATCTATAAAAATGCGAAACTATGAAAAATTTTAAACCCTTATTCGTTGTCCTGATCGTATTACTTAACCTTCAGTTTGTTCAGAGTCAGAATGTAGACTTGCAGGGATTTGCCCTCTCGGGTAAAAATCCCCAAACTATTTTATTGCAACAAACATTTACCAAAACCAGCGAGATATTCCCCTTTGAAGGAAAAGCTGCTACGATTTATGGGTTGGCCATCAAAGCTGACATTGCCTTTACAAGTGAAAAAAGTCAGGTGAGAATAATTTTGGTGGACAAATTAAACAACGAATACCTGGTTTATGAATCGTATCCCCTTTTGGAGGAAACATCCTCCTTCTCCATTGATAACCTGTGCGAGGAAACAAGTATCCTGGATGGCGTGAAACCCCAATCCTTAAAGATTGAACTAACAGATGCATCCCTTTCTATTGGAAGTATAACTTATTCTTCGGCGAATGACCAGGGCATTGATGTTCAAAAAATCAAAAAAGAAAAGAAAGACCTTCAGAACAAGGTGAAAATTAACCAGATCAATCATTCGATCAAAGCCAAAGGCTTGGCTTGGGTAGCAGGCGAAACCCAGGTATCCTCTATGACCTACGCTGAAAAGAAGAAGCTTTTTGGCCAAAGTACCTTTACCCCCGGCATTGAGTATTATGTAGGTGGAGTCATCCAGACAGGCGATGGATCAACCTTAAAATCAGCAACTACCAGTGCAATGGTCGGTACCTTTGATTGGAGAAACCGTCACGGGAAGAACTGGCTCACCTCTACCAAGGATCAAGGGCTTTGTGGTTCATGCTGGGCCTTTGCCTCAACGGGAGCTACCGAAGCATTGGTAAACCTTTTCTACAATCAGCCCCTGAATATGAACCTTTCCGAACAAACCCTCCTGTCATGCAGCGACGCAGGAAGCTGTTCAGGCGGATTCCCAAGCATTGCTTTGGATTACATTAAAAATACAGGGATTGTGAATGAGGAAGCTTTTCCCTACACGGCCACAGATCAACCTTGTACCAATAAATCTGCCAGCCCAACCGATCAGATCAAAATAGGGGGAAGGGTTGATTTTGGTTCCTCTGCTTACCCTGTTTCGGAAGATAACCTGAAAAAGATGATCGTCAAATATGGTCCTTTAAGCGGTGGTCTGACTGATTGGAGCCATGCCATGACCCTTGTAGGCTGGCAGGTGGTCAAGGAAGGCGACCGTTTCTTCTACCGTAATTTAAACAAAAGCACCTTTTGGTATACTGTTCCTGCCGGCAGCACCCTGATTGGAAAGACTGTTTGGATCTTTAAGAACAGCTGGGGCGTATGGGGAGACGGAGGTTATGTCTATGTTGAAACAGACATTTCCAACTTTGCATGGACACACGCTTTGCTGGCACCGGTGCAGAGTCTCAAGCAGAATTATACGGTTCAATATGCAGACAATGACCATGATGGCTATTACTGGTGGGGACTTGGGGCAAAACCTGCAGGAATGCCTGCCTGTCCCGATACTCCTGATGGAAACGATGCCGATGCAACTCTTGGTCCTTTAGACAGTTATGGCAATTGCATTCCATTAAATTCAGCCCCTGCTGCCAATTTTACAGCCAATACAACCAGCATCAATGAAAACGGGAGTGTGAATTTTACAGACCTTTCTGTCAATGCCCCCACGACATGGAGCTGGACTTTTGATGGTGGAACTCCTTCCACATCAACCGCCAACAACCCTGTGGTTACCTATAAGACTGCCGGCACATACAATGTGACTTTGGTTGTCACCAATGTGAACGGGAGCAATACCATGATCAAAACCGGTTATTTGACCGTCAATGCCTTTATTCCAACTTATTGCACTTCCAAAGGGGATGCTACCAAGGAATGGATTTCCCAGGTTTCGATGAACGGTTCTTCATATACCACTGCTTCAACTGGAACTACTGGTTATGCCAACCTTACAGCCGACGTGTTCAATGTAAATGCCAACAACTTCTATTCGATCAATCTGGTTCCAAAATATTCAGGAAAAGCCAATTACTGGTATTGGAGTGTATGGATTGACCTGAACCATGACTATGATTTCAATGATCCCGGCGAACAGGTGCTTGTAATAAGCAGAAGCAAGACGGCAGTCCTTGGTAGTATAACCATTCCTTCCACTGCGCTTACCGGGCCAACACGCATGAGAGTAAGTATGAAGCGTGATGCTCTTGCACTTTGCAACGAAGTTTTCAGCTATGGCGAGGTAAAAGACTTTACGATAAATATTGCAGCTCCGTTAACAGCATCTCCCGCCCTTAAAGGTGCAGAGGTCATTACCCCCGGAATCGACCAATCCATGAACTTTTCCTTTTACCCCAATCCCGTTGAACAGGTACTGCATCTGCAATTGGAGGAAATCTTTGAACAGGCTAGTTACAGCATTTATAATGTTCAGGGAGCCTTGCTTTCCCAAAAACCATTGTATTCCAACCTGACCCATGTGGATGTAAGCAATTTGCATTCAGGGATATATATCATCAAAGTAAAGAATGGAACCCAATCTATCCAGGAGAAATTTATAAAAAGATAAACCTTTCTGTTGACCGTGAAAACATGAATTACAACAGCCCTGACAAGTTAGCCGGGGCTGTTGTTGTTTTGTATGGGTTAAGTCCACTTTCAAAATAAGCGGATAATTAGGGCTTGCTTTTCTCCTGTCTCTGGAAGCTGTTTCCTCCCCATCATCTGATACCTTTCTGATAC
>DMFR01000163.1:0-2121 GCA_003450125.1 Prolixibacteraceae bacterium | reverse complement strand
TTTCAATAAATGCGGTTATAAATCTTTTGGCTCAAGTAAATGAAGGTTTTTCAGCAGACCCTGATTACTTCTGGCATATACTTTATTTCACTTCTTAGGCAATCCAAATTGGCTTTAATTCTAAATTGGCTTGCTCGTCAAAATTAGAGGTTTGCTCATCAAAAACACAGGTTCGATAAGTGGTTATTTTATAGGGTACCAAAGCGTAAACTTTAGAATAAGATAAATGTATCTCTATTTACAAATAGGTTGTTATGGCAACAATATTAAACCATGGCAATACCTAAAGGGATGTAATCTCAATCCTCTAAAAAAGAGGAAGTATTGTTTGGAGCCTGCTTAATTGCGTATGAATTACTTCTTAAAAAGTAAAGGTGTTAATGAATTAACACCATTTCTATTGAATCTGACACTTTGAATAATCGCATATGTTTTTTTCGGCGATTGATTCATGCTCTCTACCTCCATTATACTTAAATGTCTTTTAATATCAAAATTACTTTTTATGAAAAAACATTACTCCAACCTAAACGTGAAGGGTTCTGGTTTTTCGCTTATAGTTGAAAATGTAAGTAGAAAATCAAAATCCGTCATGCTGAACACGAGATCCACCTTGTGTAGAAGCTTTCTTATGCCAGTTATAATTATGTCAATGGTATTAATGAATTTTACTGCTGGAGCTCAGTCAGCAGATTTCAAACAGGGATCAAATGACAAAACGACTCTGGGCAATATCGCATGGATTAATTCAATCCTGAATGCCAATAATTCCAAGTATTATGAGGGAATGTCCACCATACAGCGGCTTATCTTTCAGGACATTCCTGCCACGGCTAACAACATCCATACTTTCAGGATCAAGCTGGAAGCGGAGAAAGGGGGCCAACATGCCTATGATTTCATCACTTCATGGGATTTGGCCTTCCAAGGTGGAAATCAGATTTCCTCTGGAATTCTGCCCACAAGTTACAGCGACTCAAAGCTGAATATCTGTAGTGATTTACAGAATTCAATTGGAGTTGTATGTAATAATCTGCACAGCACAGGATTTACGAATCTGCTTCCCATCAGTGGTGAAACAGATCATTTCATCGCAGGGGATGCCAATTCTGTAACCAGCGTTGTCAGCTCTTACGAAGCCTATTTTGGTCAAAGGAATTTAAAAGCTTATGGAAGCTCTGCTTTTATTGGCACTGCAGCTACCAACAAAGTCGTATTTGTAAAGTATGAAGCAGGCTTCATCTTTTATGATGTTACCTGGCAATCTGCTTCAAAATCTGTTATCCTTGAATTTGCCGCCCACATAGCTTCTGGTAAAGATCCGCTTGGATTAACCGGTTATGGTCTTGGGAGAGGCGCTTCCAACATCAATGGTGGACCCTATCACGTGATTACTGTTGATTTTCAGACTGGAGAAGGAAGCACAGGTAACATGGACAACCAATTACAAGGATCCAGCGTATTTATTGCACCACCAAGCTGCGCATTGCAAGGCCCTGGAACTTTGTGTAAAAATACCAACGGAACTTATTCTGCTCAGGTCGTTGCTGGTGCAACCTACCAATGGTCACTTGCCAATAACGGAACCGGAGCATCCATCGTAGGATCATCTACAGGCGCCACTGTAGTGGTGAACAGCGGAAACGGAGCAGGCATCTACGATGTCGTTGTCACCGTATCACTTGCTGGAGCCGAATCCTCAACTTGTCAATTTACTACTGAAACAGTAGCACCCGCTTCTCTTTCTGTTGTATCTTCAAATGTCACCTGTAATGGAGCTGCTGACGGTTCAATTACCTTGACGGTAAGCAATGGAACCGCAGTTTCTTATTTATGGAACAATGGAAAAACAACCAAAGACTTATCAGGTCTGGGAGCTGGAACCTATAGTGTTACTGTAACAGATGCCAATGGCTGTACCAATACAATATCAGCCACTATCAATGAACCTGCAAAGGTGACTTTGGATGCCTCTTCAACCAATGTTACTTGTTTTGGTCTTGCCAACGGTACGATCACTGCTTCTGCTTCTGTTGGAGCTACCATCACTGTTGACGGAGTTGCTTACGATGCAGCCAAGAAATACGGACCCGGAACTTATACCATAGTAGCTTCTGCTGC
>DMFR01000183.1 GCA_003450125.1 Prolixibacteraceae bacterium | reverse complement strand
TACAGAAAGCTTACAGAAACATACAATCAAACAGTACTCAGGTAGCACCTGGATATGGAATTGGCAGGAAAATAAAGAGTATTGGGTGCTTTACAATCAAAGCTCAGTGCAGGTATAAACACAGGTTGCTTTACCTGCAAATCCCCTGTAAAGGGCTTGTGAAATTACCTGGGATATGTGAAGATACATAAATTTATATCATCTATCTATATTTTTTAAACACATAGACACATAGGGCACATAGTTTAAATATTTCTATGTGTCCTATGTGTCTATGTATTTATTTTTCATTTGTTCAAGGTCAGTTTAGAATCATCCTCCTGTGTGTCAAAATACGATAGTCATGGTCCATTCATTAATTACAAATAAAAAATGCCGACGTAGGGCCGGCATTTTAAATCTAATATTTTGAGTAATACAGGTATTGTTTAAAACTATTCAAAGCTGTTGACTCCGGCTACTTCAGCCATCTTGTCTACTTTCTTGATCAAACCCTGGAGAACTTTACCGGGACCAATTTCGGTGAACAGGGTAGCTCCATCGGCAATCATGTTTTTGGCTGTTTGAGTCCATCTGACAGGGGCGGTTAACTGCGCAATGAGGTTTTGCTTGATCACTTCAGGATCAGAGGTTGGAGAAGCATTTACATTCTGGTAAATCGGGCAAACAGGCGTAGAAAACGGTGTTGCTTCAATGGCAGCTGCCAATTCTTCACGTGCAGGTTCCATAAGTGGCGAATGAAATGCACCGCCAACAACCAGCTTAAGGGCACGTTTGGCTCCACGGGCGGTCAATGCTTCACAGGCTTTGTCGATACCGGCCATTGAGCCTGAAATGACCAACTGTCCGGGGCAGTTATAATTGGCAGGTACAACGATCTCGTCGATCGAAGCACAAACTTCTTCTACAGCTTCATCGTCAAGACCAACAATAGCGGCCATGGTAGAAGGCTGGGCTTCGCAGGCTTTCTGCATGGCTTGGGCACGTTTTGAAACAAGGCGAAGGCCATCTTCAAAGCTTAAAGCGCCATTGGCCACCAGTGCAGAGAACTCTCCCAGAGAGTGTCCGGCAACCATCTCTGGCTGAAAACCTTCCAGGGTCTTTGCCAGCAATACCGAATGCAGGAAAATGGCGGGTTGGGTAACTTTGGTTTGTTTGAGGTCTTCCTCGGTGCCTTCAAACATGATATTGGTAATGTTAAATCCCAAGATTTCATTGGCTTTTTCGAAGAGTTCTTTGGCCAGAGGAGATTTGTCGTAAAGATCTTTACCCATTCCTGGGTATTGGGCGCCCTGTCCCGGAAATACGTATGCTTTCATGTAGTCAATTTTAAATTTACAGCCGGCAAATATAGTTAAAATACGAATTACACGAATTGTTATAGATTACACGGATTATTACGGATTACACGAATTCCAAGTACAAGGATGTAATATACATTATCAATATTTAACGCCTATTTTGAGCAATTGTACTGATATCCTTTAGCCAACGGGTTGATTGTCTATCTGGGCGTCATCAGGAGGAACGAAGCAATCTATTGTTTGTTAATGATATTCAGATTATTCGTTCCTCGCAATGACGCTCCGATGGTAGCAGTCTTGCCAATGAAGATCCTTACATTAAATCCGTTTTTGAATCCGCTTAATCCTTTTAAATCAGCGTTCTATTTCTATATATTTTCAATAACCCCTTCCTCCCTGCATATTTCAAGAATGGAATGAAGGCTATCTTCGATGTTGTTATCAAGACCTACAGAAAAGCGCACTAGTCCTTGGGAAAGACCCATTTCATGCTGTACGGAATCCGGTATTTCAGAAGAGGTACTTTTGCCTGAGCAACTGAAAAGGGTCTTGAAATAACCCAAACTGACAGCCAGGTAACCTACATCGGCTTGCTGCATCCTTTGCATCACAGTATTGGCTTTCTCTACTGATCCGAAGTCGATGGCCAACATGCCACCAAAACCATAGCCTTCATTCATCAGTGATTTGTGTAACTCGTGTTGGGGATGCTCAGCAAGTCCGGGATAGGAAATCTTCATGCCAGCCCTTGTCAATTCCTGTGCTAGGAAAAGGGCATTCTTGCTATGCTGACGAAGCCGCAGATGCAAAGTGTGAAGGTTCTTATGAATGGAAGCTGAACGCAGGGGATCGAGCACAGGACCGAGCAACATGGCTGTGCCGTTGTTCACATTCGAAAGATCATCAATGAACTGCTTGCTTCCGCAAATGGCACCCGCCACACAATCGTTCTTGCCATTGATGAATTTGGTCATGGAGTAAACTACAATGTCTGCCCCTAACCTTGCAGGGGACATGATCATGGGGGTAAAGGTATTGTCAACCATCAGTAGTGTGCCATGACTGTGTGCCATATCAGCCAAGCTTGGGATATCGGAAACCTGAAGTAGCGGGTTGGTCACACTCTCGGTATAAATGACCTTCGTATTGGGCCTGATGGCAGCTTCCACCTTTTCGAGGTTGGTAATGTCAACAAAGCTGACCTCGATATTGAACTTGGGCAGATAGTTTTTTAAGAAGGCATAGGTTCCACCATAAGTGGTAACAGAAGTGACGATATGATCGCCCGCACTGCAGATTTGTAAGATGGCACAGGTAATGGCTGCCATACCGGAAGCAGTTATCCATGCCGACTCAGTATCCTCCATGGCGGCAATCGCTTCTGCAAGGAATTTGTTAGTAGGGTTCCAGTGCCTTGAATAGAGAAAACACCCTTCGGTATGTCCAAGGAAGGTTTCTTCCATGGTGTCGGCCTGTAAAAAGGTGTAGGTCGATGAATCGGTAATGGAAGGATTAACCCCTCCAAACTCACCAAATTGTTTTAAATGTTGAATATTTGAAGCCGGATCGAATTTCATAAAGTCATGTTTTAGATTCACTCTAAAATTAGGCTTTCAGAAGAAAGGATACCATGACTTTATTCAAGTATTGAGAATTTGGTATAATATTCTTGGATATGGAATTGCTATATTTTAAACAGATAACTCTTTATGTATACAGAAAACACAAAAAACAATGCGCTTTGAAATGAATAATTAAGGACGGTATAATGGATAAAACCACGAAGTGTTTGAATGTGAATAACCCCGAATGCAATTCGGGGAAATGGCGTTACTTCAATCTACCACCATTAAGGCCAGCCAACCGGACAAGGTATTCGTTCACTCAGGATGCTGGATTGTCTTATATTCTCACCCCATAAGTTGCACTTGTGGTTATTCACATTCAACCACTTCGTGGTTTCATCCAGTCTTTTGTACTGATTTGAATAATGTTTTGGTATATCCGAAGGGAAGATGAGGGTCAGAGATTAGGAGTGTTCGGAAGATTTAAAATTATAGAATGATCTGTTTTACAATGAAATTGGTTCAACGCACCCTTTAATATTTGTAGAAAAGTAGGTCTTCGTGTCTACAAAGGTGCAGCGCACAGTATCTATTTGTAGAAACATTGATGGATGGAACACGTAAGGTGCAGCGCACCGTAATATCCTTTATGGTTCATTCCGGACAGGATTTGCAGGAGATCATTGTTTGCCATTCAAAAGAGATTACGGTGCGATGCACCTTGAGGTGTACATTTTGGATTTCTTACTAATCGGGTAGGAAGCGGCTCG
>DMFR01000386.1:3812-3977 GCA_003450125.1 Prolixibacteraceae bacterium | reverse complement strand
TACCTCGAGAGTACCTTGTGTGTACCTTGTGTATATAATGAACACACAAGGTACTCTCGAGGTACACACAAACAGGCAAGCAGAAGGCAATAAAGAGGCAAGGATAGCAAAAGAAATATTTAAATTTGAAAGCATGGATAGCAAATTAATTTTAGGAAGCCTTGA
>DMFR01000386.1:0-3641 GCA_003450125.1 Prolixibacteraceae bacterium | reverse complement strand
GGAAGCCTTGATATGAAACAGATGATTATTTGCATGGTAATTTTATTTTTAACTTCAGTAACAAATGCACAGTCAGTAAAAAAATTTGCGATGGTTATCCATGGTGGGGCAGGAGTAATGGATAGAAAAGATATTACGCCTGAAATGCAAAACGAGTATATTAAAGTCCTGAATCTGGCCCTTCATGTTGGAGATTCAGTGTTGGCAAACGGTGGAACATGCATGGATGCAGTTGAAAAGACCATCGTGATTATGGAAGATTCGCCGCTGTTCAATGCAGGCAAAGGTTCAGTGTTCACCCATGATGGGCTGGTTGAACTGGATGCATCGGTGATGGATGGAAAAACACTGATGGCCGGAGCCATTGCCGGAGTGCGGGATATTAAAAATCCGATACGTGTGGCCAGAACAGTTATGGAAAAGTCGGAGCATGTCATGCTCAGTGGAATCGGAGCTTCGCAGTTTGCCAAGGAGCAGGGGTTTGAACCAGTTGACAATAGTTATTTCTATACCGAAAAACGGTATCAATCGCTTCAGGAATTGCTCAAAAAAGAACGGGAATCTACCACCAATGACAAGCACGGAACCGTTGGATGTGTGGCCCTTGATACCTTTGGTAACATTGCTGCCGGAACTTCCACCGGAGGGATGAACAATAAGAAATATGGCCGTATTGGCGACTCACCCATCATCGGGGCAGGCACTTATGCCAACAACCTGACAGGTGCATTTTCATGTACCGGTCATGGTGAATATTACATCCGCTTGGGATTCTCCAGAGATATTTCTGCCCTGATGGAATACAAAAACTTTTCAATTCAAGATGCCTGTCGTGAGGAAATCAGCAAGCTTACCCAAATGGGCGGCACAGGAGGAGTGATTGGAATTGATCGTGAGGGGAATATTGCCATGGAATTTAACACCTCTGGGATGTTTAGGGGATATATCAAATCGGGCGGTGAGAGGGAAGTGGCAATTTTTAAATAGTTGTATTCTTCAATTCCTGTAAAAAAATAGAATCCGGTCATATAAAGGCCGAATTCTATTGTTATTTAAATATTTAAAAATTGAATCAAATATAGAATCCTATTAAGCAATGCTGGATGAAGTTGCTTCTCTGTTTTTGAATTTTACATCTTCTACCGGAATAATAAATGTCAATCCAAAATAGATCAATATCAATGCCGGATTGTAAAACGTAATCCAGATAAATGCCAGTCTTAAAAATACAGGGTCCCATTCGGGGTTGATATAGTTTGAAATTCCACTGATGACACCAGCCACTATTTTCTCGTTTGATCGTGTTAATCGTTTCATGTCTTTAAGTTTTTAATTGTTTCTGAATGATCGTTTCTGTTACGGTAAAGTATTATTTTTTTGCTGAGAATGCTTCCGTAAGACCAGTTCGGAAAGATTCGAAGGCCTTGCGGGTTGCTTTTTTTCCTTCCCTGAATGATTCGGATTGATTGATCTTTGCGAAGCTCTCTTTGACTTCCTTCACTTCTTCCTGGATGGTTTTCTGAATATTGTAGATGGTGGGTTCTTCCCCCCTCATTTCAAGACGCTGAGCCGTGGTGGTGGCTTTTGGAACCACGATCCACAGAATCAGGTAAATGATAATGGCAATTCCAGCACTCAAAAAGGTAAGCAGCACAAATGCAATGCGAAGGAATACGGGATCGGTATTAAAGTAGGCGCTCATACCCGAGCAAACACCTGCTACAACGCGATTTTCAGTATCACGGTACATCCGCTTTTTGATTTTTTCTCCCTTCACCTGCGAGGTGGTATTCGTATCGCACTGAGACTGTTCTGAATCCATAAAATCTTCAGGTTTTCCCATTCTTGCCATCACTTCATCTACCCATTCATTGGTGATAGCTTCCTGCTTTTCCGATATTTTTTCCTGGAACAATTCGGCTATGCGAGATTCAATATCCTGTAAAATTTCAAGGCCCCCCTGTTCACATACGAAATATTGGTTGAGTCGATGTAAATAGTCTTGCAGTTTTTCAAAGGCATCTTCTTCGATGTGAAAGAGCTTGCCGCTGATGTTGATTGTGAATGTCTTTTTCATGTGTTTATAATTTATTTCGTTTGCGCTATTTCTGCTTGTTGATTATTTACGTTCGTTGATATGGAAAACTGCATCAACCAATTCGTTCCATGCATTTTCAAGTTCGTCCAGGAAATGTTTGCCGGTCTGTGTCAGTTTGTAATACTTGCGGGGTGGTCCCTGAAGTGATTCTTCCCACCGGTATCCCAGGTAACCTTCATTTTTCAGGCGTGTAAGCATGGGGTAGAGGGTTCCTTCGACAACGATCATTTTCGATTTTTCCAGGTTTTCAATGATGTCACTCACATACTGATCTTTGTTCCGGAGTACCAACAGGATGCAATATTCTAAAACTCCTTTTCTCATTTGCGCTTTCGTGTTTTCTGTTTTCATGGCTTTGCTTCCTTAAGTTTACTGGTTGATGATATGGTTTTTGTTTGCTGATTTTTAATCGTTGTACTCCTATTTACTGTCTCTGAATGATTCAAGGCTTATTTGTCTTTGAGCATATTTTGTACATTCCTGTTCGGCTTCAATGGAAGTTAAAAGTTCAGCGGTATTGAAGAAGTTCGCATTGGTCATCCAGGCTTCTAATTCAAGGGCTGGTTCTGTTTCTGATCCGTTGACCACTTTTTGGGCATATTTTGCAACTTCCTGTTCCGTTCCGTTGGCCGTATAGACTTCTGCTGTTTGGATAAAAGTCTCATCGTTCAACTGGGCTTCCTTTTCAAATTCTGATGCATTGATGATTCTTTGGGCATACTTTGCAACTTCCAGTTCTGATCCATCGGCGGTATATTCTTCGGCTGCATCAATGAAATCTTGGTTGCTCATCCATTTTTCATTTTCAAGTCTCATTTCATCTTGCACAAATTTATCGGCATTGTATTCAGTTTCATTGCTTAACGCTTCCTCTTGAAGTGCCAAATCTGCTTCGACAGCTTGAACATTGGTTTCCGAATTCTCATTTGTCAGGTTTTCTTTTTCTTCTGCCATTTCAGCGTTTACAAATTCCTGGGGATTGTATTCCAATGTTTCTTCAACTTTTGAAATATCCGGGATATTGGTAAAATTGGATTCATCAGTCATCCAGGGTTCGACTTGCAGGGTTGTTTCCATTACTGGTTCTGAGGTGAAAGATTTGTTTGAATTTTTTCCAAGGGTTGGAACCTCTGTATGGAGGTTTTCAGCAACGATACCGGCTAATTCAGTTTCTGAGGTTTGATCAACCGCTGAAGCTGTCTTGCCATAAGTGCCGGCATTTGAAATTTGTTTCCAAAAATCCTGGGCACTTGCTGTTAGGCTGATTGATGCTACACTAAATATTACTACACTGTATAAAACCATTTTGCTAACTTGACTAGCTGTTCTCTGATTGTTGTTTTGTGTTTTCATGATCTTGTGCTCCTATATTTAAATTGTTTTTTTTATTTCTGAATTTTTGTTTTCAATTACTAAGACGCTTGATTTTTGATTTCGTTACAGATCGTATAGTACATTTTTTAAAATTCTACCTTTTGTTGCAATGTTATTTGTACTGCAAATATATAGCTTTTAAATGGTACTATACAATACATAGTCTGTC
>DMFR01000470.1:13329-18980 GCA_003450125.1 Prolixibacteraceae bacterium | reverse complement strand
GTTATCCAGCTTAACCTGAGAGTTTGAAATCGAATTACTTGATATTTTATAATTTAAAGCTTTTTTATCGGTATTTAAATTGATCGTAAAATCTTTAATATTGGTGGTTCCATAAGTCATATTTTTTAGATTAGCATTTAGCCTTAGGTCGTTTTTCTCACTGTCGAAGCTGCCCTCGATAATCCCAGGCTCGAATTCCATCAACTCAGGCAGCAGTACTTTGGAAAGGATGGGATGATTGTGAAGTTGTATCTCAAATTTAAAATCAGAGGGTTCGTTATTCTTTACTTCCATCACAGAATCGGATACGGGGAAATAATTGTTGACAAATTGATTGAGCAATCCAGGCAGGGCAATGGGAGAGAGCGTTCCCGAATATTTGATATTGACCAAGGCGCTGTTGATCGTAAACTCACTCTTGTTGGGTTCATTTACCGTGGCTGTCAATAGGGAATCAAGAACATATTCCTTCCCCTCCTGAACGACAATAAGGTGGGTCATGCTGGCTTTCCCGTTCATCAGATTTACAGTTCCGCCCTTTAAGTCGGCTGTTGCATCAAAGCTTAGCTGAACATCCTTTTCAATGATATGGAGTTTTTTTAGGTCTGCCCCCTTCACATGAAAGGTAAACTGATAGCGTTCCTGATGGGGATTTAAATTGACCAATCCATCAAAATCAGCCATTGCATTCTCATCATCGAGGTTGATTTTGCCTTCGAATTGACGTCCTGACACTGCTCCGTCCATTGTCAGGTTGTGATAGGTGTATTTGTTCAGGTTAAGTTCCGTTACATCAGCCTTCACATCGGCACGAATGGAATCCATATTCAATCCATGCCCATTGGCCTGTGCGGTTAAGGATACGGGGCCATACAGGGTGGTATCTTTTAACAGGCTGCCCAGCTCAACATGGTCCAGGCTAACTTGGCTGGTGAAGTTCTCATTCGGATCCAGGGAGGCAATCAGGTGAGCCGATCCAAAACTACTGGCCAACTTCACTGTTGACTCAAATGCCTTCATTTTGCCCCTAAAGGCGACATTTAAGCTAATTTCCCCAGGTAGTTGTACACTTGAAGGGATGTAAGGTCCAGCCATCATCAAAAGGTCTGTTTGGCCTGAAAGGATCTTCAGGTTGGGAAAATCGTAAAGGGCCCTTTGGTAGTCAGGCAACCCCTTGATATCGAAATCAGTGGTCAGGATCGTATGAGTTCCCGCTCTAATGGCCAGATTCTTACCTATCAGATGATTCATCGGGCCGTTTATGGTTCCTGAAGCTGTTACAATCTTTGACCCGTTTTTAAAGAACGGCTGATTGATCAGGTCTGGTTTAAAATAGAGAATATCTGAAGTGTTGAGACGTAGGTTCTTCAGATTTAAATCCAGGTTGCTGAAGGTCATAGAATCAGTCAATGCAGCCATAGAAGTATATTGCAAATCCAAATCGCCCTCTATTCCTGAATTGGAAGTATTGGCTTTCAGATTTTTTAAAGCAATAGAATGTGCATCCATCCTGAAGTCTGTGGCAAGGCTCCCGATTGCAAAGTTATTTTGATCTTGGGCACTGAATTCCTTCACGGAAACTTTTGTTGTATCCGATGAATAAAATAAATCTCTTGCATCAAGGTTCAGGTGTGTATATTCCAGGTGGCTGGCATTGAAGGCATTTTTAATATCAGGGGCATTTCCTGTTTTGTAGATAAGAGAATCATCCTTCAGTACAAGACTTTTTAGGGATACCTGCCAGTTGTTTTTTGTTTCCTCAACAGCTTTAACAGCCGCGGAATCAGGAGTAAGGGCAGTGTCAACGGTATGGTATTGAATATTACTTCCTGTTAAGGCCAAATGACCGATGTCTACCATTTCTTTTTGCAGATCAATGGAGCCGTCTTTTAACTCGAAATGGTTAATGGCAGCAATCACCGATTGCTTGCCAATTGAGTCTGCATAATTGATAGAAGTATTGCTGATCTGTACGCGGTTGGCCTCAATTTTTGGCCTCACACTTGTGGGTTCATTTTCGGGGGGATGTGCCAAGGAGGCGCCCATCAGGACATTGGCCCTGGAGCCTTCAATTAGCAACTTGTCAATCCGGTAGAGGGAATTCTTCATGTCCAGCTCCTCCATTTGAAGATCCAAATGGACAAGCTGTGCATTGACATTCATTCCTCCGAATTGATCATCGTAATGCAGACGGATGTTTTTTAGACTCACTTCCTTCAGGCTATACGTCCATTTGGAGGAGGTCGTATCGGCTTTCGCCTGAGCTGTTGTATCGCTAAATGCTGTTAACAGAAAGTTGTAGTTGAAAAGAGAATCTTTGGCTGAATTGTATAAGTTGATATTGACATTGTCCAATCCAAAGTAGTTGACCACAATCTTGCTTTTTAACAAGTCGTAAAGGGCAATATTTACTTTGGCTTTACCGGCATACACCAGC
The DNA here is from genome assembly GCA_003450125.1 of Prolixibacteraceae bacterium. Taxonomy (GTDB): domain Bacteria; phylum Bacteroidota; class Bacteroidia; order Bacteroidales; family Prolixibacteraceae; genus Aquipluma. The sequence goes on along the minus strand of DMFR01000470.1, from coordinate 16,543 downwards.
GTATCTTTATTTAGGTCTTCCAGGAAAAGTCCTTCCAGCACGATGGATTTGGGAAATGAAATGCTTAGGTGTTTAATTTCAACTTTTGTATGGGTCTTATTGCTCACATAGGAAGTAGCATATTGAACCACCCTTGTCTGGATGGAAGGCACCTGGATGAGTATTGCAAGGAGTAGGAAGATAAACACCAAGCTTGAGATCACCCACAGAATCACTTGGAGGGTTTTCCTTAAATATGACTTTGCTGTATTCATTCAACAATTATTTAAAATCGTTAAACAGTTAAGTTAATGAATATTAATGAATATTGCAAGGCCTAAATTAGGTATCTGTGTATCATGTCGCGTTACATCCTTTTTAAAAAGAGTTACATGATTCAGTCCTGTCATCCATCAGATCCGTATGGTCTGAAAATGGAGAGACAGGTTTCAAGATCCCAGGAATTCCTCCCCACGGCTTAACCCATTTTTATCAAATTATGTTGAATGTTTTTTTTGAAGGGGAGGATGGTTTTTTTTATTAAAAATACCAGTTCCAGGTTGGAGGATACATTTAAAAATTTAATACCATTGTATAATGTTATTAGAAGATGATTCATTGGTTATTCGAAAGCTATTCGAAGGCTATTCGAATATACTCGTACCATCTTCGAATAACCTTCGAATAGCCTTCGAATAACCTTCGAATAACCTTTATACTTGGCAGTACAAATTATACTTAAAAATCACAAGGATAAAGCGGCCATGAATAAGAAGCTTATCCAAAAATCACACAAGTAGACACAGCTAAACAGAATTAACAACTGAACTTGTATTCATATGTGGGTCATTTGGTTGATTTCAGGATAATCATTTTCTTAAGGTGCGAATCTTGGTGCCTTGGCGGCTGGATTCAAAATAAACACATCAAAGACAAGACATTTAAAATAAGAATGGATTGCAGGGGATGAAAATTAATATCCACAGGGGTATTATTTTGCTCACACGAACTTCCGCCTGCCAGGACCAATGGCTTTTCATTCAAGCCCTATCCTTTGTCTATTGGATTCAGCCAATGTACATTAAAGTAATATCCCCTTTAGAATGGATACCCGATAGCTACATTCAGAACCAGGTTATCTCGTCTCCATATAGAACTTCCGAAGTCGATCTGGTTGGTTACCCACTTATTTCCTTCCAGCCAGGGCTTTCTCAAGGGCATGGCCAAATCGAACCGCAGGATGAAAAAGGAAACATCAACCCTTATGCCCACGCCTGTGCCAACGGCAAATTGATTCATGAATTGAGAAAACATAAACGGGCTTGTCAGATTTATCGGGGTTTCTGCTGGTGTTGCAGGTAATGTAGGCGTAGGAGTTTCTGAAAGGGCCGGATCGGATTTGAGCAGCCATACATTTCCTGCGTCAACAAATAAGGCCCCTTTAAAAAAGTGATATATGGTAAACCGATATTCTACATTGGTTTCCAACTTTACATCCCCTCCCAATTGCAGAAATCCTACTTTACGGGTGTCCTGATGATAAGTGCCAGGACCTACAGAGTTAATCTGGAAAGCGCGAATACTATTTGGACCGCCACTAAAAAACTGTTTGGAATAGGGCAGAACGGAGGAGTTTCCAAAAGGTTTGGCCAATCCGGCATAAACTCTCATGGCCAGTTTATTGTGATTCTTGAAATTGTAATAGGTCCTCCCATCGACACTCATCTTTGTAAATTGGGAGTAAACTGAACCCACCACTTTGGAAGGATTTGTAGAGGAAATTTTTTCGCCTCCTATGCTTTTTACCAAGGAAAAGGCATTTCCTGCAATTTCAGTTGCCAGGTGAAAGTAGGATTGCAGCTTTTTCCCGGTTAGCATTTGCTCGCTATAGGTAAACGAATAACTGCCGCCTGCAATGAATTGCTCTTCATAGCTTTTCTTTAGAAAAGGATTGGCTTCCAATAGTTTGTTGAAATCATCTGATTTATTCCCAACAGTCGTGAAACTTACATCAATGGGATTCAATTCGTGCTCTTTTCGGATTGTTTCTTTCCATTTATAGCCGTATACAAACCGAAAGGTATGCATGTCATAATAACTGACCCGGTTCATATAATTGTAGGATAGTTGAAGACTTGTTTTTGGTATATACATGCTGCTTGTTCTTTTGAGGTGGAAGGGAACAAGAAAGCGGGGAATGGTCAGCTCGATCTGGGGACTATAGGAATAGGAATACAGATTTTTACCGCCTCCCAGCTGAGCCTCAAACGATCCGGCCATGTTGAGGTTGAGTAGTTCTGCCCCGTTAAAGGTATTGCGGTTCAGAATGCTTACATTCATTCGTGGTCCCATGAAATTGTTTGATTTTGAAACCAGGTCAAGTTCAGCCCTGAAAGTATGTTTGGGCATGGGTGTCATTAGAATGTTTACATCCAACAAGCCCGGGCCGGAGTCATTGCTTACGGAAAAGCTGATCTGTACCAATTTGAAATTACCCATGGACATCAAACGGTTCAAGGTGATGATATGATTCTGCCGTGAAAAGACTTCGTGCTTTCTTAAATAAATGGACCGGGAAAGCACTATGGGCCTAATGGGCATTCTTTCTTGTTTCCCAATAAACACCAAATTCTCCACCATCACGGTGTCTTGTGCATTGCGATAACGCCTTTCATTTAACGAATAGTTCTGGTTGATATACACATTGTTGATGCGGTAAACGGTTAAAGCATTTTTAGGAATACTGTCTTTTAAAGTTAACCGCAGGCTGACCGTTTGATCGACATGCGAAGTATCGGCTTTAAAGAGTAAATAATCGGGATTGAAGTAGAAGTAACCCTTGTTTTTTAAGATGGCATCAAGGCGTATACGCTCTGTTTTAAGGATGTCGAGGTTATACGCTTGTCCTGTTTTAACCAATGGTTTCTCTTTTGAAGAAATAATCAGGTGACTTATGCTGTCATCCGAAATGTCATAGATAAGGTCTTTAACAACGTACGGTTTGTGAAGATGGCTGGTGTAGATTACTTTGGCTGTACGATTCGTTTCCACGGTTTTGGATTCGGTGAAACTATTGAATATACCCATGTTAAAAAGTCTTGCATCAATGATTGCTGCCGTAACCCCCGGCATAACCATACTGATCCATACAGGTGCCTCTCCTTGTCTTTTAAACCATTTCTTCAATTTTGTGTGAGGCTCTTTCCCCGAAACGTTATATAACCATAGTTTAGGA
>DMFR01000470.1:7272-13269 GCA_003450125.1 Prolixibacteraceae bacterium | reverse complement strand
CCAAAATAGGATTTATTCGGGACCGGACGAATGGCCTCTTCTATCTTTGATTTAATCAGACGCGTGTTCATTTTCACAGGTGAATCCAATTTGATTTCCGCACCCGTGTATAGCTTTTCATCCTTGGGTAAATGCCTTGTACCGGAGCATGCCCCCATAAGGAGACAAACAAACAGGAAGAGGAGGTTATTTTGGAGGGTTCGTGACATCTGGTTCTTGTGTTTTTAGGGTATCTCTTCTTGCTCTTTGTGTTCTAAACATTCTGCTCCACCGGTTGAAATCGCGTACAAATACAAGTCCTGCTCCCGTTTCGACCAACTGGCCTTCAATGGCTCCTTCGTATTGGTTATGACGAAATCCTTTCATCCTGAAACGCCCGTCAGGAGTCAGTTTGTATTCTACCGTTACATCACTGGTAATATCGTTCGCGTTGTTTTGCCTGGCTTTATCTCCTTCAACATCAACAGTGCCTCCTAGTTCTACAGAAAGCCGTTCATTAAAGAGTTGCTTCTTGACGCCAATTTCAACCTGTGTTCTTCCTTTTGCCTCCCCGGTTTGGTAATCATCGTATGATTGGATATCAAAGTTTAGTTCCACCCCAGGCAGTACTTTTGAGCTCAGTTGGTTTAATTGGGAAGACAAGAATTTGCTCACCGTTGAACGGATTAATGTGGATGTTCCTCCAGCCGCTTCCGTTTGAAAGGGATTTTCCTGCACAAACCGGCCCAATACCAATAGGGCGAAAACCTGTTTGTTCAGAGCCGATTCATCTTCATTGAGCATACTTAGTTTCTGATCTACAGCACCTGCTAAAATTCCTTTATCCTCTGGTGGTAATTTTATTTCAAAGCTGATTTCCGGATGTAGGATTTCTCCCCTTAGTTTCAATAAGACCAAGAATGGATATCGCTGTTTGTAAGCCCCTTTGTCCACCTCACTTAAGCCGTCAAGCTGAGTACTCACCAAATCAATCGGGGAAGCCCTGACTGTATAGGTGGCATCTATGGAAATGGACGCATCCAATGGATCGCCATTCCAGATAATTGTACTTCCGGCATTGATCTCGAATTTTCTTTTGATGACTGATTCCAATGAGACCAGGTAACTTCCGTCATTTAAATTATAGGCACCCGTTAGGCTCATCTTTCCACTTTGATCCATGGTGAAACTTAATGCCGCCTCCCCTTTGACCACCAGAGAGTCAGTAGAAGCAGGATCCATTAATAAGCGCAGGGTTGCTTCTTTGTCAATTTCAATAATTGACGACAGATCATATCCGGTCATGCCGGTTGTTTGTCCTCCCTTTTTCTCTCCCCTCATGAGAATCGGGTTGTAAATCGTTTTATCTTCAAATTCAACAACATCTTCTCCCTTGTCGGTGGTCAACTGGTCCTCAGGAACTGATACAGTAAAGTTTGAGCCTTTTTTCATTTTCACCTTTGCGCTCACCACCGGCAGGCTCATAGGTCCTTTTACATCAATCTTGCTGTCGATAACCATTCGTCCAAAGAAATCCTTATTGTCCTTCGCTTTTGTGTTGAATAATAAAAAGTCCTTGGTATTGACCTGTAAGGCAAAAACGAAGTCCGAGAATTGTTTCATTTGAACTGCCCCGTCAATGATGGCCGTATGCTTTTTGCTATCCAACAGGGTGAAGGCCTTGAAATAAATTCCATCTTTTTTTAGCTCAATGGTTTCATGTTTTAACTCCAGCTTGTTGTTTAGGAAAGCAGGTTTGATAAAGGCATCATTGAAAACCAATTGTCCTGAGATGCCCGGTGCAGCAGTAGTTCCGTCAATTAAGAAGTTTCCCGTAAGCGTTCCTGCCGCTTCTGTGATTTGTCCCATCGAAAAGGCTTCCACGGTTTTCATGGAAAGGGACTGGATCTCAGTTTTTATATTGATCGCATTGGCAACTGCATTGGGGATATAATAACCACTTGCCGTAAGATTGTTCTGCGCCCCTGAAAGATTGACTTCCAGATTAAATCTTTCAGTAGTAGGGTTCTCTGCTTTTAGGGTCAGATTTCCAATAGGGATATTGCTGAAAATTAAGTGGGCTATTTTGGCATCTGCAATTAATCCATAGGAATTGTTTACTTTTTTAAACAGCACGTTCCCATCAAAAGTTCCTTTCAAAAGGGCAGTATCTTTTTGTATAATTTGGGAGATGTCTTCCAGTTTGAAATTCCGGATGGCAATATTCAAATCATCATTGAACAGATCGTTCACAGAGGCGATATTCACCTGGCTTTCTGCCTTGTTCATGAATAGATGATGGATCTTCAATCCCTGTTTGCCGAATTCAATGGAGTTGTCTGTGGCAATGTTCCATTGATTATTCATCAGATAGAATTCTTTTGGATCGAGTGTCAGTTTGTAGTTTCCGTTTTTCTTTGTAATCTGTGACCGGATCAGCAGCTTTTTATTGTCTTTTCCTTCAGTTGATGAGATATTTGCAAATAACTTGTTGCCTTCCATCTTACCATCGAAGGAGAAATTCTCTAAGCTGATTTGTGAGTTTGAAATAGCGCTGCTTGTAATTTTATAATTCAGGCTGGTGTTATCCGAATTCACATCTACTGCAAGGTTGGTGATTTCGGTCGTTCCATAAACCATTTTTTTTAGTAGTGCATTCAGCTTTAATTCATTTTTCTGACTGTCAAAACTTCCCTTGATGACTCCCGGCTCAAATTCTTTTAACTCGGGGAAGAGCACTTTGGATAGAATCGGATGATTATGAAACTGTATCTCGAAATTGAAGTTAGAAGCCTCATTTTTCTTGTTTTGAGGTATTGAATCTGATAGAGGGAAATAATTGTTGATGAACTGGTTCAGCAATGCAGGCAATGCAATCGGGGAAAGCGTTCCGGCATATTTGATATCGATCAGTGCACTGTTGACATTGATTTCACTTTTGTTGGGTTCATTTACCGATGCCGTTAAAAAGGAATCGAGCAGGTATTTCTTCCCGTCACGGGCAACGATGATCTGGGTAATTCCTGCCGTCCCATTCATCTTGTTCACCGATCCCCCTTTTAAATCGGCTGATGAGACAAAGCTGATTTGGATATTATCCTTTGATAATTTCAGCTTTTGAAGGTCAGCTCCCAATACGTTTAACTTGAACTGATAGCGTTCCTGGTTGGGATTAAAGTTGACCAATCCATCAAAATCGGCTACCGCATTTTCATCATTCAGGTTCATGGTCCCCTCGAATTGCATACCAGACACTGCACCATCCATCTCCAGCTTGTGATAGGTGTAATTGTTCAGGTAAATTTCTGATACATCAGCCTTGATTTTTCCTTTGATGGTCTTTAAATCCAGTCCCTGTCCACTGGCCTCTGCCGTTAATGATACGGGGCCGTAAAGAATAGTGTCTTTTAAAAGCCTGCCCAGATTAATATGGCTCATGCTTACCTTAGTGCTGAAATTTTCACCCGGATCAATGGATGCAACAAGGTTAGCATCTCCAAAACTACTGGTCAAATTCACCGTTGATTCAAAGTTCTTCATCTTTCCTTTAAATGCCAGTTGTACATTGATATTTTCAGGAACTTCGATGCTTTTGGGAATGTATGGGCCAGCCATCATTTGAAGATCTTTTCTACCTGAAATGAGGCTCAGGTTGGGAAAAGCATACTCTGCTGTTTCATAGTTTGGCATTCCCTGTATGCTGAAATCGGTTTTTAGGATGGTTTGCTCTCCCGTTTGAAGGAATAGATTTTTCCCGTTCAGGTTGTTTAAAGGACCATTGAATATTCCTGAAGCAGTGGTAATATTTGAGCTGTTCTTAAAGAAAGGCTGTTCGATCAGTTCTGGTCTGAAATAGAGAATATCGGAGTTTTTGAAACGCAGATTGTTCAACTTTAAATTCATGTCCCTGTATTGCAGGGAGTCGATCAATGTGGTCAATGAAGAATACTGCAGGTTAAAATCAGCATCAATACTTGAGTTGGTGGTATTTGCCTTCAGCTTGTTTGCAGTAATGGAATGTTCGTCCATCGTGAAGTCGGTTTCCAAACTGGTGATGGCAAAGTTGTTCTGATCAATGGCACTGAATTCTTTAATCGAAACCTTGGTCAGTTCAGGTGTATAGGACAAATCCTCTGCACCTAGCATGATATGGTTATAGACTATATGATCAGCATCAAAGGCATTCTTTATTTCAGGCTTGTTTCCAACCTGATAGGCAACTGAATTATCATCCAGCCTGATGTTTTTTATCGATACCTTCCAGTTGTTCTGACTGCTTGCAAGGCTTTGTACAACAGTCGTGTCAGGAGTTGACCCTGTATCTGAGTTGTAGTATTCAATTTTACTTTCCGATAAGCCCAAATGATTGGCAGAAACGTTTTCTTTCGGGAAGTCGATCCTTCCATCTTTCAGCTCTACATGGTCAATAGCAGCCTGTACCGTTTGGTGGTATATGGAATCAGCATAATTTACTGTTGAATGATTGATCTCAATCTGATGGGCAGTAATGATTGACAAAAAGATTCCTGATGGGGGGCCTTGATTCGACACACTTACAGATTTTTTCATCAGGACCTTGGTCCTTAGGTTTTCCACCAGCAATTCATCAATCTTGTAAATGGATTTTTCCAGATTAATCTCATCCATTTGCAGATCCAACTTGTCGAGGGCGGCATTTACATGGATCCCTCCATATTCATCATAGTAACGAAGCCGGATCTTTTCCAAGCTTACATCCTCTACTCTGAATGTCCATTTAGAGACTGTCAATGGTTCCGCTTTGACCTGAACAGTTGTATCACTAAAGGCTGTCAGTAGAAAATTGTAGTTGAAAAGGGGATCTGTTTGGGTGCTGTATAAGTTCAGATTGACGTCATTCAATGCAATAGAACTTACATTGATCTGGCTGTGGAGCATGTCGTAAAGAGCAATGTTTACTTTTGCTTTTCCTGCGTAGATGAGGGTGTCTTTTTTGAGGTCTTCGAGATAAATACCTTCAACGACTACTGATTTGGGGAATGCAATGCTGATCTTTCTGATCTCAACCTTGGTATGGGTTTTATGGCTGACAAAAGAAGTGGCATAATGAACGATCCTGGTTTGAATGGACGGAATTTGGATAAGCAAGGCAATGAGGATGAATATAAGCACAAAGCTTAATATCACCCAAATGATTACTTTGAGGGTTTTCCATAAATAGTTTTGTACTTTTCTCATTCAATTAATCGATCCTATTTTTACTCAGATTTATTTTCCAAATAATTTCTGCTCTGGCCATACACGCTGATCCAGTCTGTTGTAGGAATGCGTCATGGATAATTCATCTACTCGCAGATATTCTAAATTCTCTTGTCTACTCCAAGGGGTATTTATTTCAGCATGAATCCACGGTGCAGTTCTTCTCCTTCGATTTCAATCCTATCATACATGCCTATTTATTTACAACAGATGGTGCCCCCTGTTGGTTTATATATGTGTATTCCCATGTTTTTCATCTATGACCTAAATGGACGCTGATTTTCAGAACTAAAGACCGGTTATCTTATTCCCTGATAGAGATATAGAAGGAGCAGGGCCGTTGCCGAAAAATCAAATTATACATGGATATCCTTCAAATAATTGAGTACGCCAAACACGTTCAGCAACCAGATTACAAGAACAATCACAATCACGACATTCAGAATTCTTTTAATAGTGCCTTGCATTGGAATAAATGTGTTCACAAGCCAAAGTAATACTCCAACTACAATAAGGACAATGATGACAGTGAGAAGTGGCATAGGATTCAAGTTTAGTTATAACTGTATTGTTATACCACAAAGGTGAGCAGGGATCAACAATGAAGAGTTACATATCTTTGGGAATAGCTTACATAATTCACACATTTTTCATCTCCTTCGAATAAACGGGGACTGGACAGAATTTTGTGCAATCTACAAAAACCCTATTCAGACTCTATTCAGACCCTATACCAAGGCTACTTTTAGGTATACTAGGAGTAGGGTTGGAGTAGGGTTG
>DMFR01000470.1:4001-7200 GCA_003450125.1 Prolixibacteraceae bacterium | reverse complement strand
TAGGGTTGGAGTAGGGTTGGTGGCAAACAGGTCTACGGGTAAGGGGAACCAATAACTTGTCAAGGGAAAAAATGTTCAGACAATTACCATCGGAAAAGAATAAAAGGGTTTAATATTTCAAGGACAGGTTAACAGATCAAAGAAAAGGAGGAGAGCCTATGTTATCCTCCTTTTTTTATCCATCAATGGATGTTTTTAGTCCTAAACCGAAAACGTTGATTTTATTACTTAAATAAGTCCTTATTGGGAACAGCGCTCATTGTAAATTCCAGCGTTCCCCCCTCCATAATTTCTTGGTGAGTAATGTAGGAACGGTCGAGCTTCTGGCCGTTCAATTTCACTTCCTGGATATATTTGTTGGCTACCGATGCCAGTGGAGCTTTCATGGTAAAATACTTGCCCTGTCCCACTTCAACCTTGGCTTCCTGAACAAAGGGAGAACCAAACTGGTAAGTCAGGTCTGAAGGATTGACCGGGTAAAAACCCATAGCACTGAATACATACCAGGCTGACATTTGTCCGCAGTCCTCGTTTCCACACAGTCCTTCAGGTTTATTGGTATACATTTCAGTCTGGATCTGTCGGTTCAGTTCCTGAGTGCGCCAGGCCCTTCCGGCATAGTTAAACAAGAAGGTTGTATGATGCCCCGGTTCATTCCCATGGGCATAAGCGCCAATTAATCCTGAAATATCTGAGGAAGCCTCTTTGCCTTTTACGCCTTCTTCCACTTTAAACAATTGATCGAGTTTATCGGCAAAAGCGTCTTTACCACCAAGCAACTCAATCAATCCATTGACATTTTGAGGTACTAGCCACAGGTATTGCCATCCATTGCCTTCGGTATAATCGCTGCCATTATGGTTCGAAAATGCGGGATCAAAAGGAGAGGTCCATTGACCATTGCTCAACTTACCGCGCATAAAACCGGTTTCCTTATCGAAGTATTGCTTAAAGCTTTCTGCACGTTTACTGAAATAGGCGGCATCCTCTGCTTTCCCAAGCTTTTGGGCTACTGCAGCCACACACCAGTCATCAATGGCCACTTCGAGAGATTTGGCGACCGATTGCTGGATCTTATCGGCTGGCATGTAGCCCACATTGATATACAATCCCATGCCATCACGATCGTGCATCGAAGTTACTTTCATGGCTTCAAAGGCCAATTGCTGGTCAAAATCGCCAATCCCTTTAAGAATAGCTTCAGCAATAACGGGAATGGAATGGTTTCCAACCATACAGAAGGTTTCATTTCCTTCCAATTCCCACACGGGAAGCAATCCTGTTTGACGGTAATGGTCGAGCATAGTTTTTACCATATCATTTACCCTGGGTTGTTGGGTAAGGGTAAACAAGGGGTGTAAGGCACGGTAGGTATCCCACAACGAGAAGACCGTGTAGCGGTTGTATCCGGTTGCTTTTTGAACATCACCTTTAACGCCCTTGAATTCTCCATTGGCATCGGAGAACAAGGCAGGAGCTACCATGGTATGATACAAGGCGGTATAAAAGATGGTCTTCTGAACCGAATCGTTGGATTGAATCTTAATCTTTGAAAGTTCTTTTTCCCAGGCATCTGATGCGGCCTTTTGGGTAGCTTCAAAATCCCATCCGGGCAATGATGTATCCAGGTTGGCCAGTGCATTCTCAACACTAACGGATGAAACACCTACTTTAACCATTACCTGTTTATCCAGGAATTTTAAGACTCCAACAGTTCTGCCTTCTCCGCCTACATTCACAATGTTCGATTTTAATATAGGTTTTGAAAACCGGGCAGCGAAATAGACGTGTTGATCAGCTGCCCAGCCATTTGAAAGACGTGAGCCGGTAACCAGTAAGCTGTCAACTTTATTCAGAGTAGTTTGGTAGGGTTTATCCCAGTTAATGGCAAAGCCTAAATTGATGATCAAATTATTTTCGCCCCCTTCAGGAAATGAATAACGGTGAAGACCAGCCCTCTCGGTAACTGTAAATTCGGCTTTAATTCCATTGTTTGTTAGGGTAAGGGCATAATATCCCGGTTTTGCAGTTTCCTGCGCATGGCTGAATTGTCCGGCGTAACGGGCAACAAAATCAACATTCTTTTCTCCCTCTTGAAAAGTGACATCAGAAGTGACGGGCAGAAAAGAGATATCGGCCAGATCGCCAATGCCTGTTCCACTTAGATGAAGATGACTAAACCCTGCAATCTTGCTGTCTGAATAGTGATAACCCGAACACCAGTCCCATCCTTGAGTGCCATTGTCAGGACTTAGTTGAATCTGTCCAAAAGGGTATGCTGCACCGGGATAGGTGTGACCATGATAACCAGTCCCAATAAAAGGATTGACAAAATCAGTCAGCCGGTCCTCCTTACTTATTTTGGGAGAAACTCCATTGCAGGCTACCAATAGAAGCAGGCTGGCAGAAAGAAAAGAAATCAATTTGGTCATGGGTTGGTTTTTATTGATTAGAACAAAAGTAATTAAAAAACTGCTTAAATGAATTGAAAGTTAAAAGCAAAAGGAACTGGAATCGATGGGTAGGGTAGTGTCAAAAAAAAACATCCACCGGAGGACCGATGGATGTTTTATAATTAGACGAAAAATGTTGTAAGCTGAACGATTACTCAAGAATCAGTTTAAACATTTTCTGATTCACATTGATGAAATACATACCAGCTGGTTTGCCGCTCAAATCAAGGTGAACGATCCTGTCGCTGGTAACCGTTTTAAGGATTTCCTGACCTGAATGATTGTAAACAGTGATCACGGTTCCTGCTTTGGGTGTTTGGCTGAAAGTCAGCTGAATATTCCCCTTGGTAGGATTGGGATAAACCTGAAGGGTAGCTTCATTGGCCATCGGATTGATGCCTGTTGGAGCTTTCACATCAACAGTAAAGGAACATTTAACTTCTTTTCCGTTTGAAGTACCGGTTACTACCATGTCGGATTTTCCAATGTTTAATTTAGAAAAACTCAAAGTCAACAGGTCTTGCGAAATTTTGGCAACAACCACCTGAGGGTTGGAATTTGTAATTGTGTAGCTGAATTCATCCAGATAGTCATAATCGGCAAAAATCGTTCTCAGATCAATTGCTTCGTCTCCCCATCCTTTGACAACAGAAAAATTCTTAATCTGATTTTGCAGGTAAGGAGCTTTGTCGACTTGTTTAACCAATATAATGATATCATCAGAGACAAATTCTTTACCATTGAAG
>DMFR01000470.1:3282-3900 GCA_003450125.1 Prolixibacteraceae bacterium | reverse complement strand
CAAAGTGAAAGTTAAAGTCCGATCTGCCATTACATTTGGGGCAGTAAAGGTTACTTTCGCGGCAGTTGGCGAGCTCAGGGCTACAGCAAAGGGTCCTGTAGGACCTGTCCACATATATTCAAGCGCTTTGCCATCAGCATCCATAGAGGCTGAACCATCTAAGGTAACAGTTGCTCCTTCATTGACTGTTTGATCGGCTCCTGCACTGGCAACAGGCGCTTTGTACACTTGTTTGACGGTAACCACCACCTGATCGGCTGTAGAACTAACTGTTCCATAACCCACGACCAAAGAAAAGGTGTAAGTTTTATCAGCAGTCACTTGTGGAGCTGTAAATGTTGGATTTTTAACAGTTGTCGAGCTCAGGGTAATCCCTGCTGGAGCTATCCAACGGTAGGTCAATTCATTTTTATTTGGATCCATAGACAATGAAGCATCAAGGGTAACCGCGGTTCCTTCATTGAAGGATTGGTCAATTCCTGCATTGGCAACCGGAGAAGCGATTACTGGCAAGGCTGAATCCTTGATCAATAGGACGCTATCGAGGTAAATTGTCGTGTTTGAAAGTGAAGCCATCCACTGGATTTTCTGAACGGTAGTTGGAATCATTTTATCAAA
>DMFR01000470.1:1145-3138 GCA_003450125.1 Prolixibacteraceae bacterium | reverse complement strand
GTAGTTGGAATCATTTTATCAAAGGTGACATGGAAGGTGAACCAGGTTGGGGCAACATTTACCTTATAAGCCCATTCTGATTGTCCATCGGCTGATTCAGCATCAGTAGTTGTTCCATAACGTGCATACTGGTCTCCGCCATTGGCAGGAGTAATGCTTGAACCACTTTCAAAGTCAACTGCAACCGGTGTGCCATCGGCACTGGCCCAAGATTTGAATTTCAAGGTATAACCCACATTGGCCTCTGCAGCCAAAGGAGATTGACTGTGTTGATAATGCCAGTTTGCACCATCGCTGGCTTTGCCTACTTTCATTTCACAAACACCATCCTTTGAAACAGGAGAAACCTGACCGGCAACACCGGTATCAACCCAACCGCCCCAAGAAAGCATGTCGGTGTCAAAATTCCAGTTTTTGATCAAATTATTGCTGCTGCTCCAAAGTGCTTTTTCATCCACTTGACCAGTTACAACCACCGTGGCAGTTGACTCTTTTAATGATCCGTCAGTCGTTACAGCCTTTACCGTTACGGTGCCGTTTGTGACGCCTCTAACAACCCCTGTAGAACTGATTGTTGCAATTCCTGCAGGAGTTATAGACCATGTCAAATTTTGGTTTGTCGTATTTGCAGGTACAAAAGTGGCTACCATCTGTACAGCGCCGCCGTCAGTTGTAATGGTACCTCCAGTGTTTAATGTAATTTGCCTGGCAGGGATCGCCATGTCTTCATCATTGACCAAAAGAACGCTGTCAAGATATATGGTCGAGTTTGAAAGAGAAGCCATCCACTGAACCTTTTGGATTGTAGTTGGAATCATTTTATCAAAGGTGACATGGAAAGTAAACCAGGTTGGCTTAATATTTACCTTATAAGCCCATTCTGATTTTCCATCGGCTGATTCAGGATCAGTGGTTGTGCCATAACGTGCATACTGGTCTCCGCCATTGGCAGGTGTAACAGCAGAAGCGCTTTCAAAGTCAACAGCAACGGGTGTACCATCGGCTGTAGCCCAAGATTTGAATTTCAAGGTATATGGGATATTGGCTTTTGCAGACAAAGGAGATTGGCTATGTTGATAATGCCAGTTTGCACCATCGCTGGCTTTGCCCACTTTCATTTCACATACACCGTTCTTTGAAACAGGTGCAAGCTGACCGGCAACACCGGCATCCACCCAACCGCCCCAAGAGTCCATGTTGGTATCAAAATTCCAGTTCTTGATCAGGTTGTAGTCGTTAAAGAGATCCTTGGTTTGCTTGGTGATGATAACATCGGCAGTTGCTGTTTTCAATGATCCGTCGATAGCAACAGCCTTTACAGTTACAGTACCATTGGTGATTGCAGTAACAAGTCCTGTTGGGCTGATAGTCGCAATTTCTTCAGGGCTTACCGACCACTTCACTCCCTGGATGGAAGCATTGGCAGGCAAAACGGTAGCAACCATCTGCAATGTTCCACCTTTGGTAGTGATTGTACCTCCGGTGTTTAAAGTCACTTTGTCAACAAAAACAGGCAATTCTGTATCTTTTACCAAAAGGACACTGTCCAGAGAGATCGTGGCAAGGGAAAATGAATTCATCCACTGCAGTTTCTGAACTGTATTTGCAACCATTTTGTCAAAGACAACATGGAAAGTATACCAGGTAGGAGTAGTCGTTACCTTATAATTCCATTCTGAACCGCCACTTACGTTTCCAGCATCAGTTGATGTACCATAGCGCTTGTTACCGTTGGCAGCAATGTCTTCAAAGTCAACATCACAAGGGGTGCCGTCTACATTGGCCCATGATTTAAACTTCAAGGTATAAGCTACATTGGCTGCAGCAAGGAACCCTGATTGATTGAATTGATAATGCCATCCGGCACCATCGGTTGCTTTGTTCACTTTCATTACACAAACACCATTCACAATTGCGGGTGCAACCTGGCTATTGCCATCCACCCAGTTGCTCCAAGAGGTGAGGTTGGTGTCAAAATTCCAGTTTTTGATCA
>DMFR01000470.1:0-975 GCA_003450125.1 Prolixibacteraceae bacterium | reverse complement strand
GTCAAAATTCCAGTTTTTGATCAGGTTATAACCGTTCCAAACATCATTTTTGTCAATGATTTGGCCACTGATTACTACATCAGCTGTAGCTTTGATCAATGTTCCGTCAGTTGAAGTAGCTTTTACAGTTACAGTACCATTTGCGACTCCGGTAACAAGTCCGGTAGAACTAACAGTTGCAATTCCTGTACCGTTGGTTACTGTCCATGTCATACCCTGTTTGTCTGCATTGGCAGGCAAAACAGTTGGAACCATTTGTAAAGTACCATTGTCAGTTGTAATAGTACCCCCTGTGTTTAAGGCAATTGAAGTCACATAAACAGGAGCTGGACCACCCTGGAAAGTCACTTGTCCACTACCATCCATGTTGGTATAATTTTCACCGGCAACAGCTGCTGAATTGGCCCAAACAGCTCTTCGCTGTGTAGGAGTCGGGGCATCTCTGTCAATAATTTGTACATCAAAACCAATTGTACTGTTCTTTTTGACTTCGAACCCTGCTTTACTAATCAGTTTTGAATAAGGAATAAAATACTCGGCATTATAGTTGTTTCCGGTCACTAAAAATGAATAAATAATGCCGTCAGATTGGATGGTTGGAGTACCATCAGTTTTACCATTGGTAAAACCGGGAGCCACTTGAATGTGTCCGTTGCCGGCTACACTTGGACCTACACCATCGAGTAGAACGTCGTTTACATCGAAATAGATTTCAGGTTTATCATACTCCCAGTTGTTTCCCGCTGGGGTAACGGCGTAATTGGGATAAAATACATCGTCCGTTACTTTAAGCAGCACGTAAACGCCGTCTTTATCCCACAAAGCCTGCCAGGTAGTTTGGCCTGAAGTCCCTAATGTAGGTAATTCTGTCTTCAGATTTTTATCAATGTTGTACACCGTGGCATTGGCCCAAACAGCATCAACAACACCGTCAATTTTGGGAGCTACAGTTGCTTTCGCAATAACTCCCGTTGG
>DMFR01000160.1:5997-19238 GCA_003450125.1 Prolixibacteraceae bacterium | reverse complement strand
GGTTAATATTGGTAGTGAAGCTAACCCCTTTTCCACACTACAAGTTACAGGAAATGCATTATTTAGCACTTGTAATTCTAACTGCACTAATTCATGTGCTTATATTAGGGGGAATAACGGATATTCCTCAGCCACAAACCCTGATTATTCTTGGTGGTTCAATGACCAGGCTGGCATTTTTCATCCAGCTGCAGATGTTATAGGTTTTACTGTAGGCGGTTCCGAAACAATGAGAATTAAAAAAACTAATGGTGTTGGTCAAGTGGCAATAGGAGGTGACCCAATTTCTCTTTATAAATTGACTATTTACGGAGATGGTTATGCTTCAAGTGGAGTGTGGACAGCCTCGGATGAACGCTATAAAAAAAATATTAAACCTATAGATGAAGCTTTAAATAAGATACTAAAATTAAACGGTAAATCATACGAATACAAAACTGATGAATTTAAGAATTTCAACTTTGAAAAAGGCACTTCTTTTGGATTTATTGCTCAGGATCTTTCAAAAATTCTTCCAGAAGCGGTTAAAATTGATAGTAGTGGCTATTATGCGGTGAATTATGATATGTTAATACCAATTTTAGTTGAAGCTATTAAAGAACAACATAAGATTATTGATGAATTAAAAACTAAGATTGATGGAAATTCAGACAAGTTGAAAAGTGCTCAAATTTCAACAGATATTAATTCAGTAAGATCATCTATCGCCTCACTTTCTCAGAATGCCCCAAATCCATTCGATCAGAGTACCGAAATAGCGTATTATCTACCTGAAAGTACACAAAATGCAGTATTAAGTATATATAATATGAATGGCAATCAATTAAAAAAGTATGTAATTGATCAAATGGGGCAAGGTACTATAACTATTAATGCATCAGAACTAAAGTCAGGAATGTACCTTTATTCTCTTATTGCTGATGGTAAGGAAATTGATACAAAACGCATGATTATAACTGAATAGCCTAAATTCAACTTCGTATAGTAGTATCCATTTTGCTTTTTAAACGAAAATGTTCAGGAGTTCATGAACTCCTGAACATTTTTATCTTTATACCCCATGCACTTGTGAAATTCTCGACATAGATTTTCTGAAATTCAAGTGGCAGATCAATTCTAACTTCGGGATATTTTTCAAACATTGTATAATTCTAATGATGGTATATACTCTTTTATCGGTTCAAAAAATGAAACATAAAAATAAGAATCAAATGTCATTTTCAAGTGTTATCGGAATTGAATTTTCGAAGGGGTCTTCTAAAGAATTTAACCAATATATTTACTATTTAATCTACAGAAAATTGGAAATGTGTAATCAGTATTGAATGGAATTAGTATTTTTGAAAATTATTGTACATAGATAATTGTAGGTGTGATAGAAATATCTCAACAATATAAATTGTACTAATGAGAAGTAAAAAAACAAAACCTTTAATTGATAGCCAATGTCAAGAATCATCAAATCCATCAGTAATTTTCTATCAAAAAATGAGAGGATAATTTTCTATTCTATCCTTCTGATCAATATCCTGTTTTTATTCAGAACAAGGTTTTACCCCTCGTTGGATGGCCCTTCGCATTTATACAATTCGAATGTAATAAAGCAACTTATATTTAATAATAATTTTCTAGCTGAGTTTTATCAAATCAATACAATTGCAATCCCCAACTGGACCAGTCATTTCCTTTTGTCGTTGTTTCGGTTCTTCCTACCCGCATGGCTTTCCGAGAAATTATTGTTAATTCTTTATATTTCCGGAATGGCTGTCTCTTTCCGTTATTTAATTAAGTCACTCAAACCAGAGAACCTGGCATTAAGTGTTTTTATTTTCCCGTTTATCTACTCCTATTTATTTCATCTTGGGTTTTATAATTATGCATTGTCATTTATTTTCTTCTTTCTGACCCTGACCTATTGGATCAATAATTACAAGGCAAATAAACCCATCCTGTATCTGTTTACTGGCATATTGTTGCTTTGTACTTTCTTTTCAAATATACTCACTTTTTCTTTTTTAGGCATTACAATTGGCTGTATGATCATCTATACGGAATTTGAATCTAATGCATCTGATGGAAAGCAATTGGCCCTAAGTTGCGTTAAGCGACTAGCTAATCTGGCATTATGTGCACTTCCTAGTCTTATTTTATCTTTTATCTTTTTAAAAAACGTTACCTTCTCGACCTCTACTCAAGGGTATGATTCAAATGAACTCATTAAATGGATCAATGATGTAAGGCCCTTAATTGTTTATGGTTATGAAAAAGAAGTCAATTATACCGGACAAATCTTTCATGTCATTCTAATTATACTTTTTCTAAGTTTGGTTTTAAAACAGAATAAAGTTATCCTAAAAGATCAGTTTTCGAACCTCAAACAAGCTATTTTGTGGTTTCCCATTTGTTTAAGCCTTGTCTTGTTTTTTGTTTTACCCAATGACTCAAGTGCAGGAATGATGTCCGACCGACTTTGTCTTTTGTTCTTTATCTATCTGACCATTATAACCGCTACAAGAAACTTGCCGATAAACATGAGGACACTGTTTTATGTGATTATCATCTTTATTCATTTTTCAGTGTTAAAAAAACATTCTACCATCATTCGAGATCTGCACGAAGATGCAGCTATGATCAACCAGTCAGCCAATCACATAGAAGCCAATAAAATTATTTTGCCTGTCAATCTATCAGACAACTGGCTGGAGCCTCATTTTTCAAGCTACCTTGGAGTAGATAAACCTTTGGTTATTTTAGAGAATTATGAAACAGAAGTTGGATGGTTCCCCGTAAGATGGAATCCAAATTCACCCAATATCCTTCTTGGTGAAAGAAACACATTAAATGGCCATACCTTTCACGAAAACAAGAACACCCAGACAAAACGGCAAGTCGATTATATCTTTCTCTACGGGAATCTTTCAAAAATGGAAGAAGCCAACATGAAGGAGCTGAAAGAAATTATCGCCGCAGAGTTTACTTTAGAATATGAATCAGAAAATAAATTCATACAATTGTATAAAAAGAAATCATAAAGTCTCCTGTTAGCGGTTCAAGAACTGGCTGAAAGTTTAAAGTTTAAAGTTTAAAGTTTAAAGTTTAAAGTTTAAAGTTGCTTGCCGATCAAAGGCTACGCATCTTTTTAAACTTTATACTTTAAGCTTGCTTCCAGATCGGCACGCAACTTTAAACTTTGAACTTNNACCATATGCTTAGGATCGAACTTCACTTTTAGGGTCAGATTTCTTTTAAAAAAGTAAAATCGAACTATCTTTACAAAAAAAAACAAGAATGATCAACAACAAAAAGGTCATTGTGGTACTTCCGGCCTACAATGCAGCAAAAACACTTGAAATAACCTATCGGGAAATCGACTTTAGCATTGTTGACGAGGTGATTCTGGTTGACGATAAAAGCAAGGACAATACCATCGAGGAAGCCCGCAGACTTGGGATCAGCCACATTGTCGTTCATGAAATCAACAGAGGGTATGGTGGAAACCAGAAATCGTGTTACAACAAAGCGCTGGAATTGGGCGCCGACATAGTCATCATGCTACATCCTGATTACCAGTACACCCCCAAATTAATCCCCTCCATGGCTCACCTGATTGCCAACGACCTGTACCATGTGGTACTGGGTTCGCGGATATTGGGAAAGGGCGCCCTTGCAGGAGGAATGCCCTGGTACAAGTATGTTGCCAACCGTTTATTGACCCTGTTCCAAAATACGATGATGAATGCCAAGCTTTCGGAATACCATACAGGCTATCGTGCCTTTTCAAGAGAAGTGCTGGAAAAGGTAAACTATGAAGCCAATTCTGACAATTTTGTATTCGATAACCAGATGCTGGCCCAGATCTGGTATGCCGGATATGAAATTGCCGAAATCACCTGCCCTACCAAGTATTTCGACGATGCATCGAGCATCAACATCAAGAACAGTTCGATCTACGGAATGGGAGTGCTGAAAACATCGATTCAGTATAGGCTGCAAAAGTGGGGAATGATCAAAAACAGAATCTTCCATACCTAATTTAGAATGAGCAGATGAAGGGTATTCAAGACGAGGGAATCTAAATTTTCCATATATTGCTCTTTGTATGAAAAAACCGATAAGCCTCGATGTTCCATCAATTACAGAAGTTTTGAACCTGTAATGAACGATTTTCAAAAAATCATCTTATGAAAAAAATACCCTTAAAATACGTCTACTTCATAATACCAGTAATCATTTTACTGATCATTCAAGTTCCACACCTGGGGTTACCTTATTTTTTTGATGAAGCATGGTCGTATTTTCCTTCCATAAAAAAGATGGCCGCATTGGGACCCAGCTTGTTTCCAGGCGTTCTGCCAATTGATGATTGCAAAGGTCATCCTCAATTGTTTTTCTTCGTCTCGGCTGAGTGGATGAGGATATTTCCAGATAATATTCCGATGATGAGGATTCTGCCTTTACTGTTTTCAATAGGGGTGTTGGGGGTGGTCTATTTTGAATTATTAAAGCTGGCCAATTGGGAAACAGCAGTCATTGCTTCTCTTCTTATCAGTGTGCAATCCATGTTTCTGGCGCAGTCTATATTTTTACTACCCGAAATGTTAATGACTTTTTTCTTTGTGCTGTCTTTCTTTTTCTTTTTGAGATCGAGATTCACAGCCTACGCCATAACAAGCTCCTTAATGGTACTCACCAAAGAAACCTCCATTATTTTCCCTGTTGTATTTGGTGTATTTTACTTGTTAACATTGCTGGCCCCATCCAATAGAGAAAAATTCAGACACCGGTATCTCCTGGCACTCATCATCCCCGGGATTATCTATGTTGCTTTCTTGATTTTACATTACCGAAAATTTGGGGTTGTATTCTATGGTGAACACCTCGATTATATTTCAATGGATTGGCCTACCATCCATGACAAAATCAATCGGGCTTATTCATTTATTTTTATTGGATACGGTAGACGTTGTATTTCGATTGCAGCCATTGCGGCGCTTATACTTTGGCTGTATCAAAGACCTAAAAATGGACGATTGATAATCCTGGGAATTCTATCTTTTTTGGCCTTCATGATTTTTTCTGTTTTCAATTTCTATACCCAACGCTATGGGCTTGTTGCCATGGTTCTATTCATCATCCTATTCTCCTATCTTCTGGGGCAGTTAAGGATTACGACTTTCGCCAAAGGGGGCATCGCGGTATCCCTTGCAGCCATTTGCCTGTACTTTTCATTGACAGAAAAGCAAAACGCGGATATCGATCTTGGATATGT
This sequence comes from Prolixibacteraceae bacterium, assembly GCA_003450125.1. Lineage (GTDB taxonomy): Bacteria > Bacteroidota > Bacteroidia > Bacteroidales > Prolixibacteraceae > Aquipluma. The sequence continues at coordinate 13,969 of DMFR01000160.1, read as the reverse complement.
AGAAACGATTAAGGTACATCAGGAATTGGTCCAATTCTGTGAGGAAAACAATCTTTACGACCAGCCGATTTCAGCCACATTTAATATGATATTTTGTCTGCGTGACAAGGATCTGGGTTATGTAACAGGCAACAAATCGTTTTCAAAGATCATGGATTGGAAACAATATATGCAGTGCCATTATTTCATTTACGAAGCCACCATGGGAGATCCACCTCCAGGAGTTGAATACGCGAAAGAAAATTTCAAATTAGTAAAAACCCTTACCAATAAACATGCATGGGGTTACATCTATGAAAATACTCAATTTCAGCAACAAGTCGACCAGGTAATTCCTTGATCCTGAGTATAAAATTATTTAAATATTTTGGAATAAATAAAGCTTAAGGTTGCTTCCTAATCAGCAGATCATCAACCACGAGTGTAAATTTCTTCATATCCTGATTCCTTATTGCAAGCAAGATCAAGTCGTTGGACGATTTCAACACGAATGGAATGCGGATACGCATCCAGCCATTCTTGAGCGAGCAAAAATAATGCTGAAACTGATCGTATTTATATTCCACCACCTGGTCACCGTCTTTCTGTACAAATTCGAAAACTGATCGTGCGAATAAGTCTGTTTCAAAACCCTTTACCCAGAACAGCAACTGACAAGAATCACCAGGCAATCCTTTCTTTAACTTCACCTCCAAAGGATGGTTCCAGTTTTCCATTTCTCCGGTGAACGCCCCTGATCCTGCAAACGCATGATCCGTAGGATTGGTTTCAAATCCATTGTAAAAAAGCACTTGAGACGAATCTATTTTCCCTTCATAAAGGGGCTTCATTTCGTTTTCAAACGCCTTTTGTCCCATTAGGGCAATAGTATCCATTTGAGCAACTGGAAGGCTGTAAAGCGATAATTTAGGCCCCTGCCAGACAAGTGATGAATGATTAACGATGTTTTTTTCAGACTTGTTTAAATCATTGCAATTATCAACCATCAGAAGCAATGGTTTTTGGTTGGGAAAATCCTTTATGATCCGGTAAGGAGAAACGGGGATACAGGACAACTCCAGGCTTTTATAAGTTTGCGAAATGGAAGTGCGGCTCAATGCAACTCCCATTGAAGGCAACCCGCTCTTTAGCGACACAATGAGCGACTGCCGCGCAATATCACATTTGGTATCGAGCCAAACGTTTTCAGAACCCACATGAAAATATGGAAAAGGCAACAAGGCCTGATAACTGTCCGGTTTGAGGATCGAAACCCATGCATTTTCGGGGGTCGAATTGGCTGAATCGTCCATTTCGGCAACCCTGTTATTCAATTGGGGAGTATATGCCGTAACGTTAAGATAACCATCGTACAATAAAAATGCAAGGGCTGAAACGGCAATCAGTTTCATGACTAAACCGCGTTTAATCAGTTTAAATATACCCACAAAGACGAGTATATTGACCAGATAGTAAAAAAGCCAGGAGAAACGGGCCAGTGCACGCAACTGTTGAATAGGCCCCATGTAATCAAGCAGAAAAGTCAGTCCCATATTGAAAGGGATACTGAATGAAAGCAGCAGAGAAGCGACTGAAGCCCAGAAGAAAGCAGTCATCATCTTATTTTCCGTCACTTTCCACCAAGGCAGTTTTCGTTTGATGCGTTTAATCATCTGAACAATCCCTGCAAGAAATCCGATCAAAGAAACCATGCCGATAAAAGCGAAAGCCTCCCATTCATAATCTCCCCTGATGCCAATCAAATTCAGAAAGACAGCATATGGCTTGTGTAAAGGCAGAAAGATCGTGGCAGGATAGGCCCTATATACGAATAAACCATAAGGATGAGTTGTACGGTCAGTTACTGTATCGTTAAATCCGGTAAGTAGCTGAACAAGAAGAAGGGGAACAATCAATTGAATGAAAAAATGCCCTATCCACTTGAAATCGTTCAGTTTCATTTGACCCGAAGAGAGCGTGTAGATCCAGTAAAAAAGGAACAGGAAGCCGAACAGGGCAAAGAAATACATGTGCATCCCGGCAGCCAGGAAAGTGGTAAGGCCGATCAATATAGAATACACCACCGACTTGTTACGGTCAAATTTCATCAATAACCAGATGAGCATCGGAAGCCACATGAGGTGACTTAGAGAAAAATGACCGCCAAGCCTTCCTATTTGCGGTGAAAGCATACAGATCCCTACCGAAGCAATGGCAGCAAACCACCATGACACCTTTAGTTCCCCAAATATAAGGAAGAGAAAAAGTGCAGCCAGCACGATGGAAAGTAACATGCTTAAGTTGATGATCCCTACCAAGTAAGAACGGAAATCAATCCCGATAAAACTTAACAGCTTAACGGGGATGGAGATCATGGGCTGGCAATCGGCAAAGAAAGCCATCTCACCGTATGGATAATTCTGAATTTCTGATCGGAACAAGGTGCTGTCCTTGGAAAGATGATAAATGGATGCTGCATAGGACTTAAAACCATCACCCGATTGTGCAAAGTATACGTGATTTGGATTTTTGATCAGGGGACCAAAAAATAAAAACAACACAGCAAAACTCATGATAAGAGTCAACAAAATACCTTTTCTGAAACCTTCCATCTTTACAAGGGTTATTTAATATCTTTAATAATGTAGATAGGACGGGCTTTATTTTCATCGAAAATATAACCTACATAAGTTCCTATAATGCCTACCAAGATAAATAGAACTGAAAAACTTAAACTAAGAAAAAGAACAATCGTGGTATAACCCGAAGGAGGCGTATTGCCAAAAATATATTGCCAAAGCGTAAACAGGGCTATGGCGACGGAGAAAAAAGCGAATATCCCTCCAATATAAATGCCCAGATAAAGGGGAAATTTGGAGAAGGCAATAATTGCATTGGCTGAAAGTTTCAGCAATTTAAAGAAGGAATATTTTGAAACTCCCGCAACCCGTTTGGGAGCGATATAACTAATACTCTTTTTGGGAAAACCGACAATCTGGATGAATCCTCTCAAGAAACGGTTACGTTCCCGAAAATCGTTTCTTAACACATTGGCCACTCTTGATGAAATCAAAAAGAAATCAGAGGCATTCTCATCGAGTTGAAATTCGGACAAACGATTGATAAACTGATAGAACTTCTTTGAAAACCAGTTCTTCACCGCACTATTATCTGCCCGGTGCTCTCTTACCATGGTTACGATTTCAACACCTTTCAAAAAGGCCTCAGTCATCACCACAATTTGTTCAGGAGGATGCTGCAAATCCGAATCCATACATATAATGGCATCCCCTTTTGCATGATCGATGCCTGCAATCATGGCAGCTTCGTGTCCAAAATTACGGCTAAATTCGATCACCCTGGTATTCAGCAAAGACGAATCTTTATATTGATTGATGACTTCCAACGTTTTATCAGTACTCCCATCATTTACAAGGATAAGTTCAGTTTCTAATTTTAAACCAACAATAACATTCTCCAGTTCACGAAGGAAAAATGGAAGAACTTCCTGTTCATTATAAACAGAAACAACTAGTGAAAGTGAAATAGATGGACTCATAATAATAAAGAAATGGTTATTCCAAAAATATAGTATTAATCGGAGATAATTTTAGAAACTTATTGTCTTCCAAAATTTGGTCAAGCTCATCGGACTATCCCACCAGGCCCATGAATCGTAACGGAATCCAAACCTGATATTGTAGATTATCAATATTAAAATAACCACTCCAAACACCACTCGTAATTGTTGCGACATTCCTCTAATCTGACCAATGACCAAGGCGAGAGGGACAGCAAGGAACGGAAGAAAGTCAATCATGGCCCTTTGTCCAACAGCAGCGCCGAAGGTAGGAAACCACCAACTTGCATTAATATAGATACATAAAATAAAGATTATCAGCACTGCAAGGCTGTTCATTTCCTTTCTCCTCAGTTGCATGAACAAACCCGTCAAGGCAAACAAGACAATGGGCGTATAGGGAAACCAGCCATTGTATTTTCCAAATAGTACAATTCCGATTTTTGGGGCTGTCCAAAATGGAAACCCATAATTCTGATAGGAATAAACAATGAATTTACCCGTCACAAAGTGCCAGTATGCCATTTGGGGAATAAAAACGATGACTCCGATGATAAAAAGGACAATCACAGCCCAGTAATTCTGTACCCAAAAAGACAACCGTTCTTTTAAATTCGTAAAATTGTTAACGCCATAAAGGAAAAAGTACAATCCTGAAATCAGATTGGTGGGACGTATCAGGACAGCCATTGCGAATGGAATGCCCAGTAAAATTAAGTTCTTTAATGAATGATCTTTGAAAAAACGATGACAATAGTAAAGGTAAATGGCAATCATCGAGAAGGAATAGACATGGGCCATACCAACGCCACGTAGAACGGAATAAAAGAAGATATTGGTTGCCAGGAAAAACAAAGCGGTTGTAATCAAACTTACTCTATGCTCAAAAAATTCACGAAGAAATTTGTACATAAAAACCAACCCGATATAAGTGTAAATGATTCCTGCAATCTGAATAAAGCCATAATACATATTGGCATATCCGTCTGTATCAAGGCCAAAGAAAAGGCTGAAAAAATGTGCCATCAGAAAGAAGGGAGACCACAGAATGGCCAACCCACAGGTAAAAACGCTCAGGGTTTTACCCTCTCCATAGGGAATGGTCCATGGCATACGGTCGAATAAAGCCCAGTCGCGGATAAAAAAATGCACCAGATACTGATAATACCCCTCAACATCGCCACCAAGAATGATATTCTCCAGTGGTATGCTATAGCATACCATGCGATACAGGTAATTAATGATTAACCCAATGATAAGAAAGATCCATCCGTATTTAACCACCTTATTTATCTCTTCCCGATTCATATTTTAGCTTTTACCTATTCAACTTCCCCCACCATGATCACACTCAGGCCAAGCAACCGACTACTAAACAGATCGACCAGCCGAAAAACAGGGACAAAGAAGTTGTACAGCTTCATCTGTCCTTCAGGAATAATCTTCTTCCGCAACAATGATCCGCTAACCCACCATCCGGCCATGCCAATGAGGTTAAAATATTGTTGGTGAACAATGGTAAGGCCGTTGGCATCAAAAACAGTCTTAAGGGTCTTGCAGGTATACCTGCGAAAATGGCCCAATGCAGTATCAAAGTGATTATAAAGTGACTGAAATGCAGGAACAAGGATGATCAGACGGCCTCCTTTTTTAAGTAACTTTTTGCAATTGGCAATGGCCTTTTGATGGTCTTCAATATGCTCCACAACGTTTAAGGCAAAGACGGTATCAAAAGTACCAAACCACTGTTCATATTTCGTATCAAAATCAGCATCTACAATGTCCATTTCCAGCACATCTTTCAGGTGAGGATGATCTCCAAAACGTTTCCGTATCATGGTACAGTATTCAGACTGCAGTTCGGTCACCACCAATTCTTCCCCATCACTGAGAAAACATTGCGAAATATTACCGATGCCCCCGCCAATTTCCAGAATCCTTCCTTTACAGAACGGCTTAATGGTTTCGTACATCCAACGATTAAACTTATCGGCTCCCGATATGCTTTCGAGTGTCGAATAACCGTAGACATCATTAACTTCAGGATTTGATTGGTCTACTTTGCCCATAAGTTGTATTTCAGAATGACATAAAAGGCCCTTAAGCCATCTTTCCAATTAATTTTCTTTCCTTCCGCATAAGTACGCCCATAATAGGAAACACCCACTTCATAAATCCTGATGTTGGGTACTTTGGCGATCTTGGCGGTGATTTCTGGTTCAAAGCCAAACCTGTTTTCCTTCAGGTGAATGGATTTGATGATGTCAGATTTAAACAACTTGTAGCAGGTTTCCATATCCGTCAGGTTTAAGTTGCAAAACATGTTGGAAAAGAATGTAAGCATCTTATTACCTATGGAATGCCAGAAGAATAATATCCTATGAGGGTTTCCACCTAAAAACCGCGAACCAAATACCACATCTGCAAACCCTTCCAGAATCGGTTTCAGCAGATCATTGTATTCTCTTGGATCATATTCAAGGTCGGCATCCTGAATGATTAGATAATCACCCGTGCATTCGGCAATACCACGATGAATGGCAGCCCCTTTCCCCCTATTGACAGGTTGACTGAAAAGGCGGATATTGACATGAGGGTATGCAACGATAAATTGCTCAACAACTTCTACTGTCCGATCTTTCGAAGCATCATTCACAATTACGATTTCCTTTTCAAGATTACCCATTAAATTGATCTCAGATACTTTGCCAAGGATCGAAGAAATGGTTCTTTCTTCGTTATAGGCTGGAATTATAATTGAAAGTACAGTCTTACCCATTCTATAAAATTAAATCTTCAATTTGAAGGTATTAAATGACTTTGGATTCAGCTTAACGGTAATGGTTTTCCCATTGACAGCAAAAGAAGTCAATTTTACGCTCTCTGCATCATTGTAATAAAAAATAATCAATTGATTGTTCTTCACAAATGCCAGACAGTTTCCTTTGCTGGGGATATATTTTGAACCAGGCTCTACAAAATAGCTCAAATGCTTCATCAGGTAATATTCAGGATGGTAAATAACCTGTCCTGAAGCTTTGTCAATGCTGATCATCGAGTTCTGTTTCCAGCCCCATTGACTCTTGCCCGTTTCGTCCAGCACCATATTCCAATACATGTAGGCATTGGCTCCGTTTTTAAAGTAATGTTTCATCAAGCCAAAGGTATGTTCAGCAGCTGCCCAGTCATTGGAACCGTTACCGCACTCTGTTTCAGTTTGCATCAGTTTCATCGTAGGATATTTGCGGTGAACTTCAGCAATAGCACCCTGACCAGCCCACTGGAAACCTACCCCATGGATATGCTTACCGGCTTTTTTATCCTGAAGGATGGAATCAACCCTTTCAATCTGGGGCCTTTCAATGGTTCCAAGCCATATCTTTGTCTGGATACCATCAGCCTCCAGCTTTGGCCCCAGGTAATCGCCTATGAAAGTAGCCATATCTTTGGGAGACCAGATGCAGGAAGGAAAATTCTGGCAGGAATTTAATTCATTCTGTACATGGATGGCCGAGATGTTGATTCCTTCTTTCTGGTAACCCTGTACAAACTTTTCAAAATAAAGTGCATAAGCCTTCAGCACCTGGGGCTCCATCCTGAACTGGGTCTTCATTTCTTCACCCTGGCCACTGGAAGGAAGATCATTAAATTGTGGATTAGATTTACAAGCATAATGGTGGTTGGTCTTCATCCATGAAGGAGGGCACCAGGGTGAAGCCCATATTTTCATGCCGGGAATAAAGGTCTGAGCCATTTTAATGTATGGAATCAGCCTCTTTTGATCTCGTTCAAGGCTGAAATTTTTCATATCAAAGTCACCATCTGTTTCGTTATGGCTATACCAGTCTACGGCATAATCGTTGGCGCCTATAGGCATGCGAAAGATATTAAAACGACAACCTGCCACAGAGTCAAACAGGTTCTTAAAAACCAGCTGCCTGTTTTCGACCGTTAAAGTTTGAAGGGCATCCCAGCCCAATTCATTGAAGCAGCCTCCAAAGCCATCAATTGATTGCCGGGCACTGTCGGTATGGATAACAATGGCTGAAGAATCGTTAGTCCCACTTGAAAGCTCGGCTCCTGTAAGAGATACCCATGGCTGGTCATTGGTCGAACTCACCCAATCCACTTTCTGCTTTGGAGCGCATGCAAATAGAATGAGCAACAAAGCGGCTATTGCAAGATATCTTGTCATGGTATTAATTTATATAAATAAAGATTCACCCCCTTCGGGGATGGGTTTGTACTCGTATTCTTGTCCGTGGGTTTGCACCCACGGTTATTGATATTTTACCACTTCGTGGTATTGGCAACTCGACCTGTTGTTCAGTTTGCACCCACGGTTATTGATATTTAGTCACTTCGTGACATATGTTGCGCCTCGTCAACGATCCTGTCCTAAGCTCTGAAAGA
>DMFR01000160.1:5583-5729 GCA_003450125.1 Prolixibacteraceae bacterium | reverse complement strand
TCATCTCAATAACCGGGGGTGCATACCCTCGGCAATGAAACTCTACTCAGAGCCCCAGCCCCGAAGGGGTTGAACTTACCTAATCCACTTCATGGCAACTGTAACCACTTTCACCATCTATCCCCTAAGCTCTGAAAGAGCTTCAT
>DMFR01000160.1:5138-5337 GCA_003450125.1 Prolixibacteraceae bacterium | reverse complement strand
TCATCTCAATAACCGGGGGTGCAAACGGTTATTGATATTTAGTCACTTCGTGACAAATGTTGCGCCTCGTCAACTATCCTGTCCTAAGCTCTGAAAGAGTTTCATCTCAATAACCGGGGTTGCAAACGGTTATTGAGATTTAGTCACTTCGTGACATATGTTGCGCCTCGTCAACTATCCTGTCCTAAGCTCTGAAAGA
>DMFR01000160.1:4289-4992 GCA_003450125.1 Prolixibacteraceae bacterium | reverse complement strand
TCTCAATAACCGGGGGTGCAAACCCTCGGCAACGATACTCTAATCAGAACCTCAGCCCCGTAAGGGTTGAACTTCAAAGAACTTACAGTATTAATGCTTCACAATCAGTTTTAAGGCTGAGGTTTTCCCCCCACAAGTGATCTTGCCGATATAGATTCCATCGGTTAAAGTGGAAATTCCTGGCCGTACACTATTCAAGAGAAGCTGATGACTTCCCTGAGCCTGCTGTTGATCAACCAATGTAACCAGCTTTTGACCAGAGAGATTATAAACAGCCATGTTCACCAAACCCGATTCAGGAAGGTCATACTGAAGGATGGTTTGCTCAGTTACCGGGTTTGGAAATACGGTTGCCTTAAAGGGATTGACATCCATTTTATCTTCGGTGGAAGTTAACGCGATCCCGTTGATCCGTATATTATCGAACCAGAATTTCTTCCCGGTAAGGGCCATGTTCTCAGAAACAATCTGGACCCTGTCAACCGCTGTCCAATCGAACGAATTGGTTGGACTAATCCAAGTATTGTTATCCCATGAACCAATGTCAATAAACTTCTTCAATGGAATTTGTACAAAATGCCATTGCCCATCAAAAGGAGCAACCGTTGAATTGATGGTATAATCCTTTCTCCACGGGTGGTCTTTTGGATCACTGGTCTTGGTGTCAAGGAAACGTACAACAACACTTGAACCCGGGGAATCT
>DMFR01000160.1:0-4116 GCA_003450125.1 Prolixibacteraceae bacterium | reverse complement strand
ACACTTGAACCCGGGGAATCTGCTTTTAGCCAAAAATCCAGGGTATAATTGGCAGCTACCAGCCAAGACAAGTCCTTGTTCATGGTGAAATCAAAATCCAGGGCATTGTATTGGGGAATATCAGTCATATAGATGCCATAATTCCCTTCATGGTTATCTGCCGAGAATAAATCCACCGTACCGGAGCCTGGAATGCCTTGTACAATTCCTTCTCCCGGATAGTCGGAATAGATGTCAAAAGGGACCGTATCGGCCTTGGCAACATATACTTTGACCGGAGGAGGTACAAAACCGATGGCTTCTGCCAGGGGCCTGTTCATATCGTAATCAAAGGTTTCGCTGGTGCCTTTATTAAATAACCCAAAACCTCCCTGGTAATCCCACATGACCCAGGGAATAGATTTTTCAGCCATATAACCCGTCACGGATTTATACCAGCCGATCCGATCCAAATCAGGACTTTTTTCCTTGTACACCCCCAGTTCACCACAAAACATTTTAATCCCGTTGGCAGCTGCAAATTTGACTGCAACATCAATGCTGCTTTTTAATTTGGCCACAGTGCCATCGTTTATATAGTTGTATTTAAGGCTTGACTCCACCCACGTGCCTTTTAAGGACGCCGGACAGGCAGGCATTCGGGCAGCCTCATAAGGAAAAGGAACATTGGCCAGGTCTGCCTGAGAAGGAGAAGTCCATGAAGCGCCCTGGTGAGTAAACAACATGGGGTCGTAAAAGTGGAATGAATAAATCAAATTGGTGTCAGGAAGCTTCTTCAATGCAGTAAGTCCTGAGATTCCGCCCCAATTTGCCCCTGTCACTACAATGGTATGGATGGGATCATAAACCCGGATCGAATCGACCACCTTGGCCTGGATAATGGCCCAATCAGCGGGCAATAAAGTATTGGGCTCATTGAGAATCTCGTAAAAGATGGAAGTCGAACGATTCTTGTAATGCCGGGCCATTTGGGGCCATATTTTCAGCAGCGGAGCTTCCACTGTTTTTGAAGTTGCCACCTCGATGGTATGGTTGTCAATAATCAGGTTCAATTTTAATTCCTCTGTCCAGTCAATAACCTGATCGAGATAATTAAAGAAAATGGGATCAATCAAATAGTCTGGAGCTCCGTTGGTCATGTAGTGAAGGGTAATGGGCAAACGAACAACATCGCCTCCAAGGCTCTTAATATGCTGCAAATCTGTTTTATTGAATTTGGTAAAAGGAACTGACCGGGCGCTGCTGGCTCCAAACCAACCGGTAAGATTTACTCCTTTTGTAAAAGGGTTCTGTGCCGAAAGGCTGTAAACACAAAGGAATAAAATAAGAAATGCAGTTAGTTTCAAATATTTTTTCATGCCATTTAGTTAGTTTAGCTCATGGTTATAATCGAGTGCATGTCGTTAGGTCATGCACCTGCAATACAAAGATGAATAATTTCCTTTAAAGCGCCGCTAAAAATGATCAAAATGAACTCCATTGAATTATTTTGTATAATGGCTGACATAATTAATCCCTTAATGGTTAAAATCCCAAACTCTGGTCTGGACTTTTCAAGGAAAATTCTTCATTGTCCTTTGTCGCATTAAAAATAGCTTGAATAAAACAGCTGGCCTGAAAATCGACCTTATTTGACCTTATTTAACCCTATATGACCTTTTGCGAAAATACGGATTCCACCTAAATAAAGACATTGCTTTCCATTTCCTACGTTTCCGATACTTCCTACGTCCTATTTTAATATTCGTATTTTTCATCGTGTGCCTGATTCAGGAAAGTTTGGACTAAAACCTGGACCCTGGATCCAATGCTAATTACCAGAAGCAAGTAGCCAGATTCGTCATTTCATCCCTGACACGATCGTATTTTCACGTCTCAAATCATTTGACGAGTTAGGGGGAAGATACTATTCCTTAGCTTGCGCAATAATGCAATAATGCAATAATGCAATCGCATTTTTTTTGCATTATCATGTTCGGTTAAAGAAGAACAGGGATGAATCCATATATTAAATGCGGAAGAAAGTAAGACTTGCATTATTGCATTATTGCATTATTGCGCGAACCCAATTGAACCCAAATATTGTGTCTACATTGTTTTGTCACTTTGGTTATCCGGACATTGATCGGAGCGTAGCATTAGCCGCAACACGACAATTAATAGAACAAAAAAAATTGGTAACCCGAAGTTTGCACTTCAGATTACCAATTTAGATTTTATAGGTTCAGAAAAAGGGATTAATCAAATGCATGGATGTACCAGTTGTTCTTATTGAGCAAGTAGTTATACATGGCTTCCCGTTGACCGGAAGGAAATTTGGCGGACACTTTCTTGGCCAAAAAGGAAGGATCATTGCGTCTTTCAGACACGCGAATCAGATCATAGAAGCGTTCGCCTTCATAAGCCAATTCCCTTGCTCTTTCATCCAGCACCTGTTCTTCGAGATACAATTGCTTGGCCGGTAAGTTTCCCGTAAAGTCATAATAGCCTGTAACCTCATTGGTGTTTGGATCTTGTTTGTAAATGATATTAGCCAACTGAACTCCAGAGTAGCTGGTCACTAAAGGACCGGCCAATAAAACGCGGCCACGGATTCCCAATTGGTCACGGGTTGAAGCTACATTGTAGTTACTTCCATCGTTGAGGATATTAAGGGCATTTTGAGTATATGGACTTACCTGCCCATTTCTTTCGTAGGCCCACCAGGTATAGATTTCAGCCAGGTAAAGTTGAATACCACCGGCCCTGTAGACTCTAAAATTGGCATCCTCATCATACACCTGTTTCCCGATCGAGTATTTATATACCACAGTATCCATCCCATCCATGACGGAATTTACGCTACGCATATCATTGGCCATTTTATAGACCAACATTTGCATATAACTGATTCTGGGCGTGGCAACAATGTCGGTACCTACCAATCGTGCTGAACCACCTTCCAAAACTTCACCATTGTGGGTATAGATATATGAACAACCATATCCGCGGTAGAAATCACTTGGGATACCGCGTCTGGTTGGAGCAAGTCGGGTAAGGGCAGGCTTAGTCTGGTCTTCGATCAGATTAAAATCTCTCCAAACCGTTTCCCAATAATTAATGGCCGCTTTGGTTGGTTTAAGCATATATTGGTGAGGTGGCCGGTTGTCAAACAAGCGCTGTAAATCATTTTGTTGTTGTTTGGCTTTATCAAAAGGTAATACATAGATATCTTCTGAATTGTCAATGCCCGTAAATATACGTGGCCACTGCCCCATTCCAAACTGGGGGCCTAACTGGTAACGGAAAGGTATTTGCTCATCAACCGTCTGCGCAATGGCGTTCAAATGATTGGCCGCAAGGATTAAATTGCCAGAAGTAAGATACATCTGACCCAGCAGGGCATGACGGGCATAGTTGTTCCAGATGGTTACTTCCCAGGTTTTGTCATTGTTATCGGCATAATGGTTAACGCCAACCGCTTTCACATCGTTTTCCAGTTCTTTGCTAAAGATCTGTATCACCTGATCAATCGTATAGAATTGCTTGGTAAGGGTGATAACCGTATCACGGGTGATATAATTATAACCATCCCTGGCATAAACAACACTTGAATCCTTATAACTAGTTGTGGAATTCATGTAGGCTTCAACCTCCTCAACCGAAGTAAGTGATTCAAAAATAACAGGCACCTTGCCATAAATCCTTACAGCATTGAAATAGGCCCAGGCCCTCATACAAAGAGCCTCACCATAGAGCTTGTCATAGTTTGTACTGGCTATTGCCTTATTCGTTACCTCGGGATGTTTGGCTTTCAATACCCGAATAAAACTATTACACGACGAAATCAGTTTATAGAAATTAGTCGGATCGGCATATTTATTGGTCTTTGATGGCTTGAAATTATAAATCTCGATAAGATCAGCATCGGCATTGGGGGTAACGGTGAGTAAATCGGCCCGGAGTTCTCCCAGAACGACCAACTGCTCCACCAGTTTTTGTTGTAATCCATAGAGGCCCATGACTACTGAACGGTACTCATACCAGTCATCGAATAATTGTTTCTGTGTTAAATTCACTTCCTGGTCAGGATTAAGAAAATCTTTACAGGCAGGAAGAAACATCAGCTGTCTCTTA
>DMFR01000244.1 GCA_003450125.1 Prolixibacteraceae bacterium | reverse complement strand
CGTTAATCAGTAATCAGAAACGATTCAACCATCCAACCATCCAACCATCCAACCATCCAACCATCCAACCATCCAACCATCTAACCATCTAACCATCCAACCATCCAACCATCTAACCATCTAACCTACTAACCATCTAGCCCACCAGCTTTCCATCTTCCAGTGAATAGATCCGGTCCATCTTACCGGCAACTTCCATCGAGTGAGTAACCACAATGAGCGTAACTCCTTCTTCTTTATTTAGTTCAACCAGCAAATCCGTCAGATTAAATGCTGATTGATGATCAAGGGCCCCTGTTGGCTCATCGGCAAGAATCAATCCCGGATGGTTGATCAGTGCCCGGGCAACTGCTGTTCGCTGGCATTCTCCACCCGAAAGTTGTGAAGGTTTCTGATGGGCCACTTCAGCCAATCCCATTCGTGCAATTAGGTGCAGAGCGTGTTTTAAAGTATCTTTCCCCTGTAGCTTTTTATTGGTAAGGGTGGGTAAAAGCACATTTTCCAATAATGTTAACTGTGGCAATAGATGGTGCATCTGGAAAACAAATCCAATTTTCTCATTTCGGAATGTAGCCAGTTGCTGATCGTTATAACCGGACAAATCCTGATTCTCGAAATACATTTTACCAGAATCAGGCCGATCAAGAGTGCCGATCAGATTCAGTAAAGTTGTTTTGCCCGATCCTGATGGCCCAACAATGGCAATCCGATCTCCTGCATTGACTTCCAGATCAAGTTGATCAAGAATTACTCGTCCCGTAGGATTATTTCCGGAGAAATAGGATTTGGTTATTTGGTTAAGTTTTAAAATCATTCTATTCAATATCGTTTATTGTTTAACCCCTTCGTATACAGCCACCATCTTTTTTGCCTGAGCGTGGATATCGAAATGTTCCTTCACACCAACAAGTCCGGCTAAACTCAATTCCTGAAGTTTTTCATCATTGAATATGAGCGAAGCAAGCGCATCAGCCAGCTGTCTTGGTTCGTTGGATGAATAAATAATCCCACCACCGCAAGCCTGAATCACTTCAGGAAAGGCGCCCAAAGCTGGTTGTACCATTGGTATTCCTGATGCGATGGCTTCCAGTTGATACAATCCAAAAGCTTCACCAATCAATACCGGAACAGAAATCAGACGAACGGAATCAAAGAATTTCTGCCGTTCCTCTCCTTCAAATTCTTCCACCCAAAACACATCTTTTTCCAAGCCAGCCTTTGAAATCTTATTTTTCTGCTCCTTGATAAAATGAAGATCATCACCTGTCTTACCCCCTGTGATTTTAAGTTTTACTGAAGCAAACTTAGGATCTTTACGCAGTAATATATAGGCATCAACCAATACAGCCAACCCGTTTTCTTCACACATACGGGAGAGATACCCGATTACAGGTTCTTTTTTCGTAACCAATTTAGGGGAATAGTCAGCGGTATCGACCCCCAGATAAACCGTTTCCATTTTATTTGCTGGAATCACCATTCTTTTATGGATTTCTGCTGAAAAGAAGTCGCTGACCGGGATAAATACATCCACATCCTTTCCCCGCTCACTCATCAAATCCCATACCTGCTTGCGGTATTGATCAGACATGGCATCTACCCACACATCTTCGTCCTGAAGGGAACAAATTACCGGAACATTCAGTCTTTGTTTGATCTGTCTGGCAAGTCCGAGTAATAAGGCATTCGACAGGTGTACCACATCAGGTTTGGCCTCCTCAGCCAGCCAATCGACCAGTCGTTCCAACTCCTCCTTCTGCCCTCCGTCTTCACCCAGTAACATTGAAATGGTCATTTCTTCCAGCCCTTTTGCCCGGGTTGAACCTGCTTTACGGGCAGCCATGTTTAGCACACTTTTGGAGTCAAGCGCTTGTTCTACAAATGATGGCATGTGTCGGAAAATGGGAAACTGCTGTTTCAGGTAGAGGTTAACAGCCCCATAAAATACAGGCACTTCATCCAAATCGTGGGCATCATCAAAAATGGGTAAATACAACGGCACTTTAATCACCTGGTGTCCCAAGTCTTTTAGCGCCCTGATGTATTTGCTGTCCCTCATGCAGTTACCGCAGTAGAAACTACCGCCCGATCCGGGTATGATGTGTGCGATTTTCATCTTTTTATAGTATTAAACACATAAGTACATAGGACACATAATTTAAATACTCCCATCTGGACTGTGTGCCTATGTGTTTATTTTTTATTGTTTCTTATCTGCAACTAGTAACAGGCTATCCAAAGATATAAATCCTTCCATCGCCTGCACCTACCACTATTTTCCCTGAAACAACAGCAGGACTTCCAATGATGGGACTGCCCAGTTCATATTTCCAAAGTTCTTTGCCTGTCTTCAAGTCGTGGATATAGAGCATCCCATCCATTGTTCCGGTGATTACCTTCCCGGAGGCAATTACGGATGAGGATTCTACACGGTTGGTGGTTTTTACCTTCCAGACCAGTTTTCCCGTATTTTTATCCAAACAGTATATGAACTTGTCCTGGTTGCCAATCACGATCAGGTCGCCGCTCAAAGCGGGGGAGGCAATAAACGGAAGGTTCTTTTCCGGCTCATGATAGGTCCATGCTATTTTTCCCCCTTCCAGATCAATGCAGAAAAAACGTCCTTCATAGTCGCCTACATAAGCATATTTTCCCTCAATGACAGGCGAAGAAGCCACATAGGTTTCCAGTTTTATTTTCTTAAACACTTTTCCAGTTTCGATGTTCACCAGGTGTACAAAGCCGTCACAGCCGCCAAAGACGGCATTCTTTCCATAAATAGCCGGCGCCCCATTGATGTAGTTATCCGATTCATATTGCCAGATGCTATCGCCCTTGGCAAAGTTCACACAATGAAGATTATAGTCGTAACTACCAACCACCAAACGGATCTGACTGCCCACTTTCAGCCAGTTGGCTGAACCCATAATTTGGTTATCCGTTTTGTATTTCCAGATTTGCTTGCCCGATTTTTCGTCTAACTTGAAAAACAGCCCATCCAATGTGCCAAATACAACCGACCCGTTCAGAAGCAAGGCAGGCGCTTCAATGGCATTTCCTGAAACAAATTTCCATTTCAGTTTACCATCAAACCCAACCGCATACATCGTTCCATCGGTCGATCCACAGAAAATAGTTTGTCCCGATACAACAGGAGAGGCTTTGATATCGTCACCCGTCTGATAGGAGAACAACAATTTAGGTTTCTCAGGAACCGATGCACTTGTCGTTCCTGAAAGCTGTTGGTTACCGCGAAAGATGGACCATGAAGACTGAGCCATTGCTGAAAAACCAATAAAATAACAGATCTGAAAGATTAATAGTTGAAATAACTTCATTTGATAAATTGTATGGACTATGTTTCAAAGCTACAAAAATATTGTCAAAAATGCGTCCCCTGTTGAAAAGGGAATGGAATTAATCAAATTAATCTTCTTCCTTTTTTGGGGATTTTTCTCATTTGAGTTGTTTTCTCCGGAAGCCATAATTTTCTCCATTAACCATTGAGGATTGATGGAGTTTCTTTCAGGTAAAGATGTCCAGAGCATCATCTTATGGCACTTATAACATCTCCTCTAAGTCTGTAGAAAGCTTATAAGAGCCAACTGTTTTGTCAATACGTCATTCGAAGGTAGTTCGAAGTTTATTCGAGAAGAATCGAACGACCTTCGAATAAGCTTCGAATAAGCTTCGAATAACGATACAATCAATCATCCTTGAAATAATGGGATTTGATTGATTGAATGGGTATGTTAGTTTATCCAAAAAGTGGTGTCGAGTTAACAGGATCACGATGGCAACCCTTGGAGCAAACACTTTTCCAGCATTTTATCTTGACTCGATTAGAAGTAAATCAGGATTTGATGCTTCAATGACTATTTGAAATATGGATGTTTGGATAGATGGGTAATGAATCCAGTGTCTTTGTGAAATAAGCTGAAAGTATGATCTCAGGTGAAAATAACAGAAGTTTAAAGGTCTTTACTATAAAGTAAAAGCATGATTTATTTTCATAATTGTTCTTCCTCTGCAAACATGGCCAATGCACCTGTAGGGCAGGCTTTGGCCACAATGGAAGCCGTTTTTTCAAGGCCCTTCTGAATGCTTTCATTAAAGGGAACACCCACTTTCACATCGAATCCACGACCGATAAAAGTAAAGCCAAATTCCTCCTGATGCTGACGGGTCAGGCGAACACAAATGCCACATTTGATGCACTTGGCCGGTTCGTAAACAATGCCTTCACGGTGAATGAACTTCACCACATTTTGACGTTCATCGCTCTGGAAGCGTTTCTGAACAGCATGATAGCGGTCAGATAACTCTCTCAACACACAAGATTCCGGATTACGGCAATCGCAATGCATACAACGTTTGGCTTCACGGATGGCAGCCTCACGGGTGAATCCTTCCTTACCGGCCTTTTGACGGGGTGAAGCTTCTGAATCTTTCTGGTATTGAATAAATTCTACTTCTCCCAATCGTCCGAATTTGGAATTGAACCTTTCGGGATATCCTGTAACTTCAGCAGTTTTAAAGAAATTATCGATCACCGTGGCCACTTCCTTGCCTTGTCCAACAGAGCGGACAGCCAGCTTCGATGCACGAAGAGAGTTTCCGATGGCAAAAACCGTTGGAAGGGAAGTCAGGTAACTGGATTTATCAGCCTCAATTCCAGCCTTGGCAAGCTTTAGCCCGAAAGCGGAATTTCCATCAGTAACAGTACCTGTTGCCACTACAATGGCATCAAATTTATTTTGAAGAAGGGCAAATTGAGTTGTATCAATAGATTCCTTAAGGCGTAGCTGAACCCCTGTTGCCAGTATTTGGGCAACTTCCTGATCAATGATTTGAGCAGGCAACAGCTCATTGCCTATATGGAGTAATTCTCCTCCGGCACGGTCATTCTGATCAAAGATCACTGCCTGATGGCCTTTGACTTGCAGGTAATAAGCAGCGGCCAATCCTGCGGGACCAGCACCAATGATGGCTACTTTCTTGCCTGATGAAGGTTCAATGGAAGGAAGATAGGGTTTCCCGCTATTCAGGTCTTCATCAGCAGAAAATCTTTTTAACAGGCATATTGATACCGCTTCATCCACTTGTTTACGGCGACAACCAGCCTCACATGGAGCCGGGCAGATGAGCCCAAGTATAGCAGGCAAGGCGATATCCCGTTTCACCACTTTAAGCGCTTCATGGAAATCACCTTTGGCAATTAGCCGGTTCATCAGCGGAATATTCATGTGGGCAGGGCACACCAGCTGACAGGGAGCTTCGCAATCACCTACATGTTCACTCAGGAGCAGTTCTAGGGCAACCCGTCGTGATTCGGTGGTTTCTTCATCGTCTGAAATGATGATCTGGTCCTCTGAAACGGGTGTTGAGCAGGAAGCGAAGAATCGCCCGTTTTTGGCATCTTTAACAAGACAGATCATGCAGGAGGTAAAATGTTCGGTTCCTTCCAGGTAGCACATGGTAGGAATGTCAATGCCTACTGATTTAGCGGCTTGCCAGACTGTTGTTCCAGCAGGAACCTCAAGGGTACGATTGTCTATAGTAAGTTTTACCATTTTCTTTATTCTTCCCATGCCTGACAGGTTTTAAAAACCTGTCAGGTATGCACTGATTATTATTTCTTTTTGATCAATTCCTCTGCAATAGTTCTGGCCTGCTTCACCCTGTCGGCCATGCCGATTCCATCCCTGATATTACCTGCCAATACCAGTCCAGGGTATTTTTGCTGTAATCGCTCAATCATTTCATATCGTGCTCCAGTGCTTTCGGTATATTGTGGAATCGCTTTTGGATAACGCAGTATACGAGTCATATCGGCACTTAGTTTACGGTCGCTAAGCATCCTCGGAAGGTCTTTTCTTAAAAGTGTTTCAATCTCAAAGTTATCCATTTCTGCAATATCAGGGCGTTTAACACCTCCCATAAATACAGATAAAAGAGCTCCTTCTTTTGGAGCACGGCCTTCAAAGAATGAGGAGGTAAATAAGACACCTAGAATATTTTTGCGTTCTTTTCCGGGGACTAATCCACCAAAAGCCTTCAGTGACATTCCTTTCCATTGGTTAAAACCAAGCAGTACCTGGGTTACGGGCGCATATTTTAACTCCTTAAATGGTGCAACTTCCTCTTCATTGAGGAATGGCAATAAACCGGCCAATGCGTAGCCTCCGCAGGTAGTCACCAAATGGGTTGTTTCAATGGAAATCAATTGTTCGGGAGTGGTAACCTGAAGATTAAATCCATTTGAAGAAGGTTTGGCCATGGTATTCTCAACAGAAAGGATGATGTTTTCGGCTCCAATAGATTCTGTTAAGGCTTCAATCAGACGGCCTAATCCACCTTTGGCGGAGAATACCTCGCGGGTAGCTTTCTTGGTTCGTTCATCCTTGGGGAGTTTGGCTTTCTGGATGGTTCCCTTAATGAAACTGCCATATTCCTGTTCCAGTTGATAGAGTTTGGGCAAGGCATAACGGGTTACCAGTTTATTGGGGTCGCCCGCATAAATTCCTGAAATAAAAGGATCTACTGCATAATCGAGATAGCTTTCCCCCAACCGTCGTTTGACCATTGTGGCCAATTTCTCATTGGGATCAGTTCCTTTTGCACGGAACGGTTCACCCAATATCCTGAATTTATCGTACCAGGAGAAAAGTGGAGTCATAATAGCAGACCCAAGTCCTGATGGAAGGGCGCGCCATTGGTTGTTTTTCCAAATAAGCCGGCGCTTGGCATTGGGATCGGCTATTTCCAGAGTACATTTATCTGAAAGATCTTCAAAAAGTTCAGCGATTTCAGGATTTGAAACGACCCCCGTATTGGGACCCGTCTCATAGACAAATCCTTTTTCCCTTATAGTTTGGATTACGCCTCCCGTTTTCCCAGACTTTTCTATGATCCGGAAGTCAATGCCTGCTTTTTTTAGATAAAAAGCCATCGTGAGTCCGGTTAACCCGGCACCAACAATAATGACTTCGGTTTTAATGGATTCTGCCATTGTTATACGGGTTTGGAAAAGTTGGTTTGTCCTGATTGGGTTAAGGGATCGAGTGATGCAGCCACTGTCCGGATAAACAATTGTCCTTCAGGGGTAATCTGTATTTTTTCATCTGAAAGGCTGATGATTCCATCGGCTTCAAATTGGTGAAGCAGTTCAGGATTGTAAGTTGTATTCTTCTTAATTTCTTCGGAAGTGAAGCCCAGGCGTTCTCCGATTTCACTCCATACAATCTGTTCGTTGCACATCAGTTCATTGATCACTTCACGCAAGATGACTTGTTGGTCAGTGAGGGCATATCCTTTGATGGTTGTCAGTTCTCCCTGATTGATTTTGGCAATATATTGGTCAATTGATTTCGTGTTTTGGGAATAAACTCCACTGAGCTGGCTGATCCCAGTTACACCGAAAGCATATACTTGTCCTGTAGTGCGGCGGGTACAATAGCCCTGAAAGTTGCGGTGAAGCTGCTTGTTGTGCCTTGCCACGGTGAGTTCATCATTTGGATTGGCATAGTGATCCATTCCAATAGCATCATAGCCATTTTGAGTAAGCAATGAATAGGCGGCTTCGTACATCTTTATTTTTTCATCAGCAGCAGGTAATCCTACTTTCTCCAGTTTCTTTTGGATTTTGCTCACCCATGGCACATGGGCATAGGAAAAAGTGACCAACCGGTCTGGTTTAAGTTCAATGGCTTTGCGGATAGTCTCTGAAAAGTGCGCTGCAGTCTGCTTGGGAAGCCCATAAATAAAATCAAGATTGACTGCTATTTGGGGTGCATCCTGTTTCAGAAACGCCATCAATTCATGAACCGGCATACCTGGTTTATCTCGGTTAACGGCATCCAAAACCTCGGTATCGAAATCCTGAATTCCTAGACTGAAGCGGTTAAAACCTGCCTTCTTTAATCCTGTCATCTGTTCAAAAGTCAGGTAAGCCGGATTGACTTCTATGGCAATTTCCGGATCTGGAATAAATTGAAAAGTGGAGAACAACAATTCATTAATTTCCTGAAGGTATTCTACCGGAATGGCATTGGGGGTACCCCCACCATAATGAATCTGAGAAACCTTGCGGCTTTTATCCAATCTTGAGGTAATCATTTTAATTTCCAGAAGCAAAGCCTTGTGGTAGGCATCCACCACGTCAGCTTGCCGCAAGGCATAGGAATTACAGCCGCAGAAATAACACATTTTAAGACAGAAAGGAATGTGAATGTAAATGGAAATATTCTGAGGTTTCCATTCATTGGACTGGATAACGGCATCGAGATAGTTCCCCGGACCAAATTCTTCGGTAAAAAAGTTGGCAGGCGGATAACTGGTATATCTGGGTACCGGATTGTTGTATTTTTCGAGTAATTCGCAATTAATCATAGCTCAAAGTTTCAAGTTTCAAGTTCAAAGTTCCAGGTTGCGATCCTTGTGAGGCCTCTCCTGTTTCTATTGACTTGTTCAATATTGTCTCATTATACGTATTTGAACCCTATTTCGGGTTCATACCAATTTGTTTTACATTTCAAATTATCATTCCAATAGATTACATGCTTTAGGTTCAGACCAACTTGGAACCTGAAACTTTAAACCTGGAACTCTCCTTACCTTTTCCAATCAGTCCGTTTTACCCAATCAGCCAGAAACTTAGCATTTTCAAATGAAATACCGGGCATAAAACCATGTCCAAGGTTAAATATCCAGTTCTGGTTATTCATTCCAAATTCTATGTATGGCTGAAGCGCTTTTTCAATTTCAGGCTGACTGGCATATAATAGACGGGGATCAACATTTCCCTGTAAACCTATTTTCGGGTGAACAAGTTTTCTGGCCGTTTCCAATGAAGTTTGCCAGTCGATACTTAAGAAGTCACAGTAATCAGGTGAAATATGGGCGATTCCTGTTCCCAAACCTTTTGGGAAAAAGATAAATGGAATGCCCTTATCGCGCACCGCATCACCAATTCTTCGAATGGAAGGCATAAACAGTTCTCCATATAAATCGAAAGGAATCAAGCCTGCATGGGTATCGAACAATTGGAAGACATCCACTCCATGATCAATTTGGCCGAGTGCGTATACAATGGAAAGATCGGTCACGATCTCAATCAATTGACGGGTTGTTTCCTTGTTCTGATACATGAATTTGATGGCTTCAGGGAATTCCCCTTTTCGTCCCAATCCCTGCAACATGAACAGCAACACTGTCAAGGGGGC
The DNA here is from genome assembly GCA_003450125.1 of Prolixibacteraceae bacterium. GTDB lineage: Bacteria > Bacteroidota > Bacteroidia > Bacteroidales > Prolixibacteraceae > Aquipluma. The sequence continues at coordinate 9,972 of DMFR01000244.1, read as the reverse complement.
TCCGCAAAATCCAATCAGTGGTGTATCAGGAGACTTGGTGCGTTTGATTTCATCAATCACTGAATAAATGTAATTCAGTTTGGCAGGATCAGGTTTTAGTCCGTATAACGGATTTTCCCGAAAAGCCAAAGGCTGATCAAACAAGGGACCGCTATCATTGAATTCCAATCCCATTCCCAAGGCGTACGGGATAACCAGGATGTCAGAGAAAAGAATTCCGGCATCAACACCTAAATCCTCAACTGGAAGCAGGGTCACTTTTGCTGCTATCTCTGGATTTTGCATCATTTGCCAAAACGTATAGTCCTCTTTGATCTTCATGTATGAAGGTAACACTCTTCCCGCCTGTCGCATGAACCAAACGGGTGGCCGTTCGGTTTGCTCTCCCTTGAGTGTCTTTAGTAGTATTGAACTTGTCGTCAATGTATATAGTTTTAATTTCAACGTTTAGTAATTATTCTCTTCTCCTGTTGTTTCCGGATTCCTTTTTATCGTCTCTTTTTACCGTTTCCGCTTTTCTTTCACTTCTTGCCGCTTGCTTTACTTCTGATCTATTCCTACCAGATACATTACCAGCTCTTTCTCTTGGAGCAGAATTCCGTGGGGCTGATTCAATCCGATTGGCAGGCCTGTTTGGTATTGATACTGAACTTCCTTCATTTCTGCCTGATCTGATTTGTTCTGATTTATTGGAAGGAACAGGTCTTTGCCTGCGGCTATCAATATTGCTGTTTTCTCTGGTGCGATTTTGATCCGGTGATGATTGAACATTTGATTCCTGACTTCTATTCCGGTCAACATTTCTTTGACGTTCATTCATTCCCGAATTTGATGGCCTGTTGTATTGATACTGAGGATTATCAGATCGCTGCAGATCATTGTTGCGCTGACGACTAACCTGGGGCCTTCTTTCATTCAATTCAAACCGGTTTCTTACGCCTTCATTACGGTTCTGAAAAGCACGGTTCGGATACCTGTTGGCATAATCATTTCGCCGAATTTGGTTATAGTTGTCTCCTGAAAATTGGAAACTCCTGTCAGATGACCTACGATATGTATTATACCTGTTAATATGAGAGTAGACATACCTTTGGTATCTAAAGGGGGAATAAGGCCTGTATGAATGAAAATATCTTGGGTAATATCCCCAATAGTAAGGCGAATAGTAAGAGACGTAACGCGGACTCCAGAAAAACGAAAAGATCAACGGTGTATGAACGTAAACTGGTTCGATGATATAATCCGGACCATAGATATAATCGTTGCCTACAATTTGAACCCTTGGATTTCCATTCCGTTCTCTTTCAATTTCAATGGTGGCAACATCCTGATAGACATCCTTGTCTAGAACAGCCTGAATTACGACCAATGAATTTCTGTCGGATGAATTTTCAACTACCCTCAAATAGTCAATGTAACCATCTTGATTCAGATCAAGATTTGATATATGGTTATCCGGATCGTTGAGTCGATGTTCAAAGTCTTCCAGATTTTCTGAATCTCCGAAAATGGAAGCCACTGCATCCAAGTCCAGATTATCGCTTATGTCGTAGCTTGTTGCACGAGTTGTTGTAACTGTGCGCTGTGCCTGTACATTATAGAAGCTGGTGAATAAAGCCAAAACTAAGATTCCAATTTTTGTTTTCATGATAGTAAGTCTTAATTGTTTCCTGTTTTCGCTGATATTTGTTTTTCTTTTATCAGCACAATTGCTATCATCAAAAAATCTGCCAAAATTATTTTGTTTTTAATTGTTGTTGAATATCAATGAGATATCATAACGCGACTTTACTCACTACTACCAGCCTGAACTAAACACTGATCACCGGGACTGCCAACTTACTAACCCTTCAATACTTTCAAAGCCTCATAAGTTGCTTCAATTGTTCTATCTATCTTTTTAGTGGTGTGGGCAGCAGACATAAAGCCGGCTTCAAATTGCGAGGGTGCCAGATAAATGCCGCTTTCCAAAGCCATTTTGAAGAACTTTGCATAGCTTACCGTATTGCAACGACAGGCATCTGCAAACGAGTTTACTTTTGCCTCCTGGGTAAAAAAAAGTGTAAACATAGAGCCTACTCGGTTGATTACTGCAGGGAAATTCAAGTCATCTATACATTTTTTGATTCCATCACCCAGACGTGCCGATTTTTCTTCGAGCGAGTCATAGAAGCCATCCGTTTCATCCAAAATTCGAAGAGTGGTAAGACCTGCTGACATGGCCAAAGGATTGCCTGATAATGTTCCTGCCTGATAAACAGGGCCTTTTGGCGCTAATTGGTCCATAATATCCTGCCTGCCTCCATAAGCTCCCACGGGTAATCCTCCTCCGATGATTTTTCCAAAACAAGTAAGGTCAGGAGTGATGCCCAATATTTTTTGTGCTCCGCCTTTTGACAGGCGGAATCCGGTCATTACTTCATCAAAAATCAATACCGTACCATACTGGGTGCAAAGATCTCTTACTCCCTGCATGAACTCCGGTTCGGGAATGACGACTCCCATGTTGCCCGTTACCGGCTCAATGATGATGGCAGCAATCTGTTCAGTATATTGGAGAAACAATTCCTTCACTGAATCCAGATCATTGAAACGCGCAGTGAGGGTATCCTTGGCCGTTCCAGGAGTTACTCCCGGAGAATTGGGCGTTCCAAGGGTCAGGGCGCCAGATCCGGCTTTAATTAAAAAACTGTCGCTATGACCGTGGTAACAGCCTTCAAATTTAACCACCAATTCTCGTTTGGTATATCCACGGGCAAGGCGCAAAGCGCTCATGGTAGCTTCAGTCCCGGAATTAACCATACGAATACTGTCAATGGATGGAACCATCTTTTTAATCTGTATGGCCATTTCTGTTTCAAGCAGGGTCGGGGCACCAAAGCTGGTTCCTTTGGCAGCCGTTTTCTGAATGGCCATAATCACATCCGGATGGGCGTGACCCAAGATCATGGGACCCCAGGAACCAACGTAGTCGATGTATTCGTGACCGTCGATGTCGAAAACCTTGGCACCTTTGGCGCTGGCGATAAACAAAGGGTCGCCGTCAACACTCTTAAATGATCGAACGGGTGAATTTACTCCGCCCGGAATATGCTTTTGGGCTTCCTTAAAAGCCGTGATGCTTTGGGTATATTGTTTCATTTTATAATTCTTTCACGATATCCTGCGAATGATATGAAATAATGATGTCAGAACCAGCACGTTTAATGGAGGTCAGGATTTCACGAACCATTCGTTTTTCATCAATCCAGCCATTGGCTGCTGCTGCTTTCACCATGGAATATTCACCACTCACATTATAGGCAGCAATTGGGATATTGAAGTTTGTTTTTACCCGTTGAATAATGTCCAGATAACTCAATGCAGGTTTCACCATCACGATATCGGCACCTTCTTCAATGTCCAGTGCAACTTCGCGCAAGGCTTCATTGCCATTGGCTGGGTCCATTTGATAGGTAGCACGGTTTCCGAATTTTGGGGCGCTATCAGCTGCTTCTCTGAATGGACCATAAAAACTGGATGCATATTTTGCAGAATAGGCCATGATAGGCAGGTTGTAAAATCCGTTGTCATCGAGTCCTCTACGAATGGCTCCCACACGTCCGTCCATCATATCGCTTGGTGCTACCATGTCAACGCCTTCCTGGGCAAGTGAAATAGATTGCTTTGCAAGGGTTTCCAGGGTAAGATCATTGTGTACGTCTCCATTGACAATGGTTCCGCAATGTCCATGAGTGGTGTATTCACAGTTGCAAATATCTGCAATAACATACAGATCAGGCAAGGCGTTTTTCAGGGCTCGTACGGCTTGCTGCACAATGCCGTTGTGTTCGCAGGCCACCAGACCATGTTCGTCCTTGTGTTCAGGGATACCGAATAAAAGGATGGCCTGAATTCCAATTCCATATAAACGACGACATTCCTCAACCAACATATCAACTGAAAGTTGAGAATTGCCCGGCATTGATGAAATTGGGTTTACCACTCCTGTTCCGGGGCAAACAAAAAGAGGCATTACCAAATCGTCTTTGGTAAGTATGGTTTCGCGGACCAAATTTCTTAAAACAGAAGTTTGTCTTAATCTCCTGAGTCGTGTAATTGGAAATGACATATTTAGTTATTTATAAGTTGTTTCTTTTGAAAATAGTTGATAATGGCTGACGAAATCCCTTGTGAATTTGCCATGCCTGCTGTTATGAGTGGTTCAATTCCACTTCTGATCACTTCGGCGGCAGTAGTTTGCCCGATACACACCAATCGCAGGGTTGAGGTGTCCATTTTGTCTGAAACCAATTGAAGCAGGTTGCTGCATCCGGAGGGGCTGGTCAGTATAATCATGTCATACTGGTCATTCAGGATGAGAGGAATTGCTTCATTGTTGATGTCTGAAGGCATGATGGTCTCGTAAAAAAGCACCCGTGTGCAAATGGCTTTTATTGAAATTTTGTCTTCAATTACCGAACGTGCGAGGTTCCCAATGGGGAAAAGGACCCTTTCTCCCAGGCTGACCCTTTGGAAAAAATCGTTTGAAAAATCTTCTGCAGTATTGCCTAGATTGATGAATTCGGCTGAAGTTCCGTAACATTCCAGGTGAGAAGCTGTTTTCTTTCCTACAACTGCAATCTTTAGATGCTCCGGAAGCCCATAATTGTTCTGAAGATCGAACAGACGGGCAAAGAAATACTTTAGCCCGTTAGGGCTTGTAAATACGATCCAATTGAAAGAATCAAGATTTTTAAGTTGCAGCCACGCAAATTCATCAAGTGGCAGTGGACGTATTTCTATGGTTGGCATCGAAATCAGGGTTGCTGATTCTTCTGATAAAAGGCTTTCAAGTTCAGCTGACTGACCAGCAGGCCGGGTAGAAATAAATACTTTATTTTCCAGTAGTTTGCCCATTTGGTTCAATTCGTAAATTTGGTTGGATTGATTTGATTTAAGATTCCAAGAGCCCCTTTTTCGAGCATCTTTTCTGCTAGCTGAATCCCCAATTCGGCACCTTTGCTAATTTCTCCAGAAAGACTTTCATTGATAAACTGGCTTCCGTCCAATGAGGCGACAAATCCGTTCATGGCTAAAATGCCATTTTCAACCTTTGAAAAACAGCCCAGCGGTACCTGGCATCCTCCTTGCAAATGAGCCAGGAATGCCCGTTCGGCAACAATGGCATTCCATGTGGCTGTGTGATTGATCTTTTGCATCAGCTGTTCTACTTCCGGATCAATTATCCGCATTTCTATGGCAATTGCTCCCTGGCTGACTGCAGGGACAATGATTTCAGGATCAATTATCTCGGTGATGTACTTTTCAAGTCCCAGGCGTTGAAGTCCGGCGGCAGCCATGATCATGGCATCGCAATAACCTTCTTCCATCTTTTTTAGCCGCGAATTGACGTTGCCGCGAATATCTTTGATGATAATCTGATTGTTCATTTTCATCAATCCGGCCTGTCGGCGCAAACTGGAGGTGGCTACAATATCACCGGCGCCAAGTTCAGAAAGCTTTTTGCCGTTCAAACTGACCAGTGCATCTCTGAACTCACCGCGTTCAAGAACAGCCCCCAGTTTTAATCCTTCCGGCAAGGTTGTTGGAAGGTCTTTCAAACTGTGAACAGCGATATCAACCGACCCATCGATCAGTGCATTTTCAATTTCTTTGGTGAATAATCCCTTGTCGCCGATTTTTGAAAGCGCAACATCGAGGATTTTGTCTCCTTTTGTTTTAATAATTTCCAGTTCAACATGAAGATCAGGAAATAAATTCTCAAGTGTAGCTTTTACTTTTTCTGCCTGATAAAGTGCAAGTTGGCTGCCACGGGTGCCAATTTTTATATGTCTTTTCATCGTGTTCCTTCAATAGCAGACCGCATGGATTTGAGGTCCAAATAATTTATACGAATTTAAATAAATCATTGATGGTTTTTAACGAATCGATGTTTTTTCCGTTATCTGTTAAATCTTTCAGATTTTTGATCAACAAACGCGTGTAACGCTGGGTAAGATGTTTGGCATAATCATCCACGATTTCCTGCATTTCAGGAGTGCTTAATTTGCGGTAGGTGGATAATTCTTCAATATTGATGGCCTGTAGATTGGTCGTTATTGTATTGATTGCAGGGCGCAAGGACCGGCTTGCCAGCCATTCCGAATAATCGGCTACCACTTCATCAATGATAATTTCAGCCTTGGCTGCACTTTCTTTTTTCTTCTCGGTGGTTTGCTCAACGATTTTCTGAAGATCATCCACTCCCAAAACATTAATATGCTCCAGTTCGGCTACTTCTTTTTCTATGTTTCGCGGTACGGATAAGTCAATATATACCTGAGGCTGATTGTTCCTCAGTTTCAGCGACTGCACCACCATTTCTTTTGTGATCAGCGGTTTGACAGCTGAAGTGGCAATCATCACAATATCGCTTTCATACAGATGATCTTCAAAATCCTCAAATGGAACGGTTTCTGCATTGTATTTGGAAGCCGTTCTTTCAGCCTTCTCAGCAGTCCGGTTGGTAATGGTGACTTTCTGGACGCCTTTTTTTACTATGTTTTGTAAGGCCAGGTTTCCCGTTTCGCCTGCTCCAACAAGCAATACACTCTTATCACTCACCCCGTTCAGAAGACATGCACACATTTCAACGGCAGCGCTGCTTACTGAGGTAATTCCCAGCTTGATGCCTGTTTCCGAACGTACCCTTTTCCCTGCCTCGAATGATTTCTGGAACAGACGCATTAAAACGGCATCGGTCAAAGCCGCTTCTGTACACCTGAGGTAAGCTTCCTTTACCTGCCCGATGATCTGGTCTTCGCCGATGATCAGGGAATCCAGTCCTGAACTTACTTCAAACAGATGCCTGACTGCTCCTGCATTCGAGCGGTGATAAAAATAATGCCAGCAATGATCATTGACATTTTTAAATTTTTTAATGACTTCATACACCAACTCAAAAGCGGTTTGGTTGTCATGAATGTCTTGCGAAAAGTAAATTTCTGTTCGGTTACAGGTTGAAATCAATACCAAATCCGAGATTTCAGTTTCCTGTTGGAGCATTTCAGAAAAAGGAACGATTTCTTCTTTCGAAAATGAAAAATTCTCACGCACTTCGAGGGGCGCCGTTTTATAGCTAATTCCTATCAGACCAATCATAGTTAATTCTTTATCAACATAGCTAAAGTGAAATTCCTAAATCGCACACCATTAAACAGATTTAGAGCCTATAAGTTTATGAAAAATCTGTCCTTTTTAGGGAATAGTGCGAAGCCAAGGGTATTAACTACGTGTTGGGGGAGGCCTACAGAAATAATATTCGGATATGGAAGAATGATGTATTTTCAGTTCCTGAACAAAATAAACCAGTTTCTCATTTCTTCCTATTGGAGGAGACTCTATGGACGGAATCGCACAATAGCTGACTTTTTTCTGAAAATCGAAATTGTATTCGTGGAATTGATAGGTGTTGACTAATTTTTCTACCCTGTCGCTTTGAGGTTCAAGCTGAATATTTTTTACCTGTACCTGTACATTGGCTTCGATATCGGCATTACCTTTGAACATACCTGTTGCGAAGCCGAAGAAATAGAATACGGCAAGCAGCAAATAAGGCAGCGGTGTAGATAAGAATCCGAGAAAAAACACAGTCTGTTTATTTAGGTAAATAATTCAATTGTAATCAGATGAAAATCAAAACGAAATTGCTCTCATTTTGTTGAGGGACAAATGTAGTGATTTTGTATTTAAGTATGAAGGTAGATTGAATTGATATATATCAGTTACCGTTGATGGCCTCCTATTGGGAAAGAACCCTATTCACCATTGGTTTAACCCTGCAACTTGAGAAATGTTACAAAATCATTACAGAACTATTACAAAACAATTAATTCATTTGATTTTAAATGATCACTTAGTTACATTTTAATTAAAATCAGCTTCTTTGCACGAATTCTTATTCCCATATTTGTACCCGATTTGGAGATCAAATTATTTAAAAACAGATGATATGAATTTTGCAGGCTTACTAAAGTATTTTATTCCCAAAGAAAAGAAGTTTTATGCCATGTTTAATCAAGCCGCTGAGAATACCATTGAAGCTTCAGCTGCTTTAGAAAAACTCTTTAACTCTCCCTCGTTGGAAGAACGCAGAACAATTGGGTTGGCTATCAAGGCCATTGAGAAAAAAGGCGATGAATTTACCAACCAGATTTTTGAGGTCTTGAACCAGTCGTTTATTACCCCATTTGACCGGGAAGACATCAATGAATTGACCTCTACCATTGACGATGTGGTGGATTTAATTTACAGTGTCTCGGGAAAAGTTGAAATCTACCGCTGTACCCAATTCAGTTCCTTCATGAAGGAAATGGTTGCCCTGATCCATCAGGGATGTCTGCAAATCAAAGTAGCCGTTGGCGGACTGGATGATTTTAAGAATTCACACAAGGTATTAAAATCATGTAAAGAGTTGAATAAATTGGAAAGCCGCATCGATGAATATTATCACATGGCCATTTCAAGCCTTTTTGAAAATGAAAAGGATCCTATAGAACTGATCAAACAAAAGGAAATCATTCAGAATATCGAGAAAATTGCCAATAAAATTGAAGATGTTTCTGATGTTGTAAAAACAATCCTGGTAAAATATGCCTGATCCCGTGTCAGTTTTTAATTTCTAAACTCTTTATATCAGGCTATGCTTACTCTATTGATTGTTATTGTTGTGTTGGCTATTATGTTCGATCTGATCAACGGATTTCATGACGCGGCCAATTCTATCGCGACTGTTGTCTCCACAAAAGTTCTTGCCCCTTTGCCAGCTGTGCTTTGGGCTGCTTTCTTTAATTTCCTGGCTTACTGGATTTTTGACCTCAAGGTTGCAAATACAGTGGCCAAAACCGTCGATGGCAGTGTAATTAGTTTGCAGGTTATTTTAGCTGGTATTATAGCTGCAATTATCTGGAACTTATTGACCTGGTATTTCGGAATCCCATCCTCCTCTTCACATACTTTAATTGGTGGTTTTGCCGGGGCCGCAGTTGCACATACCGGAAGTTTTGCTGTAATCAATCAGGCAGTAATCCTTAAAACAATTGGGTTCATTTTTCTGGCTCCAATTATCGGGATGGTCATTGCATATCTTATAACCCTTGTCATTTTATGGACCTGCCGGAGAGTCAATCCACACCATGCAGATAAATGGTTCAAAAGGCTTCAGCTAATTTCTTCCGGAGCTTTTAGTTTAGGTCATGGAGGAAGTGATTCCCAGAAAGTAGTCGGGATCATTAGCGCCGCCATGATGGTTTATATAGCTCATTTAAATTTAAAGGGATTGGCAATTCCTGATTGGGTACATGTTTCGGAAACTATTGATGCAATGGGTAATAAGCATTTACATGTTCCTGCATGGATACCCATTACCTGTTATTCAGCTATTTCATTAGGTACCATGATGGGCGGTTGGAGGATCGTGAAAACCATGGGATCAAAAATTACCAAAGTGACCCCAGTGGAAGGCGTTGCTGCTGAAACGGCTGGTGCGATTACTTTATTTGCAGTATCTCAGGGATTGGGTATTCCGGTTAGTACAACACACACGATTTCAGGAGCTATCATGGGTGTCGGAATGACCAAGAGACTATCTGCAGTTCGCTGGGGCGTTGCATCCAATTTGTTGGTGGCATGGGTTCTAACGATCCCCGTCAGTATGGCAATTGCCGCATTGGTTTATCTGGGAATTACAGCCATGGGCATCTGATCTGACTTCCTTTCAAAATATATAAAAGCATGTTGGGTACAAACCGACATGCTTTTTTTGTACCTTTATTCTGCAGATACCAATCCCTGAATCAGTAATTCAATTCTTGAGTTCAATTCGAAAAGTTTTAAAGTTTAAAGTTCCAGGTTCCATGTTGCGTGCCGATCTGGATGCTCCTTGAAAGTTTAAAGTATGGAATTGATAGCCTTTGATCGGCACGCAACTTT
>DMFR01000378.1 GCA_003450125.1 Prolixibacteraceae bacterium | reverse complement strand
GGATTGAAATATCTCATGCAATTTGGCTTGCTGTTCCGCCGAACATATTTTTTTCATATTCAGGTAAAACGTGTTGGTTAACTGCTTGAGTTCGCGATGATTATTTCCCACTTCCGTGGCCATCTGATTGAGTCGGGTGGTATCGGGATTCTGGGTTCCCAGTTCTTTGATCAGATCCTCACGCAATTGAGCCAAATTCATTTCAATGCCTCTGGCGGTTCGGTTAAAAGTCCGGTTAATGTCGCGGAACTGATCAAGCTGTTCATCATTGAGGTTTAATTGATCCCGAAAGAATCGGGCGCGTTGTTCTCCTGGAATTACTTTCTGATCTTCCATCTTCGATTCTTTTGCTTCTGAAATTCGATTGTAATAAAAAGAACTGATTGTCGAAAGATTGGTAGCAACCAGGATAACAATGATCCAGATTAAGATTCTATATTTGGTATTTGGGTTCATAATTTGTCCAATAAAAATGATTCAATGGGTTCAGCTTCAAAATCATTGAGCATTAGAATGCTGCTGGTAGCTGGTTGATATAGTTTAAGCGATGAAGCATTGTTTCCTAATCGTAAGCCACCATAAATTCCCAGAATAAGCAGGAACGAAAAGAATGCTGATTGTGCCAGTCCTACCCATTGACTTTGCCCTTGATGTTCGGGCTTTTCCAATCGTGCGCTTAATCGGGTGTAAAAGAAAGGCGAAACTGTCGGATTTTTTTCCTTCTCAATGATCATCAACCCTTCTTGTAAGAAAGCTAAAAAGCTCCGGCAATCTTCACAATCCTCCAGATGTTTTTCAACAGCTATCCTCTTTTCCAACGACAATTCATTGTCGATATAAAAAATCAGGTCTTTATGGATACTCTTGTGATTCATTTTGTAGCTTTTAATGTAAGACACCATTCATATTAAAAACTTGCATTTAAACGCACTTTTTTTTGTAACATTCTAAAAGTAGCTGCTGAAGGTTTTTCTTTGCCCGGTAAATCTGTGATTCAACTGAAGCCAGAGAGATTTCCATAATTTCAGCAATTTGAAGGTAGGAAAGTTCTTCGTATTTATTTAAGGTAAATGCAGTGCGCTGTTTCGCTGGTAACCGATCAAGGGCCCGGTGCAGAAGGGCAGATCGTTGCTCGTCGGTAATATTCTGGTCAGGCTGATCGCTGCGGTTCTCCGATATTTCACTGGCCCGGTTTCTTCCCCCGGTGAACGTCTCTTCAATGGTTTGAAAAAATCGTTTGCGTTTATTGTTCCTGATAAGGTTCAGCGACCGATTGGTGGCAATCCGGTATAACCAGGTCGAGATTTTAGAATCTCCCCTGAAATTATCGGCGGTACGAAATATCTCCAGAAATACGTCCTGAGCCAGATCTTCCGCATCCTCTCTGTTATGAACAATACCCAAACAGGTATTCACAACCATTCGCTGGTAGGTTTCTACCAGAATTTGGTATGATTTGCGATCACCCTGTTGAATTCCGTTAATCAGTTGGTATTCGTCCATCCGTATTTGTCAAATGTGAATTTGGATTATTGGACACCACAAGTTTAGAAAACTTGCATCCAGAATCACAATTTAACCTTTTTTACTTATTTCCGCCAATTCCTTGTGGTTTACAACCACAATATCTTTCTCCCTCAGTTCGATCAATCCATCTTTCTCAAAGCTTTTCAGCAATTTTACGCAACTCTCGGTCGAAATGCCAGCAAACTCGGCCATGTCTTTACGCGAGAGCAGTTGAAAGATTTCCGGATTTTCTGCCTTTAAGCTATCAATATAATGCAGCGTGTCGGCAATCCTACCGTTCATCTGCTTGTACATCACTGTTCGCAAAGTATCGAAGAGGTTGGCATTCTGTTCGCAATACCGCTTAATCATGATGAATCCGAATTGCCCGTTTTGCTTTACCACTTTGGCAATGGTATCTTTCTCAACCAAAAACACCTGGCAATCAGTTAATGCAATAGAGGAGTAATTAAACGTATTATTTGTAAAAACTGCTGACAGTCCAACAAATTCACCGGGCTTTATAATTCTCAGGTTGAAACTTTTTGAGCCATCCCCCTCGATGTATTGCCTGGCCAGTCCATTGATGACAAACAAGGCATACGAAGCAAAGGCCCCCTGTTTGGTCAGATGGTCGCCTTTGCGAAACAATACCTGTGTTTTACTTGCCCTTACCAATACGGCTTCTTCAGGCGTTAGCATTTGAAAGCAGGGTGCCTGGATGTCACAAATAAACTCCTGATCGGTTTCTATAATGGGTTTCATTTGACTTTTTTGATGAATTAGATTTGTAAAGTTAGGATTATATCAATATGTTGTTATTTTAAATGAACATCCTATTCTTTTATAGAAAAACCATTGCTGTCAAAATAAAACCCTGAATTTACCAACGAACGCCAAAAAGATAAAAGTGACTTTCTAGCGTCATCTGTTTCTTTTTTCACCATTGTTGATCATTGTCAGGACACAAATTGCAAATTGGTATAACTGTTCAATTGTTCCTTTGGTATTAAACTTATTTCACAAAAAAAAATGGGAATACCTCACTGCCATCCGTAGGGCAACCTTTAAGCTTCTGGCCTACAAATTCTCTCTAACGAAGGGTTATGAAGACATAAGTTCTAATCAGCCGCATCTGTTTTTGTTCAACTGACTATTGGAATAGTCACATGATTCTACTTAGGTTCAGGAAAAGCCGATCATCTGGTAATGAAATTAGAGTTTTTAACTGATCAATTCATATCCTTGGCAATAGCGATGGCTGCGATAGTTCCATCAGCTACCGCCGTGGTTATCTGACGATATTTTTTGCTAATAACATCACCGACGGCATAAACTCCCTTAACACTGGTTTGCATGTCTTCATTGGTTTTAATATACCCCCATTGGTCGAGCTGCAACTTGTTTTTAAATAACTCAACATTGGGCTTCATGCCAATAAAGATAAATACACCATCACTTACAAGTTTTTTGCATTCTTTGGTTTGCAAATCTTCCAATTCGGTTATCATTTTATCACCTTCTCGCTTAAACGAGCGTGGTTCATGATGGAACAAAGTGGATATTTTGGGATTAGCAAAAATCTTTTCCTGTGCTTTTTTATTGGCCGTAAACTTATCGAACTGGTGTACAATGGTAACCTTTGTTGCGAACCTAGCAATAAAATCAGATTCTTCAATGGCTGAATTGCCACCCCCAATTACAACTACTTCTTTATCTCCAAAATATTTGGCATCGCAGGTGGCACAATAAGAAATTCCTTTTCCTTTAAGTTCACGTTCGCCGGCAGCTCCGGTAGCGTTTGGTGAAGTCCCTGTGGCTATAATAATTTTTTTGGCTTTAATTGTTTCATGCTCGTCAATGATGATTTCTTTCTTTTCCAAATCCACATTGGTAATATCAACGGCTACCTTGTAAGCCGTACCACAGCTCTTGGTTTGCTCGCTCATGTTATGCGAGAGCATATATCCTGCCTGTGGTTCAATAAAACCGGGATAGTTCGACACTTCATGCGTCGTTGCCACCTGGCCTCCGGGCAGAGCAATGTCTACCAATACAGTATTTATTTTTGCCTGGCACAAATACAAACCTGCAGTTAATCCACCGGGACCAGCACCAATAATAATCACATCGAACTCAGATATGATGGGTTTTATTTGTGACTTTATCTTTTGCACATGTTCAAGAGGAAGCATACTATCAAGACTTCGAATAATTTCGCTGCGTTTAACGCCTCCACTAAAACGTTCGGAAACTTCTATTCCATTATCGAAAAACAACAGGGTAGGCGATGATTTTACGCCAAGTTTATCGGACAATTCACGGTTTTGCTGTCGGAAAATTTTTAAAAATTTAATATCATTCCCGTATAGTTTGGCCAACCCTTCAAATTTTGGAGCCAGCGCTTCACAAGGCGGGCATTCGGTGGAATAAAAGTCGAGTACTACCTTTTCTCCTTTTAGTACTTCCTGTTCAAATTCGGAGGTATTAATTTCTTTCATAATGGCATTATTTTTTATAGTTCTATTAAATTTTAAAAGTAAGCCGCGAAACCAATTTCCAGGAGTTCTTTTATCGGACGGCAATCAGGGCTGCAAACGCTTCCGTTCTTGTTTTTGGCTACAGAGCCACATCCTCCTCCACAGGATAATTGTACGCTACAATCAGCACATTGAGGAATGGAAACCACATCGCGGTTTTCCCATTCGTTGATACGGTCATGATTTCTTGTTTTTTTAGGGAAAAATGTTCCCAAGGTTTCTTCGGCTTTGCCAACGGTAGCAGTGCATGGATAAATATTTCCGGTATAGTCGAAAGCCCATTCTGTTTTACAGGCAGGACACGAGTCGAACAATGGATCAGGCAGGTCACCGTTTTCTGCAAGAAATTTGGTTATGGAATAGGCAGGTTTGTAAAATTCCAAAATGTGGGGATGTTGTTGAGTAAGCTCAAAAAGTTTTTCGTACAGTGACACGCGGCTAAACAACTTGTCGGGTGTCGACTGGCAATGGTGCAGCTCGTAATTGCGGCCAATTTGTGTTTTAAAAAGAGCGTTTTTTGTCCAACCTTTGTTAATGGCAAATTGAGCGAGATCTGGCAAATCATTGATATTTTCCTTATCAATTACCATCCGTAGATTAACAGTGAGATTGCTTGCAAGGCAAGCATCAATGCCTTTTACTATTTTCTGAAAAGTAACCGAGCCTCCTTTCAAAAATCGGCGGGCATCGTGTATTTTTTCTGTACCATCCAAGGTAACTTGTATTTCGCGAATTCGTCCCCCTTTTAGAATATCTATATAACTTTCAAGTGTGTATCCATTGGTTACGAAGCAAACATCAATTTGGGCTATTTGGGCATTGTCTAGCAAGTTGATAATAATTGCCTTTTGATGAGAACTGTTTAATAAAGGTTCGCCACCAAAAATGGTAATATATTTTCGCCGTCCTGCAAATTCAGTTTGAATATATTTAAAAAAGGAAAAAACGACCTCAGAAGTTAATGGCTGATGGACCGGAGCATATTCGTCCTGGTAACAATATGAACAGGCAAAGTTGCACGAGTAGTTCGGAACAAAGAACAGTTGCACTTCATCCTTATCACGCGAGTCAACAAAATCAAGGTATTTGGCACGAAATAATCTTGACTCGGCGGTACTGTCAACCAGATAACCTTTTTCTGTCAGCTCGTTCACAAATTGCTGGTCATTTAAACTGCTGCCTTCTTTTAAAGCAATAAGTTTACTGGCTTCTTCAGGGTTTAAAATATCGGCATTTCCCGAGAGAGGGTTCACAATAAAATAGTTTTCTGAATCCTTTATTCTTGAGAAGATATTATGTCTTGAATAATTCATAGAATAGATAAGTTTCAAATGATTGAAAAAATAGGTTTCACGTAGAATACCCCTTTCAGAAAACTCTTACGTGAAACCAGACCATTAGTCGTGACAACCAGCTACGATTTTCGACGTTTTGGCACAGCACTGGGCTACTTTTGAAGTAGTGCCCTCCTTCTTTTTAATTAAACTTGTCATGAAAATTAATTTACTTGATTAATAAAACTTCATGTATCGCTTTTAACAACGATTCTTTTGGAATAAGCCCCAAGGAAGCCTGTGGCTTCCCATTTTGAGGGATGAAAAGTAATGTCGGAAGACTCTGAATGCCCAAGCTAGCTGATAACTGTTGTTCTTTATCGGTATCAACTTTGTACACTATTAATTTACCGGCATATTCTTTTGAAATTTCTTCCAAGCGGGGAGCCATCATCCGGCATGGACCACACCAGTCTGCATAGAAATCAATTATAGCCGGTTTATCCCCCAAATATTTCCACTCTTTATTTACTTTGTAATCAAATACCATCTTTTTAAACTGGTCGTTAGTGAGATGGATTATGGTTCCTGAATTTACTTTTTTCTCCTGTGCACAACCATTAGCAAAAATGGTAAGCACCATTAATACTGAAAAGAATACCTTTTTCATAAAAATCTGATTTAAGATAAATTACAATCAATTACCCCGGCATGCGCATGATTTCTTTTCGCCTGGTTTTTCGCCATAAACGGTAAAGCTTGCTACTTCAGCTTTTCCTTTTGCATAAGGTGACGATTCTTCAAGAATCTTTACCGATGTGAAGCCAGTATGGTAAAGCGTTTCAAGATATTCTCCACGAGTCACAGCCCCAGCCCAGCATTCAGCAATAGCTTCAGGGTCGTTGCGATATTCATCTGGTATTGGCGCTGTGGCATAAATGTCGCTAACTACGAAACGCCCGCCTTTTTTAAGTATCCGGTACACTTCGCTCCAAACAGCCTGTTTATTGGCTGCATGGTTAATGGTGCAGTTCGAAATAACAAGGTTGGCAACATTATTGTCTAACTTAATTTCTTCGAGCGTACTTTGAATAAAATCAGTATTTGTAATCCCAAGTTTTTTGGCAGTACTGACCGCTTTTTGAATCATTCCATCCGAGATGTCGATGCCATAGACGAACCCATTATTTCCGACTTCTCCGGCCATACGTATCGCATCGGAACCACGACCGCTTCCCAAATCAACACATATTTCGCCTGTTTGCGGTTGGGCATAATTGATTGCCCCACCGCACGAAAGGCAGCAATCGGATTGAGCCAGTTCGCTGTACCTTTTATTAATCTCTATTAAGCTCATAGTTTGTATTTAAAAATTAGCATTTGCCCTTGGCACATGGGCTGTTGATAATAAAGTATCCAAAGAAACTACCATAAATAATGCTCATGTAGGGGTTGCTGGTAATTGCACATGTGCCCGATGAACAACCTACAAAGTGATAGTATAAATAACCTGCCAGGCCGCCAACTGATGCCGAAAGGAAAGGTTTCCAGAATCTCCAAGATTTAAAAAAACTTTTCTCTTCGTTCGATTCGCTATTGATTTGGCTGAATTTTTCCATCTGATTCTAAATTATTGTTGTATGGCCTCAATTAAAGTTTCGTTTTTTACTTAAAAGTTTGGATTGGGTTATGTTTGTGTTCTCTGTCTTTTACAAGTAAAGTAGTTGGAGGTACATGGGATTTAGCGGTGAAAACCATATCGTGACCCACGCATAACCCCAATACTATATTCAGTTCGGTTTTGTTTGCTTTCAGAAAATCAGCCTGTCCGGAAGGATTGCACGATTTGCCTTTTGCTTCTGTACCTAACATTTCTGCATTTGATATTTTGCCATATTTGCAATCGACAGAAAAAACTTCAAAATCATTGGCCAGAGAGGTTTTCAGTTGATCAGCCTCTTTTTGCATCACCACGCAATTTGCAATTCCAATGCGCTTGTATCCGGCAATCCTGGCATAGTTTCGAATTTCTTCTACCCTGTTTTTACCTGGCAAACGAGCAGTATCAGACCATTGCATGGTTCTGATGTCGGACGCATCGTATAATTCTT
>DMFR01000105.1 GCA_003450125.1 Prolixibacteraceae bacterium | reverse complement strand
ATTCAATACATTTGGTAGGTAATTTTATTATGTGGAATTTAGTATGTCTGACGCAACCTCATGGAGTTGCTTTGCATCTAAACATAAAAAGTTAATTATGAATAAAATATTCGTGTACTTCCTGGTCATATTCCTATTTGCCAATTGCAAGAAAGAGGATGAATTGAAAGAGAGCAATTCTTTTAACATGGCCACCGTTGCTGAATGGCCTACCATTGATTTTAAAACAGGTTATACCATCCAGGTACCTGCGGAATATATTGGAAATGGAATGGTAGGTTTTGAAGGCAACGAGTTTTATAAAGTCTCACCGGATGATAAAATTCAACTGAACTATTATTACGGCTCTTCCATGCATCATGTTGATTTTGGAGATGCTTTGCCTTTTCCCTATCCTAAGGAGGTTCGGGTAACCAATAGTCTTTCGGAGTTGGTCGTAATGGACAAAATGGAGGTCTTTATTCAAAAGCCCGATACCATTGCATTGTTCTATTATTCAAACAGTACGATCTCAAGGGGCCGGCTGTATTGGAAAGTGGATACTGATTTCAATGCTGCATTGGAAGTTGATTTTAATTTACTTGACCTTCCAACAGTCAATAAAATTATCGGGACGATCAGGAAAAAATAAGCGCCCTTTGTAACGGTCATGATCCCTGGTATTGAAGAGTGACTGGCCATTGAAGAAAAAGTATTTTGAAGGAAATTAAATAACCTAAACCTCATGATATGAAAAAGCATGTAGTATTCTTCACCTTGATCATCATGGCTTCAATAATGGTAGCTTTTACCAGCTGTACCAAGAATAACGACGCTCCGGAAATTGTTCAGGACATTGTTCAGGATGTTAAGGGGTTTGCTCAAAAAGGGCCTTTTATTAGTGGAAGTTCCATAACGGTGTATGATTTAAATCCTGATTTATCTCCTTCGGGCAAGTCTTTTAATTCTGAAATAGCAGATAACAAAGGGGCTTTTCAACTCAAAAACCTTTCATTGAGTTCAAACTTTGTTCGTTTAAGGGCAGATGGATTCTATTTTAATGAGGTCCTGGGGCAACCATCTGCTGCACAGATTACCTTGTATGCCCTCTCTGATTTAACGGATACGAGCGAGGTAAATATTAACCTGTTAACGCATCTGGAAAAACCAAGGGTTGAATATTTAATGAAAGAAGGAAAGTCATTTGAAGATTCTAAAATGCAGGCACAAAAGGAGGTTTTGGCGATTTTCAACATGGAGAAGGAGAATATCAAAACATCTGAAAAGCTAAATATTTCAGAAGACGGAGATGACAATGGGATTTTATTGGCCATTTCGTCTATCATTCAGGGCTACCATTCAGAGAGCCAGATGACTGAGCTGCTTTCCAACCTTAGAAATGACCTGTTAACCGATGGTATTTTAAACAGCGATACCCTGGGTTCGGAATTGATCAACCAGGCCCTTGCCCTTGATACCGTTGCCATTAGAAATAACCTGACCAAACGCTACCGGGAGATAGGGGCAACAGCCAAAGTGCCGGATTTTGGTAAATATGTCGCTAACTTTATCGCCAAGACAAAATTTAAAAGCACCAGGAGCATCATCAATTACCCCAAGACAGGGTTGAATGGGCCTAATTTGCTTGCATTAAACGATACGGTGTATACAACCGCCGATTATAGCCTGGCAGCCAACCTTCCCAAGGGAACATCCCTGAGAATCGTCATTACGGCTTTGGACCAGGGGGGCATTTGGTTTATTCGGATGGGTTCTGAAATAAATTGGTCGATTACCAGTTTTACAGGTAAATTACAGACCTTTACAGCCATTAATTCAGATTCATCCTGTGACCTGCACATGGTACAATTTGCCCGTGGAAGGTATTTAATTGAATACTTTGAAAAAGGGTACCTTGCGCCAACAAGGAAAAAGATTATAAAGATATAGCGGCAGGGGAAATCTGCTATCAGCATCAACGTTAAATCGTCTAAAATGAAAAGAACAAGTCTAACATTCTTCTATATTGCATTTATTTGCATATTCTCCATGGCTCAAAACAAGGGTACTGCCCCTAAGATTATCAGTACCATACCGGCTTTTGGAGACTGTAGGGTTGATCCTCAGTTAAAGGAAATCATCCTTCAGTTTGACCAGGATATGAAGGACACCTATTCGGTACCCGATACCAAAAACTTCCCTCAAATTACAGATAGGGCCATTTGGAAAGATAAAAGGACTTTTTCAATTCCAGTAAGGCTTTATCAGGATAGGCTTTATTCACTGCTGTTGAATAGTTCTAAATTTCAAGGCTTCATGAATACGGAAGGTGTTGCTTTAAATCCCGAAGAATTGCATTTCAGGACAAAAGCAGTATCCGGTGCAGATCGCAATAAGAAAGCATTCGGAGAATTGACTGCATTCTTTCCCAAACAGTATTCCTATGCTTCTTTGAAAGGAATCGACTGGACGGCTTTATTGGAAACAAGCAGAGCGGAACTTGAAGGGGCTGAATCGAGCATTGAATTTGCTTTAAAACTGGTAAAACTGTTGAAAGCAGCAGATGATCCCCATTTATGGGTAGATGTTGAGGGACAAAAGTTTGGGACAAGCCTCATTAAAAACATTGAAGGCAATTCCAATTTGCAGGTATTGTTCTCCCAATTGCATGATCAGAAATTCAGCAAGGACTTTATGTCGGTTGCAGGGGTGATGGATAGTGTGGGATACCTTTCAATACGTGACTGGGAAACTGATTTCTTTACTCTTCCACTTAAAAGTTTTGGCAATTCAAAGAACCCTCCGATACCTGCAATAGATGCTGTCAAGGAATTGTTGAAGTATCCGAACCTGGTCATTGATGTAAGGGAAAATAAAGGTGGAAATGATCGTTATGCCAGGAAATTTGCAGCTCTTTTTGCCAGCGACTCAGTGGCGTATGAAAAGGTGAAGTACTACAATGAAACCTCCGGCAAGTTTGACAAGGAACAGATCCATAGGCTGGTTCCGGGAAAGGATCATCTGAACTATAAAGGGAATATTTATGTGCTCTCGGGCCCGGCGGTCTTTAGCAGCAATGAATCATTTATCCAGATGATGAAACAGGTTCCAAATGCCCAGGTAATTGGCATGAAGACTTATGGAAGTTCAGGAAATCCAATACCACATGAAT
>DMFR01000181.1 GCA_003450125.1 Prolixibacteraceae bacterium | reverse complement strand
TTTATAAATAGCAGCACCAACTTTATGAATATTGTTTGGATAACATTTATGTTACTTTTAACTTTGAATCTCAATGGGATGGATATTGCTATGCTTAAAAATGATACCATACCTCAAGATTCAATCAAGAAAAAAACTGAATTGTTTTACGATAGTCTGGAAGTAAAGGCTCGTCGGCACCG
This sequence comes from Prolixibacteraceae bacterium, assembly GCA_003450125.1. Taxonomy (GTDB): domain Bacteria; phylum Bacteroidota; class Bacteroidia; order Bacteroidales; family Prolixibacteraceae; genus Aquipluma. The sequence goes on along the minus strand of DMFR01000181.1, from coordinate 14,382 downwards.
GTTTACAAAATGGTTGTATAATTATATGATTAATACAACCAATGATACGATCAATCAAGGCTTACTTTCTTATGAGTATTATAAAAGCTTTAAAAACAAGTCCATCGGTACCATTACAATTAAATCCCTCGAGGTTTTTGGGCCTGATTTTAGTGATACCTCAAAAACTACTCATCTCTGGATTGAAAAGACGGCTAACAAACTGCATTCCAAGTCGAATCTAAATGTTATCCGAAAGAACTTATGGATCAAAGAAGGAACTATTTTAGATCCCAACACGGTCATGGACAATGAACGTTTCTTGCGTAGTTTACCTTATCTTAAGGACGTGCGATTCATCCTTAAGCCCAGACTTGAAAATAAAAATATAGTGGATATCTTAATCCTTACCAAAGATGTTTTTTCATTCGGCCTTTCGGGCTCTGTCGGAAACATTAATAAGGGTCAAGTTGGAATTTCGGATAAAAATATATTGGGTATTGGTCATGAAATAGGACTTACTTTTTACGGTCATACGCAAATTAAACCTCACCTGGGCATTGAAGCCTTTTACGCGATCAATAATTTAAAGGGTAATTTTGTGAATTTCTCTACCGGTTATGCCAATAACTATATTCACAATGAGTATTTTGTTTCTTTTGAACGTAGTTTCTTGAGGCCTCAATCGGTTTATGCAGGAGGTTTAACGGCCTCCAGAAGCTTTAGATCGGATAATATCAATCTGACCAACAATGTGATTAGCCCCTCTCCATTAAGTTATGTATTTCTGGATGGGTGGTATGGACGCCGCTTAGATTTAGGGATCAATCCAAAAGACAATCGCTTTCAAATGACTTTTTCTGGAAGGATCAGGTATACGTCGTTTTACAAGCGACCGCTGCCTGACATAGATAACAAGCAGTTTTTTGCCAATAGCACCCTGTATCTGGGCAGTATTAGTTTTTCGCATCGATCTTATATTCGTGATTATCGGGTATATAGCTACGGCATTGCAGAAGATATTCCAAAGGGATATTTACATGAACTGGTTTTAGGCTTTGATCGAAATGAATTTGGAAATAGGGGTTATTCCCATTTGTTTTTGTCAACCGGCAATTTATTTAATCAAAGGCCTTTCTATTTCTATACCTCCCTTGGAATTGGCAGCTTTTGGAAACACTCCGGCCTGGAACAAGGGATGGTCGATGTAAAGGTCAATTTTATTTCGCCCTTGTTTAAAATTTGGAATGTTCAAGCCAGGCAGTTTATCAAATTAAATTATACCATTGGAATTAACCGCTTTGAGGTGGAGGATTTGTTTGTCGGAAATGCCAATGGAATAAGAGGCTTTGGAAGCCGGATTGCGAGCGGCAAACAACGCATCACCCTAAATGTGGAAAATGTATTTTTTCAAAAGAGGGCTTTTCTTAATTTTCAGACCGCCTTGTTTTATTTTCTTGATGCAGGAATCGTTGGTCCTGAAACCCGATCTATCTTCAACGAGGATTATTTTGCCGGAGTTGGTCTTGGCCTGCGAATCCGAAATGAAAACCTTATATTCAAGACCTTACAAATTCGATTGGCTTACTACCCGAATCATCCAATAGATGTTTCCGCCATTGGGTTTATTCTCGATGAAGTTCCCAGAACAAGATTTTATAGCTTTCAACCCCGGGGACCTGAACCTTTACGATTCGAGTAAATTGAACTCTCGTGTGTTAGATCTAAGGACATGCCATGCCGTATTTGCACATTTTGCACATTTGTACATTTGCACTTTTGCATGTTTGTGCAAAAGTGCAAAAGTGCAAAAGTGCAAAATGGATTGTATATGAATGACCCAAATTAAATCTTTGACGAACTTTACAGATAACTATAAATTATCCAGAAAATAATTGCTTACCTTTTCCATCAGATGAAGCCGATCATTTCCGCGAACATTGTGTTCATGTGTTGGATAAACAAAAAAGTCAACCTGTTTGTCCAGATCAATGCATTTTTTTAGGAATTGAATACTTTGCTGCATGACGACCGTTTGATCCTCAACTCCGTGAATCAACATTAACTTTCCCTTTAGGTTATCCACGTAATTCAGCATATTTGAATTCTCATATCCCTTCGGATTCTCTTCCGGGGTGTCCATATAGCGTTCACCGTACATTACTTCATACATGCTCCAGTCAACAACCGGACCACCTGCTACCCCCACTTTAAACGTTTCAGGATGTTTTAACATCAGGTTTAATGTCATAAAGCCGCCAAAGCTCCAGCCGTGTACTCCGATTCTTGCAGCATCAATATAGGGGAGCGATTTTAGATAATCAATTCCTTTCATCTGGTCGGCTGTTTCGATGACCCCCAATTGGCGATGAGTCACATTCTCAAACTCCCGGCCCCGGTTGTCCGATCCTCTGTTGTCGAGGGTGAAGGAAATATACCCTTTCGAGGCCATGTAATATTGCCACCATCGGGCATCATTAAGCCATGTTTTGTTGACCAGTTGGGCATGGGGGCCTCCGTAAACATAGACGATGACAGGATACTTTTTGGAAGGATCAAAATTGTTGGGTTTGATCATCCTGCAATTCAGATCAGTAATTCCGTCATCGGCCTTGATCGTAAATACAGTATTTTCTCCCAAGTCAATATCCTTTAGTGTATTTTTAGCTACTGCAATGGTTTTTAAAAGTATACCTTTACTTGAAATCAAATCAACCCTACCGGGAACATTGGTACTGGTCCAGCGATCTATGATATTTTGTTTGTCGGGTGACAATAATCCCAGATGCGTTCCTGCATCTGGTGTTAAACGATCTGTTTTCCCGGAGTGGGTATTAATGCGGTACAATTGCCTTTCAAGCGTATTTTCCCTTGTGGCTTCAAATATTAAGTTTTTATCACCTTCATCGAAACCCAGTAGTTCAGTGACTTCCCAATTCCCCTTTGTAATTTGCGTGACTTTCCCATCCGGCATGTCGCAGGAGTAAACATGATTCCATCCATCCTGCCGGCTTTGATAATAAAACCGATTGGCATTGGTAGCTGAAAAAACAATAGGATGAACTGGCTCAACATATTTACTGTCCTTTTCTTCCAAAACTGTTTTGATCAAATCGCCCGTAGAAGCATCATATTGATTCAGTTTCATGTCATTTTGCTCCCTGTTCAGTTCTGCGATGAAAATGGTTTTTTCATCGGGAGCCCAACTGATGTTGGTTAGATAATGATCTGCAGGCAGCCCCGTTTTCATATATACGGTTTGCTTGTTGTCAAGATTGTAAATGCCCAATTTTACCTGGTGACTGGTCATTCCTGCCATTGGATATTTGATGTTTACCAGTTTTGCCTCCCGGGCCATATAATCTACCAAAGGATAATCACCCACCATGGTCTCATCCATGTGATAAAATGCAAGCTGATGGCCCTTAGGAGACCAGAAAGTTCCTTTTTCTATACCGAATTCATTCCTGTGAACTGCTGCCCCGTTGATGATGTGTTCTTCCATATCATCGGTAATCTGTTGATCGACTGAAATTCCCTTCACAAAGAGGTTGTTCTTGATGGTATACGCCAACATGCCTTGTACCGCGTTATAGTCTAAATGTTCAGCCTTTTCGGGATAATCAAAGCTTGAATCTACCGACTTTCTATCCAGGTTGAATATTACCAGGTGATTGTCCGTTTGAAACCAGATTAGCGATTCATTGATGAATGAAAAGACTGGAAATAATACGGCATTCTTCATTCCCTTTTCTTTCAATGCAGCGTTTAATTCAGACAATGAAATCAGATCTGTCGAATCATTGTTTTGGACATTAAACGCAATGAGGTGGTTTTCCTTCACCATGACGTAATGTCGGTCATCTTTCCATTTAATCTGCACAGGCATTTTTGGTTTCAGGTAGCTGCTCGCGCCAAGAACGGCATCTTTTAAACTCATGGTCTGCTGTGCGCTTACATTAAAAATGACAAATAGTGCCAAAAGGGTCAAAAGCTGTTTCATCTGTTTAAATTTTATTTCTGCCACTAAGACACAAAGACTCCAAGTTACACCAAAGGATAAATATTTTAGTGTGCCTTTGTGGCTGAGCGCCTTAATGGCATATTTTCTAATTATTCATTTATATTATATTGCTGTCATCAAGACACAAAGACTCCCGGTTACACCAAAGGATACATTTCTTGGTGTACCTTAGTGTCTTAGCGCCTTAGTGGCCTATTTCTTAACTAAATAAACTCATTATTTCTTCTTCAGTAATGGCATTGATCGGATTGTTTGAACCGATAAACTTCTCGACCAGCGCTGATTTCTTTGATTTTAAGGTCTGAATTTTTTCTTCAATTGAATCCTCGGTAATAAAGCGGTATACAAATACTTTTTTATCCTGACCAATGCGATGGGCCCGGCTGATGGCCTGGTTTTCAGCAGCAGGATTCCACCAGGGATCAATAATAAACACATAGTCGGCAGAAGTAAGGTTTAATCCAACACCTCCTGCTTTGAGTGAAATCAGGAAGATATGATTGTCCGCATCGCCCTGAAATTCCCGGATTACTTCTTGCCTGTCGGTGGTCTTGCCCGTTAACCAGGAGTATTTCCAGCCCTTTGATTCAATCTTGGTTTGAAGCAATTCCAGGTGCTTGACAAAGGAAGAGAATATTAAGACTTTGTGTTTTTCGGCTACCAGGTTATTTAAACAACGGTATATTTCATTGAATTTTCCTGATTCAGTATCGATCTCTTTGGTAACCAGGGAAGGATGATTGGCCAGTTGCCTCAATTTTGTCAATCCCTGCAACACGACCAGTGCCGATTTCCTGATCCCGTTTGTTTCTATATTTTTAAGAATGGCATTCCGAATGGCTGATTTTTCTGTCTCATAGATTTCATGCTGTTCTTCCGTCATTTCGCAATACCTGATTTGCTCTGTTAATACTGGCAAATCGCTTTCAACTTCTTCCTTGGTTCGCCTGAGCAGAAATGGGCGGATCAGTTTCTGCAGTTTCTTCTGCTGATCCTGATCATCCCTTTTTTCAATAGGGGTAATGAATTCCCGTTTGAAATAGGGTAGGCTTCCTAGTAATCCCCGGTTCAGGAAATTAAACTGTGACCATAAATCTGACAAGGAGTTCTCTATGGGTGTACCGGTAATCACCAGTTTATGCTTTGACCTGATTTCCAGGATGCTTTTATAGGTCTTGGAAGATGAATTCTTGATGTTCTGACTCTCGTCGAGGATCAGGTAAAAGAATTCATAGGAACTGAGCATTTCATAATCGTTCCTCAAAGTTCCATAAGTGGTCAGGATCACATCGTAATACCTGATGGCGGAGCTCATACCGTTTGATTTGTTGCGCAAAGCTCCAATGTGCTTGTATATTTTCAGCGTGGGGGCAAATTTCTGAATTTCATTCTCCCAGTTGTGTATAAGCGAAGTGGGCATTACAATGAGTGAGGCTGGTTGAACCATCTCTGTCACTTCTGGGGTGTCAAACAGCGAAATACTTAATTGATTGCCTGTTTCGATTTTGGGCAATAAGGGTTGCACCGCTTTCTTTTTTAATTTTAACAGTAACGTCAGCGCTTGCAGGGTCTTTCCCAATCCCATGTCGTCAGCCAGACACCCTCCAAGTTGGTTTTCATACAGTTGGCACATCCATGAATAACCCTCCGCCTGGTAAGTACGCAAGGTTGCTTTTAAAGACTTCGGAACTTCAGCCTTTTGATCAGTGACTGAATAGATTTGCTCTAGCTTATTAAAATACTGCCGGTCAATACCTTTTATCTTTTCCTGGAGAAGTTGAAAATGATGCTTTTTTAGTTTTAGTATATTCCCATTCAGTTTTGCAAAAGGAAAGATATCACGGTAGGATGAAAACCATTCGAGCGGCAATATGGCAATTTCTCCTGATGGTAGTTCAAATTCACGGATGTTATTTAATATATGTCTTCGAAGACGGATAAAAGGAATAATGCAATCGCCAAACCGCACCATGGCCATGATATCGAACCAGTCTTCATTGCTTTGAATTTTAATATCAAGGGCTTGAGTACCTGTAAAATATTTCTTGTCCAGTTTGTTTTGCTGAATGATAAATCCTTGGGCCACTAATTCTTCATTGTTTCGGTTCAGCCATTGCACGCTTTGGTAATAATTCTCGCTTTCCGACTTTTCAATGTCCTCTTTAGGGTTCCAGTACCCGTTTTTATATTTTAATCCCAGCTTTTTCAATAGCCCCAGCTGTTCTTCTTCCCATTGATGATCGCGTACGAATTTATGGAAGGTGTAATTCCCCTGGTTATTTTCAAGGCTTACAAATACATTTGAAACCGCGTCCGCCAGGTACTGGCTGTTGTCGTATCTGAATTTGACGATCAAAACCGGTTTAAGCGATAAATCCTGTTCCAGTGACAGGATTGCCTTTCTGGGTGGCTGGCTCTCTATGATAGCAAAACCGGTCGCTCTGACTTTAAAATCCCTGACCGTGTTCAATATAAATGACTGGTAATATTTATCTTCCGCCTGCGGGGGAATGGTAAGGGCATCTTTGGTCAGGAAGGGAATTAGCTTTTTACCAGATAGATGGGTGAAAACATAAAGGTGATTGAGATACACGAAACTGCAAGGTTGCGTACAGACCATCTTGATATTTTTATGCAGTATATCAACCCCTTTACCTTCATGATAGATCTTCAGGCTGTATCTTGTTCCGTATACGGTGCGGTTGAAATAGAAGGTGCAGTCAGAAAAAGTGCGGTTGACCTTAATCTCATCTTCATCATACAGGTGTGCATATTTGGCTTGTTTGAAAAAAAGGCGCGTATTGCCCTTCATCAGCAACATGATGCACCGATATATGTATTTGTCAATGTAAGGACTGATGTGATTTTGAAAAAGCTCTTTGTCCATGTTCTGGAAAAAGCTGGGTTGATCGGTCTTTTTGGTAAACTTCTTCATTAACATTTCATCGCTGTAGTTCTCGATCAGTTTCAACAATTCCAGTTCCTGATCGTTTAAAACTACCTCACCGCTCTTAACATCCCGAAGTTTAACTGTCTTATCTACTGTGAAATATGATTTTTCTGGATGGATCAACAAAGGCACAAATAGATAGCCTACTGAGCGGTGTTCCGTGAATCCAATGATAAACTCCTGTGCCAATTTTATGAATTTTATGAATTTGAATCTATTTTCTACATTCGATTTTCTATTTGCACTTGACGCACAAACAAAACTTTAAAGATAGCGCATTCTCCCCTGAGTTCTATGATTTTTTTCAGTTTGAAAGGATTTTAAATTTTAAAATATTCTATAGGATTGAAATTCAAGTCCCAATTATTGAGTATTAGGTGACAGGTTAGTCCTAAATTTACAATATATATGTCTTGTTTGATTAATAAAGGAATTAGAGATAATTGGTAACTAAGGAATAAATTCTTTTCCACTTCCAAACTGATACTCTTTGAATAATCTTGACCGTCCTAATCCATTGCTTTTATTGTATTTTTGATTCGTCCCATAACAACTATGGTTTGACAATAGGTAATGGAGATATATTTATGTATTTTAAGTGTATTTTCTATGAATAAATACACAGTAAATGCACAGAAAGTACACAGAAAGTACTCAAATAGTAAAACTATTTCAACACTAAAAACAGGTGAGAATAGGAGAACTCCATGAGCCGATTATAATATACAGAACATATCAGTGCCCGGAGAGTCATTTAAACTGACATACGATAGGATTGAAACGATATATTGTATGATTAGTTGGCCTCCCCAAGGCTAAATCTATGCAACAGGCCAAATTGTAAATAGTAAATTATTTAAATAGTAAATAATGATTGGGGTTACCGGGTAAACACCCAATCATTTTCTTTCGAGAGTTGATTGTTGAAATAATAGCCCTCCATGTCAAAAGCTTTAATATCCTCAGGATTGGTGATGTTATTGAGGACAATAAACCGGCTCATCAATCCACGTGCCCTTTTGGCGAAAAAGGATACCATTTGGTATTGGCCGCCTTTGAGTTCTTTAAAAGAGGGAGTAATAATACGGGTTTTCAGTTTTTTGGTGTCTATAGCACTGAAATACTCTTTAGAGGCCAGGTTAATCAATGTGTTTTGATCACTTTGAGCCAATTCTGTTTTCAGAAGAGTGGTAATTTTTGTTCTCCAGAATTCATAAAGGTTCTTTTTCCCGGCAATGCTGATGGGGATGCCCATTTCCAAGCGGTATGGCTGGATCAGGTCAAGCGGTTTCAACAGACCATAAACTCCTGAAAGAATGCGTATGTTTTGCTGGGCTGTCTCGAATTGAGAATCTGAAAAAGTTTCTGCTTTCAGGCCCTGATAGACATCACCGTTGAACATCAATATGGACTGCCATGAATTATCCAGATTGAAAGGTGGTTCCCAGGCCTGGAACCGGTGGAAATTCAACTCAGCCAGTTTAAAGGAAATGTCCAACAATTGTGCCAACTGAGCAGGCTTTTTCTTTTTCATCACTGCAATAATCTTTTTAGCCTCGGGCATAAACTGCGATTCGGTATATTTCTCCAATTGAACAGGGGAGTGGTCGTAAAGTGTTTTTGCAGGGGAGAGTAAAATGATCATGAGCTTTTAGTATATTTATTGAATGAAACAAAAATAGGAAATCAAAGTTGCATTAAGGAATGGAGCCTAAATAATATTGTATTTATTAATGGCTAGAGAAAGAAAAATAGAATGCGGATCTACACAGTTTTTAATCCACTAAATCATATTTTATCCGCGTTCTATTTCTTGTTATAAAGTCTTTCAATCTTTCTAAATAATCTGTGATATATCAGGATTCTGATAAATTAAAGTCCTACTTTTGTGAAAATATTGGTGTGTAAACGGTCCTAAAACTAAGCTTCTCATTGATGTAGAAAGGCTTATAAGGAAATTATTATTCCGTAAATCAGTAAATATAACTTTATGAAACCAAAAATAGCCGCCCAATCAGGAACTTTTGAGTCGAGCGATGTCATTGTTCTGATTGAACCCTTACCCGAAAACTCAGGCAGGAAAATAGAAATATCTTCCTCCGTAATGCATCAGTTTGGTGCCAGTTTCAACCGCATTGTCGTTGAAATGCTTGATCAATACGAGTTAACTGACATTCATCTGATTGCAAAGGATAAGGGGGCCCTTGAGCCAACCATTAAAGCCCGGTTGGAAACGGCCATTAAACGTTCGCTTGACCTACAGGAAGGTACCTTGAAATAAAAGTCATGATGAAAAACTTTAGAAACCGCAGAACGATGCTCTATATTCCGGGTAATAATCCGGCAATGATACAGCAGGGTGGAGTTTATGGCGCCGACAGTATCTTACTTGATCTGGAAGATGCCGTTGCCCTGAATCAGAAAGATGCTGCCCGGGCCTTGGTCAGAAATATGATCAAAGTGACCAATTTTTACGATGCCGAGGTTTGTGTAAGGGTCAATCACTTAAGCACTCCTTTTGGCTTAGCTGATCTGGAAGAGATAGTTCCTCTCCAGCCTTCAGCCATCCGTTATCCCAAAACAGAATCCCCTGAAGAGGTGGCTGATCTTTTAGCCATCATTGAAAAGATAGAAGACCGTCACGGCCTGCCGCACAATAGGATGACCCTTCATGCGATGATCGAAACGGCTATGGGTGTTCAAAATGTATTTAATATAGCCAGTAAGTTCAGTCGCGTGGATGCAATTACCATCGGGGGACAGGATTTGACGGCCGATATGAACATTATCTATACCTCAGATGGTGCAGGGATTGATTTTGCACGAAAACGCATTGTAATGGCCGCAAAGGCCAGCCATATCGATGTCATAGATACTGTTTTTCCGGATGTAAACGACGAAGAGGGTTTGCGGAAGGAAACTGAATATGCCAAGAAGATCGGCTTCACAGGCAAAGCGGTGATTAATCCCCGGCAGATCGATATCATTCACGAGGTTTATACCCCAACAGAAGAGGAGATTCGCAAAGCCTACCGCATTGTCAAGGAGTTCAGGGCCAATAGTGCTGCCGGTATTGGTGTTTTTGCCATAGAAGGAAAAATGATTGATGCCCCTATTGTTGCCAGGGCTGAATATCTTTTAAGGCTTGCTAAAATAACGGTAAGCTAGAAGTAAAGGGATCGTAGTCACCAACAAGGCTTACAATTGTATAAAACATTAAAATATCACCACAATGTTAAATAGTTTAGGGAGAGAAATTCCTGAATACATCGAGGGAATCGGAAAATTGGAACCTTATCAGGGAGCGCTCACCAAATTGCGTAAGGGATGGATGGATGAACCTACCATTCCGGCTCCCAATAAAGCCTATCTGCCTCATCAGAGTAAGCTTTGTAAGACACTTGAAGAGGCCATTATACGAAGCAATCCACACAATGGAATGACTGTTTCGTTTCACCATCACCTTAGAAACGGAGATATCCTGCTGGTTCAGACCCTTACGATATTGCACAACATGGGAATCCGGGAAATTACTTTGGCTTCCTCCTCACTGAATGAATGCCATGACCCGATTCTTCCTTATTTGAAAGATGGAACGGTCACCCGCATCTTTTCATCCGGTATCCGCAGCCAGTTGGGACAAGCCATTGCAATGGGAGTACTCGACACTCCTGTAGTGATCCATTCTCATGGGGGAAGGGTGCGCAGCATCCATACAGGCAAAATACAGATTGATCTGGCAGTCATTCCTGCTTCTGCTGCTGACTGTGAAGGAAATGCTACAGGTTCACATGGGAAGTCGGCTTTTGGTTCAATCGGTTACGCTGTTATTGATGCCCGCTATGCCAAGCAAGTGATCGTGGTGACAGATAATCTGGTGGATTTTCCATGCATTCCGCTTTCTATCTCCCAAAACTTTATAGACCATGTGGTATTGGTGGATTCGATAGGAGATGCTTCCAAAATTGCAACAGGTACAACGCGTATCACCAATTCGCCCATGGATCTTCGTATTGCAAAACTGGCAGCTGATGTGATTGAACACTCCGGATTCTTTGTTCCCGGATTCGCCTTTCAGGTAGGGGCGGGAGGGGCATCGCTGGCAGTGGCTAAATTCATCCGTGAAAAGATGAAGACCAAAGGATTAAAGGGCAGTTTTATGCTTGGCGGCATTACCTCCTATTGTGTGGACATGCTGAATGAAGGGTTGTTTGAAACTATTTTTGATGTACAATCCTTCGATGCAGTGGTAAGTAATTCATTGCTGAATAACCGCAGGCACATTGAGATTCCGGCGGCACTTTATGCCAATCCTTTTAATTGTGGGTGTATTACCAATAAAATAGATGTGGTCGTACTTGGAGCTCTTGAGATTGATGTTGATTTTAATGTCAATGTAATTACTGGTTCTGAAGGTAAAATCCGTGGGGCGTCGGGAGGCCATTCCGATACTGCATCGGGGGCAAAGCTTACCGTAGTGGTTTGTCCCTCATTTAGGGGCCGTATTCCCATTATTAAGAAGAGGGTACATACAATAGTCACCCCAGGAGAAACAGTGCATGTATTGGTCACAGAACGCGGAATATGCGTGAATCCGGCCTTTAAGGAACTGGAAGAAAACCTTCGCAGGGCAGGATTGAATATCAAAGAAATCCATGACCTTGAAATTGAAGTAGACCAGATAACCGGGATTCCTGCTCCACTTGAATATACGGACAAGATCGTAGGGATTGTGGAATACCGCGATGGGACCATTATTGATGTGATCCGTCAACTGAAGGAGTAGGGGCATGGAGAAAGGGAGAAAGGGAGAAAGGGAGAAAAGGAGAAGGCTTGCAGCATAAGAGGATATAAAATAATCAATTAAGGAGGATACAACAAATCGAACCACTCCAGTCAATATTGGAAGCACGTGAAGAGAGGGCTTTTTTGAAAAAGCAAATGGCACTGAAGGGTCTTCCTTGTGTAAGCTTAAGCCTGAATGTTCCTGGATTTCCAAAGAGCAATTCAACGGTAAAGACTTTTTTTGACTTTTGTTTGAGCGATCTGAAATACTTCTTGAAAGCTCATTTGAATGATATTCATTATAGCGATGCCATCGAAAGATGTGATACCGCAGGTGACTTTTACATAGCCCCCTGTTCTGTGGGAATCAATACTTTGGCTGAACTTAAACAGATTTGTGAAGCGTTTGAGACTACCCATCCCTTTGGCCGTTTTATTGATGTTGATCTGAATGATGAATTGGGAAATACAGTTTCATCGGGTAAATCCAAGGTGTGTTTTTTCTGTCATGAAAGACCAGCCATTGAATGCAGGCGAGAAAAGGCTCACGACCATGAACAGTTGAGAATGTATATGTTTTCAGAAATGGCCCGTTATTGCTCTCAGCAAAGAAAAACGATCATTATCAAACAGCTTACTTCCCTGGGATTAAAAGCGCTACTCTCTGAGATTTCGCTTACTCCTAAACCTGGATTGGTGGATAAATTCAGCAATGGTAGCCATGGGGACATGAACTATCAAACTTTTATTGATTCCTCTGCAGCTATCTCTCCCTGGATGGGTGAATTGGTCGAGGCAGGCTTCTCTTTCAAAGATACCGATCTTTCAAAGGCACTTCCCATTATCCGCAATATTGGCCTGCGCATGGAATCTGCAATGCACCAGGCCACCCATAATGTCAATACCCAAAAGGGAATCATATTTCTATTGGGCCTTTCGATGTTTGCATGTGGCAGATTGTTCAGTGAAAGTGATCAATTTGATATTGAATATTTTCGCTCCATCATCAAAGAGATTTGTAAGGATATGGTTAAAAATGAAATGATCAATTCATTTCAAGCTCGGAAAAGCCACGGTGAGGAAATCTTCCTGAATTATGGTTTCACTGGTGCACGAGGTGAGGCTGAAAGTGGATTTCAAATTGTTTTTGAGCATGGATTGCCTCCGTTGAAGGGATTCAGTAAGCTAAATGATGACTTACTGTACAAAAGCTTTTTATCCATTGCGTCTGTCAATTCCGATACCAATATACTTTATCGTGGAGGCCCGGATGTATTGTCTAATTTCCAGGGTTTATGCAAAACAGCTTTGGAAAATTACAATGATCATACTTATTCTGAAGTAATTGACTATTGCCAAAAAGAAAATATTTCGCCCGGTGGCTCTGCAGATCTGCTTGCATTGACTATCTTTGTATGGTCAGTGATGAATGAACCTTTTTTACCAATTTATTCAAAATAAATGACTTTTGAAGATACCGATTTTAGACAAGAGACCCTTGATCTTGACAATCCTTTCGATGTGAAGCTGGTGAAGGATTTTCTCTTGGGTCTTGGCTTTGAGTTTATACCCTCGGAGGTTGAATGTTCCATGATTGTCTATAATCTAAAGGGTGAATTGGTAGGAACAGGATCACACCTTGGGCGCATTTTGAAATATGTGGCCGTTGCACCTAAATTCCGCGATACCACTGCTTTTGCGTTAATTGTTACTTACATGACGGAGAAGCTTTTAAAGATTTACAAGCATACTTTTGTTTTTACACGCCCCGAGAATTCTGTCCGCTTTGTTGGGTTGGGGTATACAGAAATAGCATCGGCACCCCCTCTTTTTACCGTTCTGGAGTTTGGTTTCGAATCGATATTCACCTATCAGGATTACCTGAAGTCATTGAAAGTTCCAGTTAAGACTTCTGCTGTGGCTGCCATAGTGATGAATTGCAATCCATTTACCAACGGGCATCAATTCCTGATCGAAAAGGCGGCTGCTGAAAATGAAATCGTTTATCTTTTTGTGGTAGAGGAAGATCTTTCTGCATTTCCATTCCAGGTAAGATGGGAATTGATCCGCAATGGAATTGCGCACCTTAAGAACGTGGTGATGGTTCGTGGTGGAATGTATATTGTTTCAGGAACCATCTTCCCTGCCTACTTTCTGAAAAATGAAACCATCAGTGATGTGATGCAAAAGCAGGCAGAACTGGATGTGAGGACTTTTGCCAATTATGTGGTGCCGGTTCTGGGTATTAAAAAGCGGTATGTAGGAACCGAGATATACTGCCCCACAACTTCTGCTTACAACCTTGCCATGAAAACCATTCTCCCTTCATTTGGTGTTGAAGTAGTCGAAGTTACCCGGAAAGCAAATCATTTAGGCGCTGACAATTCACCCGATTACATCAGTGCTTCGAAGGTTCGCGATGCAATTAAGCAAGATAAATTGGACGAAGTTCTTGATTTTCTTCCCGATTCAACACGGGATTTTCTATACTCCGATGCCTCACTTAATATCAGGCAAAAAATAAAATCGGACGAGGGGAGACATTAAATTGCTTAACTCCTATTCCAGGTGTAGAACATTCTTGTCCTAAGTGTTTGCTTGCCTTCACATTGCCTGTTTCTGTGTAGCTTGTGTGTACATGGTG
>DMFR01000299.1:31380-35083 GCA_003450125.1 Prolixibacteraceae bacterium | reverse complement strand
AAAGTTGCGTGCCGATCGAAGGCTATCCATCCTTCAATTTAAACTTTATGGTTGCATCCAGATCGGCACGCAACTTTAAACATTAAACCTGAAACATTAAACCATCCTTTCAGTAAATGAAGATAGCACCCATTTAATTTGCTTGGAACAACTACTTTTGTACCAAATGGAAAAGAATAAACTCCTGTTGTATCTCAATGAAGGGAGGCTGGAAGCCGGATGTGATGAAGCGGGACGAGGTTGCCTGGCAGGACCTGTATTTGCCGCTGCAGTAATCCTTCCTGCTAATTTTGAGAATGATCTGTTGGATGATTCTAAGAAGCTTTCAGAGAAACAACGCTATTCACTTCGGCCCATCATTGAAGAACAGGCTTTGGCTTTTGCGGTTGGGATTGTGGATAATGTGGAAATTGATCAGATCAATATTTTAAATGCTTCTTTCCTTGCCATGCACCGGGCTATCGATCAATTGGCCCTCATACCAGAGCATTTGCTCATAGATGGAAACCGGTTCAAAGCCTATCCAAAGATTTCGCATACCTGCATTGTGGAAGGAGATGGCAAATTCTTATCCATTGCCGCGGCATCCATTCTGGCCAAAACCTACCGTGACGATTATATGGACATCCTTCATGCCGAATTTCCCCATTATGGGTGGTTAACCAACAAAGGCTATCCTACCTTGCAGCATCGCAAAGCTATTTGGGAAATAGGAATAACCAGTTACCACCGAAAAACCTTTGGACACAATGATGACCAATACCGGTTTGACTTTTAGGCTATTTCCCGAAATAAAAAAAGGCTGTAATTGTTTTCAGGAGTGAAAAGCAACTTGCTTTTTCATCCTCCTGAAACAGGTTACAACCAGAGCATTTTGAAGGGCTTCTGAAGAATAAAATCCAGTTAAAAGAAAACCTTTAACAGAAATTAAATATCATCGTCATCATCATCGTCATCTTCTTCCTTGTCATCGTCATAGGAGTCATCGGCAACATCGTCCGCTTCACCATCGACGGCAAGAAACTCATCGTCAGAATATTTAGTTTCATACTCTTCTTTGGCACTTCTTTTCAGCGAGCCAGTGCTGTCGTAATCATCATCATCTTCGATGATTTTTTCAGCTTCGTAGACAGTCATCCGTACCAGATAATATTTATCATCGGTTTCGAATGGCAAAGCACTCACTCTTTTCCCATCTTTGTTGTTGAAGTAGATTAAACTATCACTGTATCCGGATGGATATTCCAGTTTAATTCTTTCCTGAATTTCGGGATCGAGCTTTTCGTAATCTTTAATTACTCTGGGTTTATTGAGATTCATGGATTGTTATATTTAATGCAATGATATGAAAAAAATTAATAAAACTTGAAGGGGGAAAATAAATCAAAAACAATTTTCCGTGCAACATTTTTAACGATTCTTCTGAAATTTTATCAAAGAATTGATGTTGGATAACATTGATAGCCGCATTTAGCCCATTGTGAGGACAATTAAAATTGCCTGTTTTTTATCACTATTTTAAACTGTTTGAATGCATTACTTTTGTTAAAAATAAATTCAATGATCATGTACGGAAAAATACAACAAGATTTAACGCAAACACTTCTGGAATTAAACGAATTGGGTTTATATAAAACCGAGCGCATTATCACCTCTGCCCAAAGTTCACAAATTACTGTTACCGGTGGAAAGAGCGTACTGAATTTCTGTGCCAACAATTATCTGGGGCTGGCCAATCATCCTCAGGTGATTAAGGCCGCACAGGATACGATGAACACCTGGGGCTTTGGTCTTTCCTCGGTTCGTTTTATCTGCGGAACTCAACAAATACACAAAGAACTTGAACAGAAGATGTCCGATTTTCTAGGAACGGAAGATACCATACTGTATTGTGCAGCCTTCGATGCCAATGGTGGTATTTTTGAACCTCTGCTGGGCGACGACAGCATCATTATCTCAGATGAGTTGAACCATGCTTCCATTATCGATGGCGTTAGGCTTTGCAAGGCCCAACGTGGCCGATATAAGCACTCGGACATGATAGAGCTGGAGAATTGCCTGAAAGAGTCCCAATCGCTTAAATACCGCCTTGTAGTGACCGATGGGGTATTCTCTATGGATGGTGATCTGGCCAAACTCCCAGAGATCGTTGCCTTGTGCGAAAAATATGATGCCCTTGTAATGGTTGATGATTCCCATGCTTCGGGTTATATCGGAAAGACAGGAAAGGGAACAGCCGAACATTATGGACTCATGGGAAAAATTGATATCATCACTACCACTTTTGGGAAAGCCTTAGGTGGCGGTAATGGTGGTTGTACTTCCGGCCGAAAGGAAATTATTGAAATGCTCAGGCAGCGCTCTCGTCCTTATTTGTTCTCCAATACCCTCGCCCCAGCAACTGTTGGTGCAACCTTGAAGGTACTGGAATTGCTCACTGGTTCGTCCGACCTGCCTGGACAAACAATGGAGAATGCCAAATACTTCCGTGGAAAGATGGAAGCCGCAGGATTTGATCTGGTTAAAGGCACTACGGCTATCGTTCCGGTGATGATTTATGATGCACCTCTGGCTGTAAAATTTGCCGATGAATTGCTCAAGGAAGGCATTTATGTCATTGGATTCGTATTCCCGGTAGTTCCAAAAGGAAGGGCTCGCATCCGCGTTCAGCTTTCTGCCGCCCATACCAAAAAGCAAATAGATATTGCAGTTACCGCATTTATAAAAGTGGGAAAAGAACTGGGGATCATTTGACAATTGGCTGATATCTTATGTGGGAATAGCCACTTAATGCAGTCAGATTGGAATAAAATAGTGAAAGGCTGTCAGGGAATTTTCCCCAGACAGCCTTTTATATATAGTACAACCTTCTTGGGCCTATTCAGAAGCCCGACTAAATTGTCTAAGAGTACTTTCCTTCAATTATTTTACCTGGATGACGGCATATTTCGATATTCTCCAAAATTCTTGAGGATCTTTGATCGCCAGATAAGCAATCTGTCCATTTTCCTCAATGAGCGAATAAGAGCTATTGGGATGTTCTGAAAGCAACACTGCTTTTTTTGCATTTACAGGGATCGTCTTTGTTTGGCGAATGTCAAGCTCAGTAAAATGCTTTGAATCAAAATTCTGCTGAATGGCTTTACTACTGCCGATTCCAAGAATCCCACCTTCGCGGTTAAGAATGCCTTCTTCTTTCAGTTCCTTGAATGTTCCCATGGCTACGTGAGCAGTGTTAAGCTTATTCGTTCTTTCTACAATCACTTGTTGTTTGTAGGTGATTGAATCAGCTTGTTTTTTCATGTCAACATCCATGGTTTCAACTTTGGTGTTGAGCGCAGCCAGATTGAGGTTTTTGTCTTCAATGGCTTTTTTCAATTCTGCAATTTCGTTGTTCTGGCTTTCGATGTTTTCAGTTAGAGCCTGAAGTCTCTTTTCATAGGATTTTAAGTTTAATCCCGATTTCTTCAGTTTCCCTTCCAACTCTGCAATTCTTTTTTCGCTTTCAGTGAGCATGTTGTCCATTAATTTGACGTCTTCCACAAGAAGCTGTTTCCTGTTTTTTCCACCTTCTGATTGGATCATGGTGACTTGGTTCCTTTTTTCTTTAATGAATTTCAGGTTAGTTTCGATTTCATTAAAGGTGTTTTCCATGTCGGTCGCGATAGAATCTTTCTGATGGATCATTTGGTTTGTGCTGGAC
>DMFR01000299.1:30799-31264 GCA_003450125.1 Prolixibacteraceae bacterium | reverse complement strand
CCATCAAGGCGGAGATTTCTGCCTCTTTTTGGTTGTAAACATGCACCCCGCCAACGATTCCGACAATCAATAGAAATCCTGCAATAATGATTGTCGCTAACTGTGTTTTTTTTGTCGTTTCCATAACTCGTTTATATTAAGTAAATTTCGTTTTAAAGATCAAATAGCACTTAAATTTTTCTCTCTGGGATGTTGTGCTTTTCGATTTCTGGATAAGACATGGCAATGCCTGTGCCAATCATTGGATATTGGGTTAATATATTGTTAGTTAATGTTTTGTGTTAATCAGGGCAGGATGTGATTTTCTCAAATTGATCAAAATCAATTTTGATATGAGAATATCGAAATTGTAGGGCTGTTCAATTCTAATGTAGATAGTACCAAGGTCAAGGAGAAAATTTGGAACAGTCCATTGCCTGTCCATCCTATGTTAATCGAAAGTGGTTTTCGTATCCTTATCTGTGC
>DMFR01000299.1:2566-30663 GCA_003450125.1 Prolixibacteraceae bacterium | reverse complement strand
CAAGATGCACACAAGATGCACAGATAAGGATACGAAAACCTTACCGAAACACTGCACAAAGCATACTCGGTGCTTTGTGGAAGTTCAGGGCAAAAGAGGCATGTTCAAGTGGAGGTTCGCTCAGTTTCGGAGAAAGAAAATCAATGTAAATCAAGTGATGAAGATCTAAAAAATTACGCACCGATTATGCGCAAATGAAATTTCGCTGGTTTATTTCATTTCAACTGTTGATTAGAAGTGAACAGCCCTGACCGAAGATGGGACTTACTCTATTCTTTATTGGATTCCTTTAACATCCTGTAGATGGTTGCCACACCAAGGTCCAGTTTTTCAGCTACCAGTTTGATGTTGTTATCGTATTTATCAAGAAATTTTTTCACAATGCGAATGTCATATTCCCGAAGGCTAAATTCGTTACTGAATAAGTCATTTAGGATATCCTGACCTCTGCCTAAAACGATGTGGTCGGCAGTTATTTCATTCTGTTCGGACAATGTAACTGCCAGTTCGATCACTGATTTTAATTCACGTATGTTTCCTGGAAATGAATACGATAGTAACCGGGATGAGGCCTCTGTGGTTAAAACTTTTGAGGCCATTTTATTCTCCTTGCAGAATAGGTCAATAAAGTGTTTGGCCAATATAATTACATCATTCTCACGTTCTCTCAAAGGGGGTAATTCAATGGGTAGTCCGTAAAGCCGATAATACAGGTCCTGTCTGAAATTTCCTTTTTTGATTTCTTCCAGAAGATCTTTATTGGTAGCAATGATAATCCGGCAATCAATTTTCACCGGAGAATTACTCCCTACCCTGATAATTTCCTTTTCCTGAAGTGCCCTCAATAGTTTGGCCTGTAATGAAATATCCATCTCCGCCATTTCGTCCAGGAATAAAGTGCCCCCATTGGCTTCTTCAAACTTACCAATACGGCGGAATGCAGCTCCTGTGAAAGCACCTTTTTCATGTCCAAAAAGTTCACTTTCAAGTAGTTCTTTAGGAATA
Organism: Prolixibacteraceae bacterium; assembly: GCA_003450125.1. GTDB lineage: Bacteria > Bacteroidota > Bacteroidia > Bacteroidales > Prolixibacteraceae > Aquipluma. The sequence continues at coordinate 29,658 of DMFR01000299.1, read as the reverse complement.
GCGGCCACATTTATTGGAACAAAGGGATGCTTTGACCGGTTGGAATTGTAATGTATTGCCTTGGCTACCAATTCTTTTCCTGTACCGGTTTCTCCGGTTATGGTAACTGTGATGTTTGTGCGGGTAGCTTTTTCAATCAGTTCATATACTTTGCGTGTAGCCACACTGTTGCCGATGATGGTTTTTTGATCGGTATATTTCTTTTTGACCTCCTGCCGCAAATTCACAATTTCCTTCTTAAGGTTACTGCCTAATCTGATGTTGTTGACCGTATTCAGCAATCGCTCACGAATATCTTTCGACTTAATAATGTAATCGTATGCCCCGTGTCGCAATAAGGTAACGACCACTTCAATGTCATCCTGTTCCGAAATCAGGATGATCTGGATGTCTTCATTGATCTCCTTGACTTGTTTCAATACTTCCAATCCTTTCATATCGGGCAGCCGATAATCCAAAGTAATGATATCGGGTTCTTGATGTAAATTATCCAGGCAAGCCTTTCCTGTGGTAAAGGATTGTATTTCGTAATCTGGATTGAGGGAAAGGGTGTGTACCAACAAGCGGTTGTACCATTCATCATCCTCAACGACAAATATTTTGAAGGCTCGCTCTGACATCTTTAGGAAGATTGTTTATTTTTACTCGCAATGTAGAAAGATTTTAACTGAATCAGGTCATCAGATTCTCAATTTGAGAAAATAATTAATCACCATACTCAAGAACGCTGATGTATAGAAAAAAAGAACATTGATTTATAAGAAAAAAAAGGAACACAGATATGACTGATGTTACAGATTTACACTGATTTTAATATAAAAAAAATCAGTGTAAATCTGTAACATCAGTCATATCTGTGTTCCTTTTTTTTCTTATAAATTCGTGTTCTTGCGTAAGACGAGCTTTTGTTTCAAGATTGAATTGATGTGATGGATATCCTTTTCAATATCCATTATCAGTATCTTTATCTCAGCTGGATTGCTATTCTCATTACTAATTTCAAGTTTTTTCAAATTAGCATATAATGTATTGGCTTGTATGTGTTTGGCCGGTGCAGCAAGTTTATGTGCAACTTCTGAGATAACAATCCAAGATGAAGATTGGAAATTCTGATGGATTTTTAATAATGCATCTTCACTTGAACGGATAAAAATCCTGAGCATCTCATCGAAGAATTCGGTGTCTCCTTCTGATAATCTTTCCAATGCATCCAGATCAATTGTGGTACTTTTTACAATTAATTCCTGAAGTGGTTCTTTAGTTTTCTCCGGAAGCCATTGCATGACAACACTTAGCAAGGCTGATTCAGTAAATGGTTTATGCAAGAAATCATGCATACCTGAGATTTGTATTCTTTGTATATCTGAGGGCTTGGTGGTGGCCGTCAATGCAATTATTATTGCTGATAGACGATGTTGTAAAATCAGTTTTGTGGCCTCATATCCATCCATTATCGGCATGCGAATATCCATAAAAATCAGGTCAAACTGCTGTTTCATGGAGAATTCTACGGCTTCTCTGCCATTATGCGCTACTGTATATGGGACACCCCATTTTTGCATAATATTTTTAATCAGATAGAGATTGAATTCTTCATCGTCAACAATCAAGAAATGGAGTTTACTAAACCATGCTGGGATGGATAGCTTTTCATCCAATCTTTTTTTAATATGGTCCGAATTCCCTTTTAGATAGGGTATTTGCAGGATAAAACGGGTTCCTTTCCCTAAATCGCTCTCTACATCAATTTCCCCATTCAGGAGAAGTGTCAGTTTTTTAACGATGGCAAGTCCTAGTCCTGCACCACGTTGCTTTTGGGTAAGATCAATGTCCAATTGAACAAATTCTTCAAAAATTGTAGGCAGGTTATCTTTTGATATGCCAATACCTGTATCCATCACTTCAATTCTTAGCAGGTAATTTTGTTCCGAAGTTTCTTGGCCCGATACTGTCAATGTGATTTGTCCCTGATTGGTGAATTTAATGGCATTGGTCATCAAATTAATGAGTATTTGTTTCAGCCGGATCGGATCTCCCAGGAGTACCAGATCTTTTGCAGTATTGTTTACAATCAGTTCAAGACCTTTTTTCTGTGCCGAATTTTCATGTAGGGTGTGAACCTCTGATATGATTTCATCCAAAGAAAAATCAATTTGCTCATTCTTTAACTGTTGAGAATCGATTTTAGAAAAGTCAAGGGTATCGTTTGCCAGCGCGATAAGGTGTTCGGCTGACTTAAAGACGACTTCCAAATCAGCAGTCATTTCAGCAGAATCTGTTTTGGAAAGCATTTGTTCCGTCAGCCCGTAGATTGAGTTTAACGGGGTCCTCATTTCGTGGCTAACTGTTGCCACAAATATTTCTTTGGCTTTCGTTAAACTTTCAGCTTCGGCTTTTGCTTTTTTTAGAATCTGCTGGTACGTATGGTTTCTCCGTAGATTCCTGAAGAACACGATCACTATAATGAGCAGAAGGATTACAGCAGCAAAGGTGAAAATTGCCATCCCCCGGTAGGTATTGTATGCCATAGAATCGGCTTCCTGAGTCTTGGCTTCCAAACGTTTTTGTTCGCTATTTTCAATACTTGCAATATGTTTGTTCAACGTTTGGGTTAACTGAATGTTCTGTTCAAGCAAAACCATTTCTTTGGTTTGCAATTGTTTGGTTTGATCGGTAATTTGTCGTTCGATGCCGGCAATCTCCTGTTTGATAATCTCCTTTTCCCTGATTTTATCAATGATGACAGGTGGATGAGGTGCTGTATCTTTTTTACTGAATATACTTTTGAAGAACCCTTTTTTCTTTTCTGGTACAAACCTGATGGTGTCGGGTCGTATGATTGCAGTATCGATACGGGAATAGAGACTTGAAAAAGTGTTGTGGGCATTCCTCTTGGAATGATGAAGTTCTCGTATTTCGTTCCAAATCAGTAGTTTCCGGTTTGCCAATATACGGATGGAGTCGATATGAATCAATTCCTCCGAACTAGAAATGGCATTATCTAAAAGCGAATTTAACTTTATTTGAATGGTTTTATCCAATTGCCGGAAGGGGTGAAGATAATTTGTATCCCCTGTAAGGCTATAAAGGCGAATTGTATTTTCGACTTCGTTTAAATCAGTCGCAATGTCTTTAATGATCAATAATTTAAGATCGGGGCGTGCTTCCTTGTGAATGGTTTCAACAATTTTTGAAAGGCTTTGATAGGCCAGATATCCTGATACAATCACTGCAATTGCAATGCAGATGGTTAAAATGGTAATCTGTATTTCGATCTTTAATTTCTTCATCACATCCATTTAGTAGTACCTTTTTTCTTTTAAAAATTCATAGATGGTGATAGCCATTAACAACATCAGGAAGAAGTAAGAAAAATCTTCAACCGGAATATTGAGTATCCTGATATTCAGAATATGCGATGGGTTGTATTCCACCAGGGGCAACGAGGCCAGTATCCCGTATACGATTAGAAGGGGTATGAGGGAAATGAAATAGCTAAAATAAAACTTGGTAAGATATTGCCTAAACCTGTTTCTGAATATCGTGTAGGCAAGATAAACCGAAGGAATCATGAAGGCCAGAAAGGTATACAAGCGTTGTCTGTAAAAATAGCTGATGAGCCCGAATCCAATGATCAATACCAGGCTAAAAGCCAGGAAGAAGTTGGGGTATTCGTATTTCTCCAGGTCCACTTTTACGATTTCATAAATGAAAATACAGCAATAGGGAACCACCAAAAAGAAAAGCCATTCCTCAATGGGCAAGCCATTGATATTCTTACCAAGGGTATATTCGGTATTGAAGCTCCAGATCTTAGTCTGGGTAAAATGAATGTCCCAGATCAGGAAGAATACTGCTGTAATCAGAATGGCCGGAAGAATGTATTTTATCTTTTGAGCGTATTGTTTCCTTTTATCAAAGCTCTGGATAAGGGGAATCGAAATAGATGCGATCAATAAGATCAAGTAGGTGAAATTCTTAAATTCCATGGCTTCTATCAAAGGGTATTATTTCATAACAAAGATAATAACCTGAGCTTCAAATAAACCTAAAGCAAGCGATAACTTTCATCAAGGAGGTTTCACTCTTAGAAAAGGGTTATGAGTAAATATCTATAGTTGGTATGAGAGTACTATCTGTGTACTTTCTGTGCATTTTCTGTGTATAATTACACGTAAAATACACAAATAGTACTCAAAAAATATTCAAATACTAGTAGTTTGGCTATGCTTTAAATGGTGGGAATACCCTCTCGTGGCTTTGTGATCTTCGTGAGATATTTAAATGCAAAAGCCCGGATCTGTTGAACCGGGCTTTTGTTATTTTATAGGGAAGATTTTCTTTACAGATGAATGACCTCGCCGTAAGCGGCGGCGGCAGCTTCCATGATCGCCTCGCTCATGGTGGGGTGAGGGTGAATGGACTTGATCAGTTCATGGCCCGTGATTTCCAACTTCTTGGCAACTACCATTTCTGCAATCAATTCTGTTACGTTTCCGCCAATCATATGTGCACCCAATAGTTCTCCATATTTGGCATCAAAAATAAGCTTTACGAAGCCTTCCTTTTGTCCTGCAGCGCTTGCCTTCCCACTTGCTGAATAAGGAAACTTGCCTACTTTAATTTCATAACCGGCATCTTTTGCTTTCTGTTCGGTCATTCCAACAGATGAGACTTCAGGGCTGGTATAGGTACATCCGGGAATATTTGAATAGTCAATTGGCTGGGGATTCAAGCCCGCAATCTTTTCAACGCAGACAATTCCTTCCGCAGAGGCCACATGTGCAAGTGCCGGTCCTGCTATGATATCGCCGATGGCAAATACGGTTTCAACATTGGTCTGGTAAAACTCATTGACCTTAACTTTTCCCTTTTCCAATTCAATGCCCAACTCTTCCAAGCCGATATTCTCAATATTTGCAGTAATCCCAACGGCAGACAATACAATTTCAGCTTCGATAATTTCCTCGCCTTTCTTGGTCTTGACCGTTACCTTGCACAATTTACCTGAGGTGTCAACCGATTCAACGGAAGCGCCGGTAATGACTTTCATTTTCATTTTCTTGAATGAGCGTTCCAGTACTTTGGAAACTTCTTCATCCTCATTGGGCACAACATTGGGAAGGTATTCAATCAACGTGACCTCAGTGCCAATACTCTGATAGAAGTAGGCGAATTCGCTTCCGATTGCACCTGAACCCACTACCACCATTGATTTGGGTTGTTTGGGCAAGGTCATTGCTTCACGATACCCGATGATCTTTTCCCCATCCTGTTCCATGTTGGGTAATTCGCGCGAACGTGCTCCTGTGGCTATAATGATGTTTTTGGCCGAATGAATGGCTCTGTGTCCTGTCTCATCGGTCACTTCAACCGAATTCTGATCTACCAGTCGAGCCATCCCATGAATGTGTTCAATCTTATTTTTGTTGAAAAGAAAGTTGATTCCTTTACTCATTCCATCGGCAACTCCTCTGCTTCGTTTGACCATGGCCTGAAAGTCCGGTTTTATTTCTCCTGAAATCGAAACACCATAATCGGCAGCATGAACCGCATATTCGAAAGCCTGGGCACTTTTGAGCAGTGATTTTGTGGGAATACAACCCCAGTTAAGGCAGATGCCTCCCAGGTTCTCTCTCTCCACAACCCCCACGTTTAAGCCCAGTTGAGCGGCTCTGATGGCAGCAACATATCCACCTGGACCGCTGCCTACAACTATTAGATCGTAACTCATAGATGATGTTTCATTAAATTAAACAAACAGCATTATAACACGCCCTACCATGAAAAGTTTTCCATGAAATGTTGTTTAAATCAACTTTAGGCATTTTAGGCACTCCAAACTATAGGCACTTCTTTATTGAAGCATTTCATTCAGTTTAGCGTCGAGTTGCTCACTGTTCAACCCCTTGGCAATAATCTTTCCATCTTTATCCAGTAAAAAGGACTGGGGAATTGAATTCACCGAGTATAAACGTGCGGCGGTATTCTGCCAGAACTGAAGATCGGAAACATGCAGCCAGCTTAATTGATCCTGTTGGATGGCCTTCATCCATTCATCTTTTGACTTGTCGAGTGATACACCCAATATCTCGAACCCTTTACCATGGTATTTCTGATACAGTTTTACTACATTGGGGTTCTCTTTGCGGCATGGGCCACACCACGAAGCCCAGAAGTCGATCAAAACCACTTTGCCCCTTAAAGAGGAAAGTGCAATGGGTTTGCCTTCCGGATCATTCATTGTAAAATCAGGTGCAAGTGCCCCAATGGCGGTTTGTTTCATGCCTGCTGTAATCGCTTTTAATTGTATTACATATTCTGACTTACTAATTTCAGGGGGAAAATGAGTGATGATCGAATCCAGTTCTGCCGGTTCCAATTGGGGGGCAAGCTGAACCAAAGTGAGGTAAGCTGAAACGACCGATTTGTTGTGTTCCTTCACAAAATTCTTGGTAAAGACTTTCATGTTATCCATCGTTGCATTGTAATCGATTGAATCCTTTTTTGCTTGATCGAGGTTCCCGCTTGCCATCGCTGATTGATAGCTCTGCTGCAGTTTTGCCACTCCTTTATTCATGTGTTCAACTTCTGTGAGGTATTCCTTGAAAATATCCTGACTTGCAGAGCCTGTGATCTTGGTAGCACGAAGACTGTCCTTGCTGGCAACAACCTTTACATCGGAGTTATCCAGAAACAGCTGTGCAAAGTAATCTTGATCGTTTAGCCGCAGTATCCTGATATCGGGTAATTCCATCTTTCCCTTGAAAGCAAACTTTCCGTCAACCAGATCAGTAGTGTCTATACTCTGAGGACGGCCATCCACCAACTTTTGCAGATATACTTTTCCTGTTTCCACTCCTGCAATGCTGCCTTTGATCGAGAATTCATCCTTCTTGGAGTGACAGGCAAAAATCGTCAAGGCCAGAATCAGTGTTAATAATAGATTTCTCATTGAATGGGTCGTTTAATGGTTGTTTTTAAATATTATTTTTTTTAATCTTGTCGTATAAATCGAGTAATTTTCTGGCAGCAACAAAAGAGGAGATTTCTTCCTTGAGCACTTTTCCCTCCGATTCTTCCATCAGTGTTTTAATCTGTTCATTCTGATAGAAGCTGTTACGAAGTTGCTCGTTGATCGTTTCATACATCCAGAATTTCGACTGTTCATTTCTTTTGTGCTGAAAATACCCATTGCCTTTTACCAAAGATAAGTATTCATCGATGGTTTCCCAAATTTCGCTGATTCCTGTTTTCATATAGGCCGAGCAGGTGGTCACCCTGGGCTTCCACCCTGAATCGGTAGGAGGGAAGAGGTGCAGGGCGTTCATATATTGCACCCGGGCCAGGCCTGCCTTTTCAATATTATTCCCATCGGCTTTGTTAATGGTAATGACATCGGCCATTTCCATGATTCCACGCTTGATGCCTTGCAACTCATCACCGGCGCCTGCCAGCATAAGCAAAAGGAAGAAGTCAACCATCGAATGCACGGCCGTCTCGCTTTGTCCAACGCCTACGGTTTCAATAAAGATATGGTTGAATCCCGCCGCTTCACACAGTACGATGGTCTCCCGCGTCTTTCTTGCTACCCCTCCCAGGGAACCTGCCGAAGGGGAAGGACGGATATAGGCATTCGGATCAATTGAAAGGTCTTCCATCCGGGTCTTATCTCCCAGGATACTTCCCTTGGTGCGTTCACTGCTGGGGTCAATGGCCAGTACAGCCAGTTTGTTGCCCTTTGCCGTAATGTGTTTTCCCATAGCCTCAATGAAGGTGCTTTTACCAACCCCCGGCACACCGGTAATGCCTATCCTGACAGAGTTGCCGCTAAAAGGCAAACATTTTACAATGATTTCCTGAGCAATCTCCTGGTGTTCGGGCTTTGAACTTTCGACAAGGGTTACTGCCTGGCTCAAAATGGTAATATCCCCATTGAGGATGCCATCCACAAATTGCTGAACCGATAAGGCGTTCTTTTTTTTGTTTTTCAGGAACCGTTTGACCGAATTTTCATCCACCGAAGGCAATGGCTCAATACCTTGATTTACATTTAACCCCGAGAATTCGGGACCGTTTTCTATGTGGCGGTAAAACTGATCTCCAATCATGTTAAATAATTTTATGCGAAGGTAACTATCAATAAAGAATATTAAGGGATTAGGTATCTATTTTAATAGAAAATTGTTGATTGCAATATAAGAAATAATTGAACGCGGGTATGAAATCATTGAGAGAGTGAAAAATGGATTTAAATTCCTATAAGGGATATTCACTTCCTTGAATTCTAACTCCAAGTCTAATGGATATGCCCTTTCCAAGAATCTGGCTTCTAATTTCTAATATACAAAATTTATTCGGGGGCAAATTCTATTTTCAACCTGATCGGAAAGAGTTAAATTTTAATATTTTTTTGTATGAATGGATTGATGATCCGCAATCTGTCTTCAATCAATTGATTGTGATTTAAATCTTCGGTATAAATAATAGAGCAATGGTTCTCTAGGGCTGCGGCTATCATCATGCCGTCCCAAAAAGAGAAATTGTATTTTTTACTCAAGGTAATGGTCTGATCAAGGGTGTTTACAGTCAAACTGCTTATTATGAATTGTTCTTTCAGGAACTGAATGACTTGTTCAAGTTGTTCTTTTGGAAAGTTAAATTTTCTGAGCAACACACAGGCTGTTTCATTCACTGCCTGAAGGCTGATTATATTACATTTTGAAATAATTTCTTTTGCTATGCTTTTGCGAAAGTCATCATGATCGGCAAAAGCATAGATTAGAATATTACTATCTAATGTAACCTTATCGCTCATAGATTTCATCCCTGTTAAAATTATATTTTTTCATATTGATAGCGAATTGATCAAAGAATGAATTTACCTGACTTTGTTTATTGGTCTTTTTCTTTGATTTCACTTCCTTTCCTACATAGCGCTCTACCAGAAATTGGTAATAGTCGATTAATTCATTTTGCGCTTTTTTAGGTAATATCTGAATGTCAATCATGGTCATTAATTTATCTTATTATCTGACTCAAAGGTATTAAAAAAGTACGAATTACACCAAAGGTACGAAGTACACGTATAAATTCTGCTTTAACAGATTCAGTCTAAAAAAGTTGATTTTTTATTGTGTCAAATTAATATTTAGGATTGTAACTGCTTGAACGAATTTTCATCCCCCGAAGTCAATGGTATCCCTTCCATTATAGCCTGTCGGACAATGTGGCCTGTAATCTTCTTCTTTAATTCAACTTCTTCCTTGCTTTGTATGATAATGTCGGCTGGGATATGGTTGTGAGCCAGTTTTTTCCTAATCAAGGATTTAAATAACCGTATTTGCTTGTTGTCGTGAAAATCTTTGGTAATAATCATCAGGTCATAATCGCTATCATCACTATGATCGTGCCTTGCCATTGAACCAAAAAGTATAATTGAACTTTCGGGTAAAAGTTCAATTATAGATTCTTTAATGACCTTAAAAGCAGGAGTTTCGTCTGCAACTATCATGCGATTTTTCTTTCAAAGATATAAATTATACGAAGATACGAATTCCATCAAGAACAAATTGAACGAATCCAGATGAATGAATAAAAAAAAGAAAGCCGCTCCATGTTCATGCAGCGGCTCTCCTATTATTTTGCTGAATTGACAATTATGGAACCTGAATATTGCTGGAGATCCTCAAAATAGTGGTTGGATTCTTCGGGTCATTGGTGATTACCGTAATTGTTTTATCGGCCCGTCCATTCTTGCCCGTTGAATCAAAGGTAACTTTTAATGGTACGCTTTCACCCGAGGCTACAATGTTTTTGGAGGGTGAAACGGCTGTACAGCCGCAAGAGCTTTTTACATCGCGGATGATCAAATCCTTTTTACCGTCATTTTTCAGGGTAAAGGTATGTTCTACCTTACTGCCTTGTTTGATGTCCCCGAAATCAAACGATTCGAGGTCATATTTCACTTTAGGTGCATTCTTTAAATCCTCAGCCGATAACCCGGAGAAATCTTCTTCCAGGGTGGTAGAAACTGCGATTGAGTTTTTATAGTCATCCTGACCGTCCACATTCAAATACATACGGTTCATCACAAAGCCGTAAGCTTTAATTTTTGAAGCATCGTAAGTCACCACAATGTATCCTTTTTGCTTGGGGGCAATGGTGGCCGGTTTAATGACCGCACTCAGGTGGGGAGGTGGGGTTTTAAAGCTCAGTTGAACCGGCTTATCGGTATTGTTGATCACTTCAGTACTGTCCTTTTTTACCTGGTTTTCCTTGATCTGTACAAATGCGATGTGATTGGTCTTGGCGCGAAGTGGGCCAATTTCATTGGGGTAATCTTCTTCAATGGTTCTGGCCCGTGGAGTCACTTCTCCCAAAATGGTTAAAACGACATCTGCATTCTCGGCGTTTGAACTTACCCTGATGGTCTTGTTGAACACCCCCGGGCGGTTTCTTGGATCGTAACTTACTTTAATGATCCCTTTTGCGCCCGGTGCAACGGGGTCGCGGGTCCATTCAGGGGTTGTACAGCCACAGGAAGCCTGGACATTGTTGAGAATCAAGGGAACAGTCCCCTCATTTTTGAAATTGAAAGAAACAGTTTGTACTCCCAGTTCCTCTTTGAAAGTGCCGAAGTTGTGCTGCAGTTTTTCAAATGCAATGCGGGACTTGTCGGTTGTTGCCTGTGCCCTGTTGACCAATGGCAGACAAAGGAACAAGGCCATTAAAAGCGAGATTGTAATTTTCATATTAGTTTTTTTATAGCGTGGGAAAATTAAAATTCATTCAAAAATAGCTTTCCAATTCGTATTTTCTACTTCTGTTTGCGCAAATGTAAAAAACCTTTTTTTGAATTGTTGTTAATAGAACCAAAACTTTTGTTAATGAACTGTTAATGAATTAAAGTGATGTCTTTTTTCATTAGTTTCGTACGGTCTTTTACAAAGTTGAATAAAATATTATGAAGAGAAATTCCATTGGGTTTGTAATTATTATGGCAACAGTGTCCGTACTGGGGATTCTGTTGATTCAATTTTTCTTCCTCAAGAATTCCTATGATCTGAATGAAAAGAAGTTTCATGAATTGGTTACCAGTGCATTGCGCAGTGTGGCTAGTCAGCTAAATGATTATAACAGTAAATTGCATGAACCCGGTTTGAAGTCCTCCGATAGCTGCCCCGTTGATCAGATTTCCAACAATTATTACGTGGTCAATGTCAATGATGTGATCGACCCCAATTTGCTGGAACATTTTCTGGAAATAGAATTCAAAAAAAGAAATTTAAACGTCCCCTTTGAATATGGTATTTATGACTGCGATTCAAAAAAGATGGTACATGCTGATCCATTAAAAACGGATCCTTTTGAGGCCAGTGCAAAATCATCCAAAACCCTTGATTCATCCTCGTGCAGCCAGGAACAAATGATGTATGACAAGCGTATCCCGAAAGTCAACAAAAAAAGTAAGGCCTGTAATTTACCCACCTGTGAAAAATATACCTATTATTTCGGGGTTCATTTTCCTGACCGCTCGCAGTTTTATAACTCGCGCCTGATTGGCTGGTATTTCATGACGGGCATTTTGTTTTTTGTCGTATTTTTCTTCGGATATGCCCTGTATGTGATTATCAAACAGCAAAAACTGAGTGAGATACAGAAGAATTTTATCAATAACCTGACCCACGAATTTAAAACGCCCATCGCTTCCATTGAACTGGCTGCAAAGGTGCTTTCAAATCCTGCCATTGTAGAGCAACCCGAACGTTTGAGGGAATATGTGAAAATTGTAGGTCAGCAAAATAAACGACTATCCGATCATGTGGAGAAACTGCTCCAGATGGCTACCATCGAAAAGACCAAGCTTCAGTTACAGCTTGATCCAGTTGAATTGAATTCCTTCATCACCGAGTCCATCAATGAATTTAAGAACAGCCAGAACGGAAATGCTTATTCCATTTCCCTGGTATCGAAGGTCAAGAGTGCGACAATACTTGCCGATAAACTTCATTTTTCAAACCTGATTTTTAATATCCTGGACAATGCCATCAAGTATTGCCATGAGGAGCCAGAAATTATTGTCCGGCTGGAAGAAACCAGGAAACATTATACAATTTCCTTTGAGGACAATGGCATCGGGATACCCCGAGACTACCGGAAAATGATTTTTAACCGCTTTTACCGCATCCCTACAGGAAATGTGCACGATGTAAAAGGCTTTGGCCTGGGTCTTGATTATGTCCATAAAATTGTACAAAGACATCATTGGAGAATAAATGTGGTCGAAAATCCAAGAAAAGGAAGTACTTTTATTCTTGAAATTCAGAAATCATCAAAATGATTTACCAAGGCGAAAAAATTATGCTTGTTGAGGATGACAAAACCCTCAATTTTATCATTAAAGATAATCTTGAACAGGCTGGTTACCTGGTCACTTCCCTCCATGATGGTGAAGCAGCCCTGAAGACCTTTGTTTCGGGCAAATTCAGCCTCTGCCTGCTCGATGTGATGCTTCCCAAAAAGGATGGCTTTACCCTGGCCAAGGAAATCAGGCAGATTGACGACCATGTGCCCATTATCTTTGTCACGGCCAAATCGATGACCGAAGACAAGATTACCGGCCTGACCATCGGTGGTGACGATTACATTACCAAACCCTTCAGCATGGAGGAATTGCTGCTCAAAATCCGCGTATTTCTCAAACGCAGCCTCAACAACATTGACAGTGTCGGTGAACTGAACTTTTATAAAGTAGGCCATTTCAGCTTTTATTCCGATAGTCTGGTCCTCGATGCCCTTGGTGAACGCAAAACCCTGACCTACAAGGAAGCCGAACTGCTGCGCTATTTCTGCGACAATCCCAACAAAGTACTCAGCCGCTCCGACATCTTAAAACAGGTATGGGGATCAGATGATTACTACCTTGGCCGTAGCCTCGATGTGTTCATTTCCCGACTGCGTAAATACCTGGGAAGCGATGAGAACATCAAGATCCTGAACCTTCATGGCATAGGCTTCCGGTTCAACGCTCCCATTTCGCGAAGCTGAAACCATTCACCACTGTCATTTTACGATTATGACCCTTACCCAGATGATATTGCTTGCAATCATAGGCCTGATGGCCGGGATCTTTAGCGGCTCACTTGGAGTTGGGGGAGCCATTATCGTTATCCCTGCATTGATTTTTTTTCTGGGCTTTACCCAACACCAGGCACAGGGCACCTCGCTTGCCTTTATGATTCCACCCGTGACCCTGATGGCAGCCATTCAATACTGGAAAAATGGCTATGTCAATTGGAAGTTTGCCTTGATTCTGGCCCTTGCATTTTTTGTCGGAGGCTATCTGGGTTCAAAGATTTCCATCAGCTTGCCTGATAATGTTTTACGAAAAGCCTTTGGTGGCTTGCTGTTGGTGGTGGCCATCAAGCTCATTTTCTGGAAGTAAATATTCATCCTGCAAGGCATTTTTCAATCTTTTTGCCAATCCTTCAAGGCCATTCACTTAGCGTGAAGAATACCACTTTCACTTTTCCCGCTTGCCTTTACCCACTTCGAAAGATTTTCCGGTGGGTTATCCTCATCGGTTATTATTCCCTTTTTTGAGGATATGGGGTGTGGTTTGATTCAAACCTGTGTCTTACTTGTGTCTATATAAATTCGTAGATAATTCGTAGATAATTGGTAGATAGTACGTATATTATTCGAATTGGTACGAATTATCTACGAATTATATACGGATTATCTACGAATTATCTACGAATTTATATAGACACAAGTAAGACACAGGTATGAATCAAACACCTGCATTAACCCTCTTAATACTTAGGAAATTACTGACGGGTTGACTTCAAGTCATCCCGTCAATAGAAGGCTAGCTGGAAATTTGTGCGGATTTTGACTTGGGTTTGCTTTTCCGGTAACCGATCCACCAGATGAAAAAACCGCTGATCAGTACGATCAGGATGCAGATCCCGGCCAAGGGGACATACAGGATGTAAAACATCCCCAGCAAAGGCTCGAAGATCCGTCCGGTATGGACTTCCAACGATAGATTCCATAGGGAGATGGGGCTTTTGCGGATGATCTCAGCGCTCATTTCTCCAAATTGTACACTGTTGCGGATGGGAAGAACCCCCTGGTTGTAATCGAAATAGAATTCATCTCCAGTAGAGTCAGTAAACCATCCGTCAATCATGTCTTTTGAAACGGGAGGGCCCATGACTACAGGTGCCTCATAAGGGCTTCCGGAGAGGTAGTCGATGATTTGTCCGGTCTGGGGGTTCCACAAGAATAACCCGTTGAAGGAGCCGACAAGGTAGTTGCTTTCCGATGTCTTCTCCAGCACATTGCAGCCCATGACGCTTACCGGTGGTTGGCTCTGAGGGCGGAGCATAGGGCCTTCAAAGTTCTCATTGATCACGTACAAGCCATCATTGGTAGAAAATAGAAAAAGGTGCTGCTGCTCGTCGTATATGACACGGCGTAACTGATCGTACCAGGGGTTGGGCGAGCTGAGAACCGTTCCGGGAATGGGTGAAACGGTCGAACTGGCAATGGCAATGAGCAAAGGGGGACGCAGGAACATGCCCGTAATGGTGACAAAAATCAGGAAGGGGATAAAAATCCATCCCAACTTGTTGTGCCAATGCAGGTTGGTATTGCGAAGTGTAATCAATGAGGTATTGGACTTTTGTTTTTCTCTTCGTCGTTTGAGCCATTTGGGAAAAATAAAGTGCATCAGCCCCGTGAGCGAGATCACCAGGATGGCAAGGCCAAAAAGATCGACCAACAGTTTTCCCACAAAGCCCCACAATTCGCCACTGTGCAGCAGCCACAAGGTTTTAAACAGGCTGGCTTTGCCATTGTACCTATCAGGAGCGGGAAGGGTTATGGGTTGAAATGATTTTCCATCGGATGATTTTAAAAGGAAGGAGCGTGTCTGAACCAACAGTTCATTTTGCTTTAAGATCAGATCAGTGATCCGTTCTTCTGAAACAGGAAGCTGGATTTTTTGCCACTGATGCTGCTGAACTGAATATTGATACAGGCCAAAGTAGGTTCCGGCAAACAGTCTTCCGTCCAAAGTCCGGAGGATCTTACTGATTTTGCGGTTGTCGGTTCCTTTGGGGAAACCGGCATTCCAGTCCTGGAAGGTTTTGAAATGATCGGTCGAAAGCCAGATGCCAATGTTGCCATACACCAGGGCGGAATCCTTGTTCAATTGACAGACTGATTTGACCGCCCCCTTGTTCCAGTTCTGATAACTGTAATCATCGGGCAAAAGGGATCGCTTGACATCAATTCCAGATATCCAGTCGCGGTGGTTCATAAAGATTCCTGAAACGCAGAACAGGATCACGAACAGGGTAATCACGATTCCGGGCCATTTGTGGAACTTCCGGAGTTTACGAAGTATGTTGCTTTTAGTCATCAAGTCAAAGGATCATGAAGCAAAGATAGTTAGTTTGGGTTCTGTAAACTGTAACAATAGTTACAAAGAGAACAAAGTACCATTCACCACAGATTATAATGAGAAAAAGTTTTACCACAGATTACACAGATGAACACTGATTGAATAAACATTCACCACAAATTACACAGATAATCACAAATTAAAAAAGAAAAAATAATCTGTGTTCATCTGTGTAATCTGTGGTGAAATTTTTTCTCATTATAATCTGTGGTGAAACTTTATACTTTTAACTCTTTAGAGTGGTGCATTTGATTATTTTTGTGCATCAAAATTAAACAGTCACGACAATGAAGGTTTTCAAATTTGGAGGAGCCTCGGTTAGTTCAGCCGATGGAATACGTAATTCAATCAACATTCTAAGAATGTATCCCGGTAACAAGGTTTTGGTCATTTCAGCCATGGGGAAAATCACCAATGCCCTTGAAATCGTTGCCCGCAAATATTTCAACCAGGATCCTGATGTATGGACCATTTTCCAGGAGATAAAGGCATTCCACGATGGGATTGTTGCTGAATTGTGGGGCGAAGTAACCGAACTTCCAGAGCTTGAACGATTGTTCACCCAATTGAGCAACCGCATCAAGGGGGAGAGGTCTATGAATTTCGACTATGAATACGACCAGATAGTGGCTTTCGGCGAATTATTCTCTACACAAATTATCAGCTTATACTTCAATAAAACAGGACTTAAAAACCGTTGGGTGGACGTTCGTAATTGCCTGAAAACTGACGATCAGTTTCGCGAAGCTAACATTAACTGGGAACTTTCAGTAAGGCTGGCAAAGCGCATGTTCACCTTCGAAACTGAAGATTTATACATCACCCAGGGCTTTATCGGGGGGACATTGACCAACCAGACTACCACACTGGGAAGGGAAGGTTCGGACTATACAGCCGCCATTCTTGCCAACCTTTTGGATGCCAAAGAGGTAAGTATCTGGAAAAATGTACCCGGGATACTGAATGCCGATCCTGACTTTTTCTCCAATACCATCAAACTGGATGAACTCTCCTATAAAGAAGCCATCGAGTTGTCGTATTCAGGGGCAAAGGTCATTCATCCCAAGACCATCAAGCCCCTTCAAAATAAGAATATACCCCTGTTTGTCAAGTCATTCCTTGAACCTGAAAAATCAGGCACCATTATTCATGCAGTAGAACATGCCCTTGAGTTGGTTCCGGTAATCATCATGAAAAAGAACATGGCATTGATTACCCTTACTCCCAACGACTTTTCGTTTATCAGCATCAACAGTGTATCAGAGGTATTCAGTTTGTTTGCCAAGTACCGTTTAAAAGTTGGCTTGATTCAGCAATCGGCACTCGATCTTTCTCTTGCTTTTGATGAACCTGAACAGGGAATTGACATCCTGATCAGTCAGTTACAGCAACGATTTGAAGTGAAATACAACACGGACCTTGATCTGGTCACCATTCGGTATTACACACCAGAAACCATTAACCAGATTACCAACGGGCGCCAGATTTACGTTGAACAGAAAAGCAGGAGAACGGCCAGGATGCTGCTCAAGTAACGAGGTTTAATAACTCATACAGCTCTAATGACTTGTATCGTATGTTTTGATTTTATTCAATATCTGAACTTCGGCATCATCGTACATTGAGCGCATGAATTCATCGTTGAAACTCATGGTACGTTCTTCGAAGGGCATATCAGCAAGTCTGTCGAATAAACGTTCCTTGGCTACTTTAAGATCTTTACCGTAAATGTGGAAAGAATCGGCCTGCCAGTTTAACCTTCCAAGCTTAACTGTTTTACCTGTTTTTTCAGCAACTCCTGCAGCGATGACTTCCTTGTTAAATTGTACAAACCCAAACATGTTCATAAAATTAGCTCCCCATGCATCATTGCTTCGGAAGCGGATATTACAGTTCAGCCAATAGACTCCCTCTTCGTCTTCCAGAATGCGGTACCACAGGGATTGAAGGCAGGGCGGGTCGTAGCAGTCGTTGTCAATGTTGGGCATCCAGGTAATCATCTGCGCCTGGCGTGTAAAAGGTTGTTTCGACAGCTTATCAATCACTGCCTGGACCTGATCAACCTTGAAAGGACCCACTTCCTGTGATTGTCCGTTGAGCAACTCTTTCCAGACTCCATAGTTTTGCATCCGGCCATGATAGGTATATTCCCATCGGGTATCGCTTTCCATGTTCATGTTCTTGGTCCAGTGGTCCTTGAAGCCCTTTAGTTCCATGACATATTCCTTCAGGTCTTCCAATCCGCCAGGGAAAGCCATGTGAATCATCGGATCAGTTTCAGGTTCTTCAATGGTAATGTTCATAGTGCAGTCCATGCTTTCAGGGTCCTCAGGTTTGTCGTACTGGGTCTTGAACCTTGTTCCCTGTTCATAGACGGCTATAATTGCAGCCTCGTAAGCTTCAGCCAATGTTTTTCTGGAGATGGCAATTACCGGAATGCTTTTCATAGTTGGTTAGTTTTTAGTTGTTTCCCTTCAGGATATTTAATCCTATAGTTCGGTTATAAAGCTATTAAATAATGGGGAAATAAAGGTAAATTATTTCGATATTTGATCCTGATTGAATGTAAATGGCTAACTCCTAAAATTTAAACCATGGTTACCAGAAGAAACCTTTTTAAAACAGCAGGGCTTGCAACTGTAGCAGCGCTATTACCAACGACAGGCTTTCCCCTATCAGTGAAAAAAGAGTCTACCTTCCGCTTTTCCTTAAATACCAGTACCATCAGAGGACAAAATCCCGGTCTGATAAAATACATTGACATTGCATCAAAAGCCGGGTATGAGGGTATTGAACTTTGGGTGCAAGATGTAAAGCAATACCTGGAATCAGGAAATTCAGTTCTATCATTAAAAAAGCAGATAGCTGATAGTGGTTTGAAAGTAGAGAATGCCATTGGATTTGCTCCCTGGTTGCTGGGCAAACAAGGATTTGATCAGATGAAATCCGAGATGGAGATGATGGCCTCTATTGGATGTAAGCGCATTGCAGCCCCCGCAGCTGGTATTCCGTATGATCAGCCTTTCGATCTATTGGAAGCGGGGCACAAGTACAAAACACTGATCGAATTGGGTCGCCAGACAGGGGTGATGCCCATTTTAGAATTCTGGGGAGGATCAAAAGGACTGTACAACCTTGGACAGGCTATGATGGTTGCTGCCGTTGCCAATGATAAGGATGTGAAGATACTGGCCGACGTGTTTCACCTGTTTCTAGGAAACTCGGGATTCGATGGACTAAAAATGCTCAATGGAAATGTGATAGAAGTCTTTCACATGAACGATTTTGTAGCCTCCATTCCACGAGAGCAGCAAAAGGACAGCGACCGCGTGTATCCGGGTGATGGGGTAGCTCCCATGAAACAAATACTGACCGATTTAAAGAATATGGGAGGCACTAAGGTGCTTTCACTTGAACTTTTCAATGAAACCTACTGGAAACAAGATCCCCTACTGGTTGCGCAAACAGGTTTGAAAAAGATGAAGGAGCTGGTTGGGCAGATTGAGTAAAATGTCAATCTTCAATTCTTTTTTAATAAACAAATATACATAGAACACATCATTTTATTAATTCAAGTTGGACTATTTGGTTTTGATATATTCTTAACTTTATAAACTGTTTAATTTTAATAAGTACAAAGAAGGATACAAAAACAGGTTAACAGCCTCAGTGCTTTTTAAAATATAACTTTCAACCTAAACTAACTGTCGTACTGATGAATAACATGGAATTGAAAAACAGAGAGAACGAAGAGATAACTTCAAGTTGGGGTAAAAGCCGACGGTCTTTCCTAAAGAAGACCTCCCTTGCAGCAATTGCAGTTGCAGGTGCTGATCTCTTTGTACTGTCAGCAAATTATCCTACGAACAAAAATATTCAGGGTGAAGAGGTTCCCTGGTTCCGACGTATTACTCGCTGGGGGCAAACCAACATTACCGAAAAGGATCCTGCCAACTATGATATCTCATGGTGGCGCAACTATTGGAAAAGTACGCAGACCCAAGGGGTAATTATCAATGCAGGAGGTATTGTTGCCTACTATCCAAGCAAAGTTCCCCTTCATCAACAGGCGCAGTATAATGAAGGACGTGATCTCTTTGGTGATATCTGTCGTGCGGCCCATGAAGATGGGTTGGCTGTATTTGCACGTATGGATTCCAACCGGGCGCATGAAGAGTTTTATAAGGCACATCCCGACTGGTTTGCTATTGATGCATCCGGTAACCCCTACAAAGCGGGGGATTTATACATTACTTGTGTCAATAGTCCTTATTACAACGAGCATATTCCTTCCATTTTACGTGAGATTATTGAGTTATATCATCCTGAAGGGTTTACCGACAATAGCTGGAGCGGACTAGGTAGAGATTCAATCTGCTATTGTGAGAATTGCAAAAAGAGTTTTTATAAGCGTACAGGAAAAGATATTCCAATTCAAGCAAATTGGAGCGATCAAGTATACCGGGAATGGATTCGCTGGAATTATGATCGCCGACTTGAGATATGGGATTTGTTCAACCATACCACCCGAACAGCAGGGGGTCCCAACTGTATATGGGCAGGGATGAACTCTGGCTCTATCAGTGGCCAAAGTAAAAGCTTTCGGGATTATAAGGAGATTTGCAAACGGGCTGACATCATTATGCTTGACTCTCAGGCCCGTAGTGATGCGGATGGTTTTCAGCAAAACGGCACTTCCGGCAAGTTGATCCATGGTCTTTTGGGATGGGACAAGCTGATTCCTGAAAGTATGGCCATGTACCAGATGGGAAGACCTACCTTTCGCCTTTCCTCCAAGCCTCTGCCTGAAGCACAGATGTGGATGATTGATGGCATGGCTGGTGGTATTCAGCCCTGGTGGCATCATGTGGGGGCCTACCATGAGGATCGAAGAATGTATCATACGGCAGCTCCCATCTTCAATTGGCACAAGAGGAATGAACAATATCTCATCAACCGGCTACCTGTGGCTTCTGTGGGGGTAGTATGGTCGCAACAGAACATGGATTTCTACGGCCATGATGCCACAGAGCAGCTGGTTGAACTTCCCTGGAGAGGAATGACGCAAGCCCTTATGCGGGCACGAATACCTTATCTGCCTGTTCATGCTGATCACATTGACCGGGATGCCCATCAGTTCTCGGTATTGATTTTACCAAACGTGGGGGTTATGACTGATGATCAGGTAGCCAGTATAAAACGCTTTGTGAAGAATGGCGGTAGTCTTATAGCCACAGGGGAGAGCAGTCTGTTCAATGAATGGGGAGACCAGCGTTCAGATTATGCCCTTGGGGATCTTTTTGGCGCTCATGTGATGGACTCCAATAAGAACCTGACAGAAGAGGCTCGTCTTAAAAGGGCAGGGGATACGTTGCATACCTACCTTCGGCTATCACCTGAGTTACGCGCACAGGTTGATGGACCAAAGAATGGCACAGAACCTCCTGTTACAGGCAAACGACATCCCATCCTTCAGGGTTTTGAAGAGACTGACATCCTTCCCTTTGGAGGAATGCTTGATGCACTAAGGTTAGATGCAGGAACAGAAGTGATAATGACCTTCATCCCTTCGTTTCCAATCTATCCTCCTGAAACATCCTGGATGAGAACACCCAAAACAGATATCCATGGCATCATTCTAAATACAAATCCATCGGGAAGCAGGATTGTTTTTATACCTGCAGATTTCGATAGACAGTTTGGAAGATATAACCTTCCCGATCATGGTAATCTGTTGGCAAACGCCATCCGTTGGGCCTCAAAAGGGGAGATTCCACTGACTGTTGAAGGCAAAGGTCTTTTGGATTGCCATCTGTACAAACAACACGGGCGGTTGGTATTGCACATTGTAAACCTGACAAGTGCAGGTACATGGAGACAACCGATAGATGAATATATTCCTGTGGGTCCCATAAAGGTAAGTGTTCAATTGCCGGAGGATGTAAGGGGTAGAGGAGTGCAATTGCTGGTATCGGATCAAAAGGCTTCCTGTAAGGTGGAGAAGGGATGGGTTGAGTTTACAGTTAATTCAATTTTGGATCATGAGGTTGTAGTGGTAAGTTAATCTAGCTGAGGATTGATTTATACAATCAAATTGGCAATGTTTATTTGTTGAAAATCAGTAATATTAAGATGCAATATATGATTAGAATTATGGTGCAGATTGATTAGAAAAATTACTCCTGCCCACATATTCGTTTATACCAAAACGCTTTTAACCTTAATTCCTCCGGATTCAAGCACTATCTCCAAGTCCAGTGCTTTTACAATCCGCATGATGGTGCTTAACTTCATGTCTTGTGGGTTTGATTCTATCTTGCTGATCTGCGATTTTTTAACCCCTATCAGAACCCCTAATTCATCCTGATTCATGCCTTTTTGCTTTCGTGCCTGTTTGATTTTTGCTGCAAGGATGATTGCTTCTGCTTCTAATTCATATTGATCCCTCGCCGGTGTCCCGATTTGCCCAAGTCTCAACGTTTTTACCTCTTCAAATGAAAGCTCTTTCATCGTATTTTATTTTTATAATAGTTGTTCATTATTCCAACCGCTTTTTCAATTTCTTTTATAGAAACCTTGCTGGTTTTTTTAATGATCCCATGGGTGCATATTAGCTTTGATTTTTCAAGTTTGCTCCAAAATGCAAACATCCTTATTCCTGCACCTAGACTAACGGTTCTAATTTCCCAAATATCGCTGTTAAGTTTCTTTAGAATTTCAACAGATACAAAACCCGATTTGATTAATTCAATATTGTAGAACACTTTAATCATTTGTTTTTCAGAAAGTGTCCCTGTAAATTCAACTGCTTCATCAAGTAAAGTCACTTTAATGTCTTTCATGGCTTAGCAAATTGTTGATGTAAAGTTAGTAAATATATCCTAAAAGCAAACAAAAATCAAGAATAGTTTGCTTTGAAGTGTATTTTATTTGGATAATAGATAGCGATATTTGATGCATTTTCTTTATTCTGACCACTGACCTTTGTAGAATAAAAATTTGTACCTTCACTCCTGTTAAAGACCTAACCGATATGCAAACCAACCGACGTCAATTTATAGGAACGGCTCTTGCAGGTGGACTAGCTGCCGCATTGCCCTTAACCTCCCAGGGATCAGGAATCACACAATCGACTGCTGAAAACCTTAGCCTTAAGTACTCCAAACTGGATGAAATCCTTCAACAACCTGTATTTAAAAAAGAGTTCTTCCCCCATCCTGTAATCATTGAAACACTTGAACTGCTCCGCTTTAAGGATAGCTTTCTTTGCCGGGTAAGATCAAAAGATGGGGCTGAAGGTATATCAGTGGGTCATCCCGGACAACTGCCTTCGCTGTATCCGATCTTTACCAATCTGCTCCAGCCTTTTTTCATTGGGAAGGATGCCCGTGAACTTGATCTGATCATTGAAAAAGTATATACCTACAAGCTTAATTTCCGTTTAAGCGGAATGGCACTTGGTGTCCCTTTGGCCACCATTGAATTCGCTATCCTGGATATGATGGGACGTATTGCCCAAAAGTCCATTGGTCAGTTGATAGGCGATATCCAGCATCCCAAGGTATCCGTTTACCAGGCTACTGAATATCGGGAGAAGTCTGTGGCTGAGTCCATGGATTTAATCATTAGAGATGTTGAGGAGTACAATGCCAAGGCCCTTAAGATTAAGGTTGGTGGTCTCATGTTCACAACTGAAGACATGTATGCTGTCGGCCCTAAGGGAAGGACAGAGGAGATCATTCCCCTTGTTCGCAAGACCTTTGGGGATAAGATGGTTTTATATGGCGATTCCAATGGCTTTTATTCCGTAGAGGAAGCCATCCGTGTGGGTAAACTGCTCCAGGAGTATAACTTTGAGTTTTTTGAAGAGCCTGTTGCTTTTGACTGGTATGAAGAAACCAAACAGGTAGCCGATGCTCTTACCATTCCCATTGCAGGGGGAGAACAGGAATACAGTCTTCATGGGTTTAGGTGGCTCATTGCCAATAATGCCCTTCAGATTGTTCAACCCGATTTCTATTACTTCGGAGGAATGATCCGCTCCCGCAAGGTAGCCCTTATGGCCCATGCCATGGGTAAACAATGTACACCCCACATGACAGGCGGAGGACTTGGATTCCTGTACATGATCCATTTTGTGTCTGCCCTTCCCAATGCCCTTCCATACCATGAGTTCAAGGGTCTTAAAACAGATATGCAGTATGAATGTAAAACATCTCCTTTGGCTGTTGAGGATGGGATGATTCAAGTCCCTACAGGACCCGGTTCAGGAGTAGATATCGACCCTGATTTTATCAGGAAGCATCAACTGGTGAAAGGATAATTCTGTCAGAGAATTTACCATCACAATAGGTTTAAAAATGAAAAATAACCACATAGACACATAGGACACATAGAAAAATTATTCACCACTGATTACACAGATCTACTCCAATTAATCTTTTTTTATCTGAGTCAATCTGAGTAATCTGTGGTGAATAATTTTTCTATGTGTCTACGTGTTTAAATTTAAAAATAATGAAGAGAAGGCAATTCATAAGGACTACGGGCATTGGAACTACCTTTGCAATGATGGGCTTACCCACAATGGCGGCTTCCATGGGTGAAGAGAACAATACCTGGTATGATCGTCCCATGCGTTGGGCCCAATTAACTCTTGTAGAGAATGATCCCGGACAGTTTGATCCGGATTTCTGGTTGAGTTATTTTAAGAAGGTTCATGCCGATGCCGCCTGCCTGAGTGCTGGAGGTATTGTAGCCTATTATCCTACCGATGTGCCTCTGCATCATCGCAGCAACTGGTTGGAAGACTCTGATCCCTTCGGTTATCTGGTAAAGGGCTGCCGTAAGATGGATATGTCCATTATGGCCAGAACCGATCCCCATGCTGCTAGGCAGGATGTCATGGATGCCCATCCTGACTGGATTGCCGTAACTGCCAATGGTGAAAAGCGTCGCCATTGGGCCAATCCTGATCTATGGGTGACTTGTGCCCTGGGGCCTTACAATTTTGAATTCATGAGCCAAATACACCGGGAGATCATGGAACGATATGCTCCTGACGGTATCTTTTCCAACCGTTGGGCAGGGCATGGAATCTGTTATTGCGAGCATTGCACCCGCAACTTCAAAGCCTTCTCAGGAATGGAACTTCCCCGTTCCTCCAACCACTTTGATCCTTCATGGTTGAAATGGAATGAATGGAATACTTTACGACTTAAAGAACTTTGGGTATTGTGGGATGGTATCATCCGAAAACAAAAATCTACTTCTCGCTTTATCCCCAATGGGTTTCCTGATAAGGTCATTACAGGTAAGCTTTCTGATATTGTTTTTACCGATCATCAGGCAAGGAGTGGAGCTATTCCCCCGTGGTCGAACGGCAAGGTGGCCAAGGAATTGAGGGCCTCCATCGGTATGAAGCCGCTGGGCGGTATCTTCAGTGTGGGGGTTGAAGAACAATACCGCTGGAAGGATTCGGTACAGAGTGAGGCAGAGATCAGGGTGTGGGTGGCCGAAGGAACTGCCAATGGCATGAGGCCCTGGTTCACCAAATTCTCCGGTGTTCTCTATGACCGGCGCTGGCTCGATACAGTGGATAAAATCTATCAGGATCTATACCGCAATGAGCGCTACCTTCGAAATACCGCTCCCATAGCACGTGTGGGTATGGTCTTCTCTGAGCAGGAACCTGTTTACGGATTGAAACCATGGCAGCAGAAAAGTGGTGATCATGCATCGGGGATGTACCATGCCCTTGTGGAAAACCGCGTCCCGTTTGAAATGGTCAATGCCAGCCTGCTCGATGAGGAACATCTGAAGCCTTTCAAGCTGTTGGTTCTCCCCAATATCTACTCCCTTTCCGATGTTCAGTGCAACCAGATTAAAAGCTTTGTCGAGGGGGGAGGAAGTATTGTAGTCACCTTTGAAACTTCCCTTTATGATGAGGAAGGAAAGCCAAGAGCAGATTTCGGACTGAAGGACCTCCTGGGCGTTTCATACAGCGGTCAGGTGGAAGGCCCACTTCAGAACAGTTATCTGCGCCTGAAAGGGAACCCTGTGACTCATGAATTCCATCCCGTGCTCAGGGAATTGGAGGATGCCTTCCGGATCATCAATACCACTTACCAGGTCAAAGTTGTTCCCCAAACTGAATTTCCGGAACCCGTTACCCTGATTTCCACCTATCCTGATTTGCCCATGGAGGATGTTTATCCCCGTGAGCCGGAAACCCATACCCGTGAGTTGTACCTGCGTGAAGTAGGCAAAGGAAGGGTAGCTTACTTTCCCGGTGACATTGACCGTGCCTTCTGGCAGATCATGTCCCAGGACCACAGCAAGTTGATCCGCAATACCGTCCTTTGGGCGCTCAATGAACAGCCGATCGTTGAGGTAAAAGGACCGGGGATCATTGATGTCACCGTTTGGAGGCAAAAGGACTCCATGACCGTCCATCTGGTGAATTTTACCAACCCCATGATGCTCAAAGGCCCTTTCCGTGAACTGATCCCGGTCGATGCAAAGGTAAGTATCCAGATTCCAGAGGGAATAAAGGTAAAGGGTGTTAAACTGTTGATCAGCAATCAAAAGCTTAATTTTGAAATCCTTGAAGGAAAGATCACCGTATCCGTTCCCCGGATCACCGACCACGAAATCGTGGCCCTTGACCTGGCCTGATGGCCTGGAATCGTGTATCTGCTATTTTGACTAAATCTATCATGTATTTATTGGGAACCTCAATCAGTGTTGTCATTGAGATCGGAACGAAGTAATCTATTGTCCATTAAATGCTTACAGATTACTTCCTTCCTGCTGGTGACCGATTTTGTATCTTATTATATATTAAACAAAAGCCTTTGTTTGTATGCTCCATCTCTATCAGGCCGTCATTGCGAGGAACGAAGCAATCTATTTTAATGTTAGATTATAAACTATTTGAAGGGATTGCTTCGTTCCTGCCAATGACAGATTTTATATGCTATTGAATATTAGCCGCAATGATTTAGATATCAAATCATGAAATGTCACTTAATTCTTAAAAACCTTATCTTTATTAATTTAACCTTAGTAACATTGATAAACCCCTGAACCTAACCTTATTTACCTTATGCATAGTGATTTATATCTTCATCAGTTTAAAGGTAAATAAGGTTAAGCTGATGGGTTAGCCAAAAGTTACTAAGGTTAAATTAATAATGATAAGGTTTTTAATATCCCAATGATTGACTTTTTCCCAATGACTGTATAAAAAGAAATTCCATAGTATCCTAAATATTCACTGTCATACCCCCATTGTGGCTATTCAAAATAGCTTCCCTCTCGCAATGACGCCCTGATGGAAGCCATTGCTCTGATGAAAGATGCAAAATATTCTCTGTCATTGCTGCATTGTGGCTATTCAAAATAGCTTTCCACTCGCAAAGACGCACCGATCAAGGTTCAACTCACCAGTAGCTAGTTGCCAGCGGCATTTCATTCCTAACATGCCAAACATACTTTTATCTCTTTCCATCTCATTTTTCCTTTCATTCCCGCCCTTTTTTCTCCCCTTACCCTCTTCCTATTCTCTCCGGTTTTAAGAGGGGATAAATTAATGCTATCTGAGTACTATCTGTGT